>NZ_CEEDAR010000018.1:0-367905 GCF_979252985.1 Clavibacter sp. AC415 | reverse complement strand
TGTTTATGTTCATCTACTCGTTCGGTTGTGCAAACCGGGTGTTTAACCGTTCCTCGTGCAGTGTCAAGAGATGTTTTCGCATTTATCGTGAAACGCTTTCGCGTTTTTCGTCGCTTCACCCGGCTTGTCGGTCTCCTTCTACAGCGCCCGCCGGGCCGGGGCCGCGGGCCGCAACGGCAACACCATCGGCACGCTCGTGTGCACGGACTTCGAGTGCAGCGCGAACATGCAGACGGCCCCGGCCCAGTCCGTACCTGGGCTTCGACCCGGATGCGGCGACGGCGCAGCTCATCGACGACCTCGGGTCCCGGGTCGCGTCCTTCGCGGCCGACGTCGGCGACGACGGCCTGACGCCGGGCAGGATCCGGCGCCCGACGAGCGGCCGGTCGGGCGGCTGAGGCCCGGCCGACCGACGGTGGCGAGGCCCGGCCGGCCCGCCATGCGCATCCGGCCGTTCGGCGCGCCCCGTGTCCACAGGCGGAGAGGGCGGCTCGGGCATGTGGACAGCCGGGTCCGCGGCCAGCGCTCGGCGACCTAGCCTCGGCATCCCGGACGAGCTCGGCACGAGCCCGGCACCGTCCGCGGCTCGAGACCGATGGCGAGCGCATCCCCGTGCAGCCGACGAGGCTTCCCCAGCGCCGTCGGCATCGCCGTGCCCAGCGCGACGAAGGAACCGCCATGCCGACTTCTTCTCCGGCCGCGGATGCCGGACGGTCGCCGCCGTCACCGTCGTCACCGCGCTCGGTCTCCAGCTCCAGCCAGGCGCGCCGATCATCCGGGCCCTGCCGGTGCCCCGATCCACGCTCGCGCATCTCCTCGATGACGGGGCCCGAGAAGGCGCACAAGACGCGCGTGCTCCCCACGGACGTCACCGGCTTCGGCGGCGGCACGATCTTCTATCCCACCAACACGCAGGGGAGGACGGTGGGCGCGGTGGTCCTGGCCCCAGGGGTTCACGGGCCTCAAGGGCAGCGTCGGCTGGTACGGCCCGGCGCTCGCCTCGCAGGGCTTCATCGTGCTCAACATGGACACGCTCGACCCGTCGGACTTCCCGAACGCCCGTGCCGACCAGATCGGCGCCGCCGTCGACTACCTCAAGGAGGCACCCGTGCTGAAGGGCCGCCTCGACCCGTCGCGCATCGCCGTCGCCGGCTACTCCATGGGCGGCGGAGGCGCCCTGAAGCTCGCGACCACGCATCCGGAGCTGAAGGCCGTGCTCGCGTTCACGCCCTACTACGGCAACGACGACCTGAGCAGCACCGACCTGCCCGCCGCGGGCTCCATCACGACGCCGACGCTCATCATCACGGGGCAGGCGGACGACCTCGCGGTCCCCGCGACGTTCGGCCGGAGCTACTACGACCACCTCCCGAAGACGACGCCGCGCCAGTACATCGAACTGGCCGGCGCCACGCACGAGGCGCCCCAGCACAAGAACGTGGACATCCTGAGCGCGTCGATCGCGTTCCTCAAGACGTTCGTCGACCAGGACCAGCGCTACGCGCACTTCGCGTTCCCCGCCCCGCAGCGCGCCAGCCTCAGCGTCTCCGAGAGCGTCCGCTGACCCGACCGCACCCCGCACGAACATGACGAGACGGCGACCGGCACACCGGTCGCCGTCTCGGCGTCTCGGCGTACTCGCGCCGCCCCCGCGGAATCGCGTGCCTGCCCTGCGCCGCCTCGGCGCGCCAGTTCCCGGGCACGCCCTGCCACGCCGGCGTCAGACTGGGCAGCGCACCTGCGTCCGGGGGCCCGAGCGGTCGATGTCGTCGTCGGGCATCGGCTTCCCGCACATGGGGCAGAGCCGGGACTGCGGCTCGGGCACCGGGTCGTCGGTGTAGGGCCCGAGGGGCGGCGCTCCGAGGTACGGTGCGCAGCCGCTCGTTGAACCGCTCGACCGCCGCGCCGAAGCCGGCGTGCCCGGCCGTCGCCCTCACCTTTACCGCGTGTCATAGTATTCAGTGTACGCGGTATTCCGGCGCTCGTCGCCGGAGGCTGCCGGGACAGGAAGACGGGACGCGCATGAGCACCGACCCCCTCGCGCTCGAGAGCCAGGTCTGCTTCGCCGCCGTCCTCGCGGCGCGCACCGTCGTCTCGGTCTACCGCCCGATCCTGGAGCCCCTCGGACTCACCCATCCGCAGTACCTCGTCATGCTCGCGCTGTGGGAGCGCGACGGCCGGTCGATCTCCGACCTCGGCTCCGCCCTGCAGCTGGAGCCCGCGACCCTCACGCCCCTGCTCAAGCGTCTCCAGGGCGCCGGGCTCGTGCAGCGCGCGCGGAGCGAGGAGGACGAGCGGGTGGTGCTCGTCACCCTCACCGACGCCGGCGGGGCGCTGCGCGCGGAGGCCGAGCACGTGCCCGGACGGGTCGCCGCGAGGACCGGCATGTCGGTCGCCGAGCTGACCGGGCTCCGCGACACGCTGCACCGCTTCGTCGACCGCCTGGGCGCCGCCTCCGCCTGAGGCTCGCTCGACCGCATCCGGATCCGCGCACCTCCGCGGCAGCAGCAGCCGCCGCGCCCGGAGGAGCGGCGGCTTCAGGAGCCGGGGCGTCGCGGGGTGCTCCGGGTGGCCCGCCGGATGCAGAGTGCCGCGGCGGACGCGCACACCACGGCGGCGAGCACCGCCCCGGGCCAGCCGAGGCTCGGCTCCGCCCAGCACTCGCCGGGGATGCCCGCGTAGTCGCGGCAGCCGCCCGACCAGACGCCGACCGCGAGCACCCCCGAGCGCGAGCAGCGCGACGGCGGCGGCGCCCAGAGCGCGCGCGGGCGGATCGCTCGTCCGGTGGTGCGCTCGGGGTCGGCGACGGCGGCGCGCATCACGCCCGAGGGATCCACCAGCACGCGCGCGAAGGCCAGCTCGGCCGCGCCGATCATGAACCGGTCGGGGCCGAGGGCCGCGCGGCGGATGCGGAGGGCCTCGCGGGCGCCGGGGAGCGCCTGGGCGGTCGCGCGGGCGAGGATCCGGTCGGGATCGGCCGCGTGCAGCGACCCGAGGAAGCCGCCGAGCACCACGAGCGACGGGTTGAAGATGTTGACCACGTTGCGGAGCGCCACGGCGAGGTTGTCGATCCGACGCTCGACCTCCGCGGTGACCGCCGGGTCGCCGGCCGCGAGCGCCGCCGCGAGCACCGTCGCCCAGCTCGTCGGCGCGCGAGCGCGGGAGCCCGGTGACCTCGAGCAGGGCGTCCTGGCCGACGGTGGTCTCCAGGCAGCCGACCGCGCCGCAGTGGCACAGCTCGCCGGCCGAGTCCACGAGCGTGTGGCCGAGCTGCGCCCGCCGTAGCCCTCCGCGCCGCCGAACGGACGGCGGCCGATGAGCACTCCCCCGCCGACGCCGCTCGCGCCGCCGTTGAGGTAGACGAGGTCGTCGACGTCGCGGCCGGATCCGAACCGCCCCTCCGCGACGGCCGCGAGGCTCGCGTCGTTGGCGGCGAGCGCCGGCAGCCCGGTCGCCTCCGCGAGGACGCCGCGAACGGCTCGTCGACCCAGCCGAGGTGCGGCGCGAGGCGCACCAGCCCGCCGTCGAAGCGCACGAGCCCGGGGACGGCGACGCCGACGCCGAGGACGCGCGCGCCGGGCCGGGTCGCGCGGAGGTCGGCCCGCAGCTCCGCGATGATGCCGGCCGCGAGCCGGGCGGCCTCGACGGCGGTGGGGATCCCGTCGGTGTCGCGGCGGAGGCGCCGCTGCACCGTGCCGTCGAGCCCGACGAGGCCCACGGTGACGGCGTCGATCTCGGGGTTCACGGCGAAGACGACCACGCCCGGCTCGGCGGAGACGATGGGGCTCGGCCGGCCGACGCGGTTGGTGCCGGGCGGCTCGGACTCGACGACGAGGCCGAGGTCCTGCAGCTCGCCGACGAGCGCCGCGATGGTGGAGCGGTTGAGGCCCGTCTCGCGGGTCAGCTCCGAACGGGAGGCGGGCCCGGTCTCGTGGACGATCTGGAGCACGGTCGCGAGGTTGGAGCGGCGCACGTGGTCCGGGGTGGTGCCGCGCGAGCGGGCGTCGCCGCCGGGCGGGAGCTCGCGGGAGCGCGGGTCGGGGGCGAGCGGGACGGCGCGGGCGGGGTCCGGGAGCGGTGCGCCCGTCGCGGACGCGCCCACTGCGTCGTCCGGCTCGAGCCCGGTCACTGGATCCCCACCCGACGAGGCTACCCGGCGGCGGCCGGGTGGGCGACGGCCGCGGCGCCCACGAGGGCCTCCGACGCCGGCGGCCCCTGGAGCGCCTCCCGCACCCCCCGCTCACGCCACTCCTCGAGCTGCGCGCGCACGTCGTCGCGCCGCTCGTCGGCGAGCGCGGTGGCGTACGCGCGGTCGAGCACGTCGTCGACGTCGAGGCGCGCACCCGTGTCCTTCGACTCGATCGCGGCCTCCACCATGGCGAGGCTCATGACGTTGCCGTGCACCTCGCCGTGCGGCCGGTCGCCCGTGCGGAGCGCGCGGACGAAGGCGCGGAGCGACCCGGCGATCTCCACGCCGACCGGGTCGGCGGCCTCCGGCTCCGCGGGCGGACCGTCGGGCGCCTCCGTGATCTCGCTCGTGGGCTCGTGGTCGCCGTCCCAGAGGGCGGTGCCGTGGGCGCCGCTCAACCGCCAGGACCCGTTCCACGACGTCTCCGCGCCGGGGCTGCACCAGCTGCCGGTGTAGACGTACCGCACCCCGCCCTCGAAGGTGAAGACGGCGGTGGCCCCGGCATCTCCCGCGTACCAGCTCCAGGCGGGGTTGTACGACTCGCAGTAGACGCTCACCGGATCCGCGTCGAGCAGGTACCGGACGGCGTCGAACTGGTGCACCGCCATGTCGAGGAGGAGCACGTCGTCCATCTCCTCGCGGAAGCCGCCGAAGCGCGGCGCCTTGAAGAACTCCGTGGTGACGATGCCGACGCCGCCGAGGTCGGCGGCCCGGCGCTTGAGGGCGACGAGGTGGTCGTTGTACCGACGCGACTGGCTCACCATGAACAGCTCGCCGGTGACCTCCGCGGCCGCCGCGAGCGACAGCCCCTCCGCGACCGTCAGCGCCACGGGCTTCTCGCCGAGCACCGGCAGGCCCGCGAAGAGCGCCTGCGTGGTGACGGGATGGTGGGCGCGGGGGATGGTGACGTCGATCACCGCATCCGGGCGCACCCGCTCGATGAGCTCGCCGAGGTCGGTGGACGCCTCCGCGGATGCGCCGTGGGCCGATGCGCCCGCGCGGGCGGCCGCCTCGTCGAGGTCGACGACGCCGACGAGCTCGACGTCGGGATCCTCCGCGATGGTGCGCGGCCCAGCGCCTGCCCCATGCCGCCGGCGCCGACCTGCACGACGCGCAGGCGGGCGCCGTCCGAGGGCGCGACGACCCAGGTGGGCGGGCGCGTCCGCGGACGTGCGCCGGGCGGTGTCCCAGTCATCGCTCCAGCGCCCCGGCGTAGTCGGCGCCCTGGAAGAACTCGCCCTGCTCGTAGCGCAGCAGCGTGGGCGTCTCGCGCTCGCGGTCGGGGCGCGCCCACTCGCAGGCGTTCGCGATCACCCGGCGGACGTCGGTGTGGTGGTACACGGGGAAGTCCTGGTCGCCGGGCGAGAAGAAGATGGCCGAAGCCGCGGCGGTGCGGCGTGCCGCTGCGGAACGCCTCGCCCGCCGGTGAAGCCCGAGATCAACGCGAGCTCGTCGGCGGCGTGGCGCGCGTCTGAAGTGCTCGCCGTGCCGTCTCCTGCTCGTGCCGATGACGATCGGGTTCGGGACGCCGCGGGTGATGGGGTGCTGCGGGTTCACGGTCCACGCCAGCTCGCGGTCGTGCTCGCTGCGCCAGCGGAGGGTGCACGTGGTGCCCATGAGCTTCGTGAAGATCTTCGACCAGTGCCCGGAGTGCAGCACGATGAGGCCCATGCCCGCGAGCACGTGGCGGTGCACGCGCTCGACGATCTCGTCCTCCACCTCCGCGTGGGCCGCATGGCCCCACCAGGTGAGCACGTCCGTACGGGCGAGCAGCTCCTCGGTGAGGCCGTGCTCGGGCTGGTCCATGGTCGCGATCTCCACGACGGCCTCGGGCAGGTTCTCCTGCACGCCCTCGGCGACGGCGCCGTGCATGCCCGTGGGGTAGCGCTCCTGCACGTGCTGCTCGATCCGCTCGTGGCGGTTCTCGCCCCAGACGGTGACGCGGAGGGGGGTGGGGGTGTCGGTCATGGTGTCTCTCTCTCGGAGGTGTCGTGCGGAGGGTCGAGGGGCGCGCGCCGTCGGGGGCGCGCGGCCGCGGGAGGCCGGTCACTTGACGGCGCCGCCGGTCGCGCCGGCCGCGATGAAGCGCTGCGCCGCGAGGAGCAGCACGATCGCGGGGAGCGAGGCGAGCACGGCCGTCGCCATCACCGTGCTCCAGTCGGCGGTGTACGTGCCGATGTACTGGTAGATCCCGAGGGTGATGGGGCGCACGTCGTCGGTGGTGGTGAGCGTCAGCGCGAACAGGAAGTCGCTCCACGTGAACAGGAACGTGAAGAGCCCGGCCGTGATCACCGCGTTCAGGCTCACCGGCAGCACGATGGAGCGGAACGCCCGGAAGTTCCCGGCGCCGTCCACCTTGGCCGCCTCGATGATCGACGGCGGGATGTTCGCCATGAACGCCCGCATGATGAGGATCGCGAACGGGATGCCCGCGGTGGAGTCCGCGAGGATCAGGCCCGGGATCGAGTTGAGCAGCCCCACGTCGTTGTACGCGGCGTACAGCGCGTTGGCGACGACGATGCCGGGGATCATCTGCGAGATGAGGATCCCGAACAGCACGGCGTTGATCCAGCGGAACCGGAACTGGGCCAGCGCGTAGGCCGCCGGGGTGGCGATGGCGAGGCTGAGCACCACGCTGCCGAGGGCGATCACGAGGCTCGTGCCGAGCGCCTGCCCCTGCTCGCGGAGCGCCGTCGCGTAGCCCTCGAACTGCGCCTCGAACGGGAACCAGGCGGCCTCGATGGCGGGGCCGGCCGGCTGCAGGGAGATGTTGATCATCCAGTAGACGGGGAACAGCATCAGGGCGAGGATCGCGATGCCGACGACCGTGGAGATCCAGCTGCGGTCGGCGCGCGGCCGCCGGGATCCGACCCGCTGCGGCAGCGGCCCGCGGGTCCGCCCGCGGGGGCGGACGGGGACGACGGTGTCACTCATCGACGGCCTTCCTGTTCGCGCGGAGGTAGACCACCGCGAACACCGCCGAGATGGCGATGAGGATGTTGCTGAGGGCGGCGCCCGACCCGAAGTCGAACTGCTGGAACGAGAGCGTGTACGACTGCGTCGCGATGGTCTGCGTCGCGTTCGCGGGCCCGCCGTTCGTGAGCCCGAGGATGATGTCGAGCACCTTGATCGTGTAGACGACGCCGAGCACGAGCACCACGCCCACCACGGGCCGCAGCAGCGGCCAGGTGATGTACCGGAAGCCGCGCCAGCCGGTCGCCCCGTCGAGGGAGCCCGCCTCGTACAGCTCCGGCGGGATGTCCTGCAGGCCGCCGTAGAGGATCGTCGTGTTGAACGGGATCCCGATCCACACGTTCACGGCGATCACCGTGATGAGGGCGAACGCGGGGCTCGTCAGCCACGGCACCGGGTCCTGCACGACGCCCGCGCCGAGCAGGAACTGGTTGAGCACGCCGGAGTCCTGGTCGAGGATCCACTTCCACACCGCGCTGGAGACGATGAGCGGCAGGAGCCACGGCAGGAGCAGGAGCGCCCGGAGCAGCCCGTTGAGCGGGAACGACCGACGGAAGAACAGCGCGAGCACGAGCCCGATGACGAACTGTCCGAGGATCGAGCCCGCGGTGAAGAGGAACGTGTTGAGGAGCCGCGGTCGAGAAGATCCCCGAGGAGATCACGGACGCGTAGTTCGCGAACCCGACCCCACGGCGCCTCGCCCGTGTAGAACGTGGTCGTCGTGTACTCCTGGAAGCTCATGACGACGTTCTTCACGACGGGGAAGCCGAAGAAGAGCACGAGGTAGACGACCGCCGGCACCAGGAACATCGCCTGGAAGAAGCGCTCCCACCTGAAGCGGGGTCGGCGGCGCACGGGCCGCGGCGCGTCGGCCGCGGCGCCGGCGCCCCGGTCCCGCCCGGCCGCCGTGGGCGGCGGCGGGACGGGCCGGGACGGCGGTCGTCGCCATCAGCCCTGCTCGGCGTTCTTCAGCGCGTCCTCCGGCGAGGACTGGCCGGTCAGCGCCGACTGCACGGCCGTGTAGATCTTGGTGGCGGCCTTCGGCCACTCCTCGCCGAGCTCGCCGGTGCGGGCGCGGGCGTCGGCGACGAGGTCGACGAACACCTGCTCCTCGGGCACCTGCTCGCCGAACTGCGTGGCGACCGCGGTCTTGGACGGGATGGTGAACCGCTTGGTGGCCATGTCGAGCTGGTTCTCGTCGCTGTTCAGGCACTCGACGACCTTCGCGGCGATCGCCTGCTTCGCCTTGTCGCCCGTCTGCGGGACGGTCCACACCTCGCCGCCGAGCGGGGCGACGGACGCGCCGCCCGCCTCGGGCGCGGGGATGGTGGCGATGCCGTAGTCGATGCGCCCGACTCGGTGAGGGCCGGGATCTGCCACGGGCCGTTGACCATCATCGCCGTCTTGCCGGCCATGAACTGGTCGTTGACGTCGGCCTGGGTCCAGTTGACGACGCTCTGCGAGGCCGAGCCGTCCTTCACCAGGTCGCGTCCAGAGCTGCAGGGCCTCCGCGGTCTCGGGCGTCGCGATGTCCTTCTCGTCGCCGCCGTTGGACCACATGAAGGGCAGGAACTGCCAGGTGCCCTCGTAGGTGGCGTTGGCGTCCATGGCGATGCCGTAACGGTCGCCCTCGGTGAGCGCGGCGGACGCGGTCTTCAGCTCGTCCCACGTGGTGGGCGGCTGGATGCCGGCGTCGGCCAGCATCTGCGTGATGTAGAAGAGCGCGATGGTGTTGACGGTGGGCGCGAGGCCGTAGGTCTTCCCCTCGTAGGTGCCGGCGTCCACCACGCCCTGCGCGTAGCCGTCGGTGGAGATCCCGAAGTCCTCGAGCGGGGCGAGCGCGCCGGTCGCGGCGATCTGCTGCAGGTCGGGGTTGTCGAGCATGAGCACGTCGGGGAGCGTCTTGGAGGACGCCTGCTGCAGCACCTTCTGGATGAGGCTCGAGCCCGGGATGGAGGTGCGCTTGATGGTGACGTCGAGCGACTCGCCGCACTTCGTGAGCGTCTCGCCGATCACCTCGTTGTCGTTGCCCTCGTTGTAGTAGTCGGTGACGGTGATCTCCGAGGGGCTGCCGCCCGAGGAGGATCCGCCACCGCCGCCGCCGGAGCAGCCGGCGAGGACGAGGGGGAAGGCGGCCGCGAGGGCGGCGCGCGCTCGACGAGGCGGCTGGCGGGCGGTGGATCGAGGGGACATCGCGTGGTCTCTTCCTTGAGGCGGCGGGGGTCCGGGCGTCGACGACACCCTGATCCGCCAGCTCCGCGCGCATCCGGGAGGCGTCGTCGCGCACCCGATGGCGGCGACGCTGACGCCGGTGGCGGGCTCGTGTAGAAAGCGGTTAACCGGAAACCGTCCCGCGGCGACGGCTTCGACGTGCGGCGGGCGAGGCCGGATGATGTGGGAGCACCCCGAAGCTCGAGGAGGAGCCCGTGCGCAAGCTCACCGCAGGTCTGTTCATGTCCGTCGACGGCGTCGTGGAGTCGCCGGACCGGTTCCAGTTCGACAGCTTCGACGCCGAGCTCGGCGCCGGCATGGGACGGCTGATGAGCACCGTGACCACGGCCGTGCTCGGCCGGCACGGCTACGAGGAGTGGTCGTCGTACTGGCCGTCGGCACCCGCGGACGACCCGTTCGGCGCGTTCATCAACCCCATCGAGAAGCTCGTCGCCTCACGGACCCTCACGGGCGACCTCGGCTGGAACGCGACGCTCATCGAAGGCGACGTCGTCGAGGCCCTGACCGCCCTCACGCGCACGGACGGCGGCGACATCTCCCTGTTCGCCACGATCTCGCTCACCCGGCAGCTGCTGTTCGCGGGGGTGCTCGACGAGCTGACGCTCATGACGCACCCGGTCGTCGCGGGATCCGGCCGCCGCCTGTTCGCGCCCGACGACCCGACCACGCGGCTGACGCTCCTCCGCTCCGAGATCACGAGCGCGGGGAACGCGCTGCTCACCTACGCCCTGCGCGACTGACGCGTCGCCGGCGGCCGGCCGGTCTGCCGGGGCTCAGCCCCCGCGGACCGCCCCGACCGGCGGCAGGAGGCCCTGCTCCGCGGCCGCCGCGCGCGCGATCAGCAGGGTCGGGTCCTCCACGCCGCCCGCGGCGATGAGCGCGTCCAGCTCCGCCACGGGCATGCGCACGAGGCGCACCTGCTCGGACGGGTCGGAGCGGTCGGCCGCGCCCGCGGTGGTGGGAGCCGTGCACGCGAACACGTGCACGAGCCACGACGCCCGGCCCGGGTTCACGGCGTAGGTGCGCAGGTGCCGGAGGTCGGGCGCGACGAGGCCCAGCTCCTCCTCGAGCTCGCGGCGGGCGGCGTCCTCGGGCCGCTCGCCGGCGTCGCCCGCGCCGCCGGGGAGGTCGAGGATCCACCGCCCGAGCGGGTGCCGGTACTGCCGCGAGAGCACGACCTCGTCCCCGTCGACCACGAGGGTCGCCACCGCGAACGGCACGCTCTCGTCCACCTCGTAGCGCGACGCGCTGCCGTCCGGCAGCAGCACGTCCTGCTCGACGAGGACGACGCGCCCGCGGTGCAGGTCGCGCCGTCCGGTCGTGGTCCAGAGGGGCTCGGCCGCGGCCGTCGGCGCGATCACAGCGCCGCGCCCACCACGAGGCCGAGGCCCGCGGCGGCGATCGAGGCGAGGAGCATCCCGAGGCCGTTCGCGAGGGCCGCGACCGGACGGCCCGCCTGCGCGAGGCGCACCGTCTCGACGCTCGCGGTGCTGAAGGTCGTGTATCCGCCCATCAGCCCGCCGCCGAGGATGAGCAGGAGGTCGTGCGGGAGGCCGGCCTGCGCGGCCGCGCCGGTGAGGAGGCCGAGCCCGAGCGATCCCGTGACGTTGACGACCGTGGTCCCCACCGGGTACGCCGTCCGCACGCGACCGCGGACGAGACCGTCGAGAAGCAGGCGCAGGGCGGATCCGACGCCGCCGGCGACGCAGATCAGCGCGAACACGAGCGGGCCGGTCACGACGCGGCCTCCGCGTCGCGGCCGGTAGCGTCGCGGTCGGCAGCGTCGCGCCCGGCAGCGGTGCGCCGGTGCAGGGCCGCACCCACCGCGATCCCGGCGACGGACGCCGTCGCGCCCGCGACGAGGGTGAGCCCCGCGTACGCGAGCGCCGTGCCGAGCGCGGATCCCGCGAGCACGGCGGCGTCCGTGGCGAGCGAGCCGTAGGTGGTGAAGCCGCCGAGGACGCCCGTCCCCACGAGGAGGCGGACCGCCCGGCGGCGTCCCTCGTCGGGCCCCCGCCGCGCGAGCCGCTCCAGCAGGGCGCCGAGCGCGAAGGCGCCGACGACGTTGATCAGGAGGATCGTCACGGGGATGCCGCCGGCGGGTGCCGGCCAGGTGAGGGCGAGCGCCTCGCGGATGCCCGTGCCCACGGCGCCGCCGAGCGCGACGAGCCCGAGCGAGGACCAGCGCAGGTGCACCGGACGCCCCGGATCCGCCGTGTCGGCGTGCCCGCCGCCGGGGCGGGGGGATGGACGAGAGGCGGTCATGGGTCTCCCCTCTCGGAGGGCATCGCGGCGCCGTGGGACAGGGACCGTCGTCGACGGGGATGTCGAGGTCCGGGGACGGCGAGCCCCACCGCCGCGCCTCCCGCGGGAGGCCCCTCCCGGAGGAGGACGCCCCATTGAACCACGGCCGTGCCGGGAGCCGGAGGGCCCTCGACGCCCCTGCCACGAGCGCAGGCCCGGAGTCAAGGGGTCACCGGGAACATGGCGTCGGATCGCGCCGCCTCCGCACCCTGGGCGTGCGGAGCCCCGAGCGGGCCGCCGCGGAGCCGGACCCGGACACGCCGCACCCCGGTGCGGCCGTGCCACGCGACCGGTGCCGCACGGAACCCGGCGAGCACGCGAGCGCGACCCGGGACGGCGCAGGATCCGCGCCGTCCCGGGCTCCCGGGTCGGCGCGGCGATCAGCCGAAGCGGTACAGGTCCACGTCCGCGTCCCCGACGGACGCGTCGTCGTCGAACGCCGCGAGCTCCTCCTCGACGCGCTCGCGCACCTCGAAGCGGACGACGGAGCGGGGCGTCACGAGGAAGGACACGGCCCCCTGCGACGCGGTGGAGAAGTCGACGAACCGCGACCCGTCGGTGACGGCGGCGACGATGCGCGACTTGAGCTCGGCGACGTCCTCGCCGTCGGCGAGCTGGAACGGATGTCCGTCGATGCGGATGCTGGTGACGCTGTCCATGTGACCCCCGGGTTCCGGCGCCGGGGAAGGCCCGACGTACCTGACGAGCGGCCCACGGGGTCCGGGCGGGCGTGCACGCTGTGACTCCGACCCCAAGCCCGACGGACCGACGGCGCCGCCCCCTTGACAGCGGCGGGAGGGAGCGTGGCGCGCGACGCCGCCGCCCGTGGCCGCGGGGAGCGCGAGCCGGTACCGTCGCACCATGAACGCGCACGGCATCGTCGCCCCGCCCCCGCCCGCCGACGGGCAGGGGGCCCGCGGGCCCGCCTCCTACTTCCCGAGCATCGAGCGGACGTACGGGCAGCCCGTCCAGCACTGGATCGACCTCGCCGACGGCCGTCTCGACCAGGAGCCGCACATGCAGGTCGTGGCGTGGCTGAAGGCGGAGCACGGCCTCGGCCACGGGCACGCCAACGCGGTCGTCGCCTTCGTGAAGGCCGCGCGCTCCTCCGGCTGACGGACCCGGTGCCGGTCCGGGTCCCGGCCGGTCACGCCCCGCTCCGCCGGCGTCCGCCCCGTAGCCTGGGCGCATGCGGACCCGCCGGATCGTCGTCGCCGTGCCGGCCGCGCTCCTCGCCGCCCTCGCGGCGCTGCTCCTCGCGAGCGAGGGGATCCACCGGCTCGCGAGCACGCGCGGGCTCGGCCGCCCGCGCCGCGACGTGGGCCGCGAGGCGGTGGTGGTGCTGGGCTTCGGCGACGCCGGGCCGCGGGCGAACAGCGTCAACCGGTACCGCGTGCGCGCGGCGCTGCGCTCCATGGACCCGCGGGCCGCGTCGACGGTGCTCGTCCTGTGCGGCGGATCCGTCCGGGGCGACGAGCCCGAGGCCCGGATCCTCGCCCGGTACGCCCGCGAGGGGCTGGACTACGCCGGCCCCGTCGCGCTCGACGAGACGAGCCGGAGCACCCGCGAGAACGTGGCGAACGCGATCCCGCTCGTCGAGCACGCCGACACCATCCGCATCGTCTCGGATCCCGTGCACGCCGAGGAGGCGCGCCGCATCCTGCGCGGGCTGCGCCCGGACCTCGCGGACCGGCTCGCCCGCGCCCAGGACTACCGGTTCGGCGAGGTGGCGTGGATGAAGCCGCTCGCCATCGTCGTCGCTGTCCTGCGGCGGGCGCGGGACCGCGCCGAGCCCCGCACCTGATCGGCGGGACCGATACCGCATCCGCCCTCCGCGCGCGCGATCCCTCCCGAGCCCGCGGCTGCATCCCCAGGCCGGATCCGCGCGCCGACCCGGACGGATAGCGTCACGCGGTGAGCACCCTCCACCCCCTCCTCGTGATGGACTACGCCTTCTCCTACCTCGGCGGCGCGCAGACGGCCGTCGTCCAGCAGGCGCTCGCGCTCGCGCGCGCCGGGCATGCGGTCACGGTCGCAGCCCCCGACGCGAGCTCGGTCCTCGCGCTGCGCGGCACCGGCGTGACGCTCCACGACGTCGCGCCCTCCGTGCCGGTGCCGCTGCTG
The DNA here is from genome assembly GCF_979252985.1 of Clavibacter sp. AC415. Lineage (NCBI taxonomy): Bacteria > Bacillati > Actinomycetota > Actinomycetes > Micrococcales > Microbacteriaceae > Clavibacter > Clavibacter sp. AC415. The sequence continues at coordinate 354,083 of NZ_CEEDAR010000018.1, read as the reverse complement.
GGGCTGCCGCTCATCCGCGCCGACGCCGTCACGCGGCGCGACCTCGCCGCGCTGATGGACGAGGCCGGGACCGACCTCGTCCTCACGCACTCCGAGCACGGCCTCGCCGCGACCGCGCTGCGCCTCGGCCGCGAGCGCGGCATCCCGACGCTGCACACCGTGCACACGTTCTTCCTGCGCGGACCGGCGTGGGGCGGCTTCCTGGCTCCGGCCGTGACGGCGGTCCATCGCGCGATGACCGGGCTGCCGGACCCGCGCGTGCGACTCTCCCCGCGCCGCCTCGACAGCGCCCTCCGGGGCATGACGCTCGCCGCGTGCCGCGAGGCGGACGTCGTCCTCTCCCCGTCCGCGCACCAGGCCGCCGCGCTCCGCCGCGCCGGGGCCTCGGCGGCGTCGAGGTGCTGTCGAACACCAGCTGCACCGCGCGCGAGGCGTCCGCCGCGCTCCCCGCCTCCCGTGCGCTGCGGCTGGTGTGGGCGGCCCGGCTCGCGCCGGAGAAGCGGCTCGACGTGATGCTGCGGGCCGTGGCCCTGGTCGGCGAGCGCGGGGGGCCGGACGCCGTCCACCTCGACGTCGCGGGCGGGCACCCGCGGGCCGCCGTCCCGCCCGGCGTCACGGTGCACGGTCGCCTGTCGACCGCCGAGGTCGCCGCGCTCCTCCGCGGGGCGCACGCCGCCGTGGTCACCTCCCACGGCTTCGACAACCAGCCCATGATCGCGATGGAGGCCTTCGCGGAGCATCGGCCGGTGATCGTCAGCGACCCTGTCCTCGCCGTCGAGTTCGGCGACGCCGCGCTGGCGGCGGACGGTCCGGACGCGGAGGGGCTCGCCGCGACGATCCTGCGTCTCGCCGCGGACCGGGGCCAGCTCGACGCCCCCGCGCGCGCCGCGGCCCGCCTCGCGGCCGCGGTCGCGCCGGATGCGCACGCCCGGAGCGTCGAGGAGGCGTGCCGGCGGGCCCGGGACGCCCGCCGCGCGTCCGGACCGGGCCGCGCCTGACAGGGGCCGCCGCCTGCGCGAGCCACCGCGCGCGGGAGCCGGCGCGGGCAGGACCCCGCGCCGCGACGCCAAGCACCCGAGCACGCGGGCACCCGTCCCCGTGGACAGTGGGACGCACGAGTGGACGGGCGCATGGGAACGTCGTCTCCCGTGCGCATCCTCCTCCTCGCCCTCGTCCGCCTCGCGACCGCGGTCGCCGCCCTCGTGGGCGTCGTGGCCCAGTACCTCGTCAACCTCGCCTACTGGCAGGGGCTCGGCGTCACCGGCATCGCCGGCAAGTCGCTCGACTTCCTCCTGTTCTTCACCATCGAGTCGAACCTCCTCGGCATGGTCGTCCTGGTCGTCGGCGGCGTGCGCCTCCTGCGCGGCCGGGTCGCCGATCCCAGCACCGCATGGGTCACGCTGCGGCTCGCGACCACCGTGTACCTCCTCATCACGGGCATCGTGTGGAACGTGCTCCTCCGGGGCCAGCCCGGCCCGCCCGAGCTCGAGCTCGACTGGGCCAACCAGATCGTGCACGTGGCCGTCCCCGCCATCGTGCTGCTCGACTGGCTCGTGGCGCCGGACCGCCGACCGCTCCGCGCCGGTGCGCTCGGGCGCGTGGTCCCGTTCCCGCTCGCGTGGGTGCTCGTCACGCTCCTCCGGGGGCCCGTCACGGGCGACCAGGTCCACGGGTCCGCCACCTACTACCCGTACGGGTTCCTCGACCCGGCGTCGTCGCCCAGCGGGTACGGCATGGTCGCCGCGTACGTGCTCGGACTCACGGCGGTGGTGTGCGCGATCACGCTCGTGCTGATCCGCACCTCGCGCCGACGTGAGGCCGTCGTCCCGCTCCCCGTGGCCGTCCCCGCTATACGCTGAGGTCGCGCCCGCCGGGCGCCGCCCGACCGCGAGGAGCCGCCATCCCGACCATGCGCGAGGTCGCCGCACGCGCGGGGGTCTCGATCGCCACGGTCTCCTTCGTCGTCAACGGCACCAAGGCCGTGTCCGAGCCCACCCGCCGGGCCGTCACCGCGGCGATGCAGGAGCTCGGCTATCGCAACAACGTCGTGGCCCGCGCGCTCGCCAGCAAGCGCACCCGCATCATCGCGCTGCTCTTCCCCGCCGACGTGCAGCGGCTCAGCCGCATCGCCCTCGAGATCTTCATGAACGCGGCCACGCGCGCCTCCGAGCTCGGCTACCACCTGGTGCTCTGGCCCACCGGCACGTCGCCCGACGACGTGTCCGACCTGGTCAGCGGGCGGCTCGTCGACGGCGTCATCGTGATGGAGGTGCGCATGGACGACGCCCGCATCCGGGAGCTCGCCGCGCTCGACGTGCCGTTCGTCTCCATCGGGCGCACCGCCGACACCCGCGAGCTGCCCTTCGTCGACATGGACTTCGAGCGCACCGTCGCCGAGGGGCTCGACCACCTGCAGTCGCTCGGGCACCGCCGGTTCGGCCTCATGGTCGAGGACCTGGAGAGCGGACCGCTCCGCGGCTACGGGCCCACCACGCGCACCGAGGCGGCCTTCCGCGCGGAGACCTCCGCGCGCGGGCTCGATGCCGCGGTGGTGCGCTGCGCCCCCACGCCGGTGGGCGGACGCCGGGCGGCGGCCGAGCTGATGGCCGCGGATCCGGGGATCACGGCGGTCATGATCCTCAACGACCAGGCCGCGCGCGGCCTCATCTCCGGGCTCGACGACGCCGGGCGCCGCGTGCCGGAGGACGTGTCGATCCTGTCGATGGCCACGTCCACCGAGGTGGGCGCGCTGGTGGAGCCCGCCCTCAGCACGATGGACGCGCCCGGCCCCGAGCTCGGGCGGCTCGCGGTCGAGCTGCTCCTCGCCCGCCTCGACGGCACGGCCACGGAGCTGCCGCACGCCCTCCTGCCCTGCCGGCTGCACGTGGCGGCGTCGACGGGGCCGGCGCCGGCCGTCCGCTGACGCGCGGACGACCGGGACCGGCCGCGATCAGGCCGCGGGCGCCGGGTCGAGATCGCCCGGTGCGCCCGTGCCGCGGTGATGAGCGCGTCGAGCAGCACGAAGCCGACCAGCGGGATCCCGACGAGCGGCAGGAAGAGGCCCACGCCGACGCCGACCGCGACGACGGCCGCGAGCCCCCACCACGGCGCGCGCACGAGCGCGCCCGACGGCGCGGGACGGCCGGGACGCGCGACGCCGGGCCGTCGCCTCCACCACATGAGGTACCCGAAGACGACCATGGCGGCGATGCCGAGCGCGGTCACCGCGAGGAGCAGCTGGTTGGCCAGCCCGAACATGGTCCCCTGGTGCGTGTCGATCCCCCAGCGCGCGAGCTTCGCGGGGAGCGGGTAGTCCGCGAAGTCGGTGCGGCCCACCACCTGGAGCGTGCTGCCGTCGACGGCGACCTGGTCGACCTCGGTCGGGAAGCTGCGCTGGATCTCGCTCACCGTCCATGCCGTCCCGGCCTCCGCGGGGCTTGATCTCGACCGCAGGCCCGTGTCCACGTTCACGCCCTGGGCGACGCGGAGGACCGCGTCGAAGGTCGCGGGGTCCGCCGCGGTGGGTGCGGACGGCACGGGGGTGGCATGGTGGCCGGCGTGCGGATCCGCGGAAGCAGCGCCGCCGGTCGCGGTCCCGGTCGCGGTCGTGAGGGCGGGCGTCTGCCAGCTCAGCGCCGCCCGGAGGTCCGTCACGTTCTGCCCGCCGAGCTGCGACCACGTGATGCCCGTGGCGGAGAGGAACAGCGCCCCCGCCACGAGCCACACGCCGGTGGACGCGTGCCACGAGAGGATCCGCCGGTAGCCGGTGGCGTGCCGGTCCGGTCGCACGAGGTCGAGGCGGCGCGGCGCCCGGCGCCAGCGCGCCACCCACAGGCCGAGGCCCGCGAGCGTCACGATGCCGAGCCAGCTCGCGGCGAGCTCGCTGTACAGGCGGCCGGGGTCGCCGAGCCCGAGGGTGCGGTGGAAGTGGCTGATCGCGGTGCGCAGCGGCAGGGATCCGCTCGTGCCGTAGACGGGCAGGTCGCCGCGGATCGACGCGTCGGCCGGGTCGACGAAGACCGCGCGCGTCTGGCTCGGGATGAGGCCGTCTCCCGTGAACATGACGCGCGTCGTGTCGCCGGGCGCGGGGCGGGCCGCACGGCGACCAGCGCACCCGATCCGCCGACCACGGCCTCCGCCGCCTCGATCTGCGTCGCGAGCGGCACGGTGCTGCCCGTCGCGGGGGCGTGCAGCTCGTCCGCGTGGACCACCTGCTCGACGGACGGCGCGAGCGCGTAGGCCGCGCCGCTCAGCGCCGCGACGAGGATGAAGGGCCCCACCAGGATGCCCGCCAGGAAGTGCAGGCGCAGCAGCAGCGGGAGGAACCAGCCGCGCTGCGGGCGGGTGAGCACGGGAGCGGGGGCCTCGGGAGCGGGATCCGCGACGCCCGCGCGATCGTCGACGGCGGTCATCGGCGGCCGCCCTGCTCGGGGCGGCGCATGCCGAGCGTGAGGAGCATCACGGCGACGACCCCCACGACGAGGCTGCCGAGGCCGAGGAGGCGCGCGACCGGGTCGACCGGGGCAGCTGCGGGGGCGGTCGTCGCCGCGGTGCCGTCGGCGGAGGGGGCGCCATCGGCGGCTTCGGCGGTCGCGTCGGCGAGCGTGATCGCGGGCGCCGGGTGGTCCGGCTCGGTGCCCGCGGTGGAGGCCTCGGACCAGTCGGTGGATCCCACCTCGCACGTCTGCAGGGTGGGGAACTCGACGACGTCGCCCGCCGCGCCGTCCACCGGCAGGAGCGCCTCGACCTGGACGGTCGCGCGCAGCGCGTCGGGCAGCGGGGCGTCGGCCGTGTAGGTCACGGTCGTGCCCTCGGCGGCCTCCTGCTCGGCGACCGACCAGCCGGGCGCGAGGGTCGGCTTCACGGCCTGCACGCCGGCGGGGAAGCGGATGGCGAGCGCGGTCGTGGCGGATCCCTCGCAGCCGTGCCCGACCGCGAAGGTCAGGACGCTGAGGGTGGCGGGTGCGGTCGACGACGCGTCGAGCTCGACGTGCGCGGAGGCGGCGAGCGGCGCCGACACGGCGAGGGCGAGGCCGACGGCGCCGCCCGCGAGGAGGCGGCCGGCGGCGGCGCGGCCGGGACGGCAGCGGGAGAGGGAGCGGGCGGGACGGGGATCGGTTCGTGCGGGCATGGCTGTCCTTCGGGGGCGGCACGGCGAGGCCGTGCGGTGTCCGGGCGTGCGGGAGGCGCGCGGCGGCACGACGGCCCCCGGCCGGAGCGCGCGGGAGGCGCGGCGGCAGGGCGGTCGTGCGCGGCGGCGCGGGACCGCGCCCCGGGCTCCGGGGAGCCGCGGCGGGCGCGGGATCAGGCGGCGAGCGCGAGCCGCGGGGGTCCGCGACGGTCGGGGATGCGCGCTGCGCGCAGCGAGGCGAGGCGCGCCGGCCGGGGGTCCGTGACGAGCCGGCGGGGTCGGGGCGCGGCGGCCGGTGCGGCGAGGGCGGCGGCCAGCGCGACCGCGGCCCCGACGAGCGCGCCGACGGCACCGGACACGACGGCGCCCACCCCGAGGGCGAGGGCGCGCACGACCCTCCGCACCGCGTCGGCACCGGCGCGGAGCGAGCAGACGCTGACGATCCCGGCGATCACGTGCGCGAGCAGCATGGCGCCCTCGTGCCCCGCGGGCATCGCGGCCATCGCCCCGGGGTCGGCGAGCGCGCGGGTCGCGTCGGCCGCCGCGGCGTGGGCGTGGCCGCCGGCCGCGGCGCCCGAGGTCATGCCGGCGGAGGCGGACGCGGACGCGCCGTGGGCCGTCCCGCCGAAGGTGAAGGCCGCGTGCAGCACGCCCTGCGTCGCCCCGATCGCGAGGACGAGGTGGATCAGCGTCACGCGGCGTCCGCCCAGCGCGGAGCAGAGGGCCACACCGAGCACGAGCGCGAGGGCCAGGACGAGCGGATGCGGGATCCCGCCGCCGGCCGCCGCGTGCGCGGTCGCCGTGACGAGCGTGCAGACCAGCGCGGACAGCACGGCGCGCAGCGTCCGCTCCTGCCGTGCCTGCACCCGTCCGCCTCCCGGTCGTCCGGTCCAGGCTAGAGCAGGGGATCGACGGTCAGGCGCCGGCGGGGTCGACCGTCGTCCACGCGCTGCCGTCAGCCGAGCTGCGCTCCACGGCGTCGAGGACGCGCTGCACCCGGAGCCCGTCGGCGAACGACGGCTGCGGCTCGCGGCCCTCGGCGATGTCGTGCACGAGGTCGCGCACCTGGTGGCTGAACGCGTGCTCGTAGCCGAGGCCGTGGCCGGTGGGCCACCACGCGGCCGTGTAGGGGTGCTCGGGCTCGGTGACGAGGATCCGGCGGAAGCCCAGCCGGTCGGCGGGCGCGGTCGCGTCGTACAGCTCGATCTCGTTGAGGCGCTCCAGGTCGAAGGAGATCGCGCCGTCGGATCCGCTGAACTCCAGGCGCAGCGCGTTCTTGCGGCCCGTCGCCATGCGGGTCGCCTCGAAGCTCGCGAGGGCGCCGGAGGAGAGCCTCCCCGTGAAGTAGGCCGCGTCGTCGACGGTCACCCTGCCGCGCTCGCTCGAGGCGACGCCGCCGAGGCCGCGCGTCTCCGCGAGCAGCGGGCGCTCCTCGACGAACGTGCGGAGCAGGCCGCTGACCGCGTCGAGCCGGTCGCCGGTGATGAACTGCACCGCGTCGACGATGTGGGCGCCGATGTCACCGAGGGCGCCCGATCCGGCCGCCTCCTTGTCGAGGCGCCAGGTCATCGGGCCTCGGCGTCGGTCAGCCAGTCCTGCAGGTAGAGCGCACGCACCTGGCGGAGCTCACCGATGGCGCCCTGGGCGACGAGGTCGCGGGCGAAGGTGATCGCGGGGACGCGGCGGTAGCTGAAGCCCACCATCGCGCGGATCCCCTTCGCGGCGGCCCTCTCGGCCGCCGCGGCCATGATCTCCGCCTCCTCCACCGTGTTGGCGAGCGGCTTCTCGCACAGCACGTGCTTGCCGGCCTCGAGGGCGGCGACCGCGACCTCCACGTGCGTGCTGCCCGGCGAGCAGATGTCGACGACGTCGATGTCGTCGCGCTCGATGGCGGCGCGCCAGTCGGTCTCGGCGCGGTCCCAGCCCCAGCGGTCCGCGGACTCCTGCGTGCGGGCCCGGTCGCGGCCGACGACGGACACCATGCGCGGCGCGAGCGGCAGGTCGAAGAACGCGGGGGCGACGCGCCAGGCCTGCGAGTGGGCGGCGCCCATGAAGCCGTGCCCGATCATCGCGACGCCGAGGGCGCCTCCGGTCTCGGGGGCGGACGCTGCGGGCTGCGTGTCGGACATGGGACTCCTTCGTCTCCGGCGTGCGGGTGGCGTGCTGGTGCTCTGGCTCGTGGTCGTGCTCTGGCTCTGCGGATCCGCGTCGGGTGATTCGTTGCGGCCCGCCCCAAACCTACGGGCACGCCGCTGGGCCTGACAAGGCGCACCACCGGCCTCCCTCCCCCTCGGCCCGACGCCGCCCTAGGGTGGAGGGACCGGCCGGAGGGGGACGACGTGATCTCGCTGGAGTTCCCGCGCGACGTCGCGTTCATGGCCGCCGTGTTCGGCATGGCCACGTTCGTCTGGGCCGGCTGGGCGCAGGAGCGGCCCCCGAGCACCGCCTGGCGCATCGTGCTCGGCGCGCTCGCGCTGGCCGGCGTCGCCGTGGTGGGCCTCACGCTGCCCGCCGCGATCCGCGACTGGGAGACCCCGACCGCGCTCGTGGTCGACTCGGCCCCGTTCGCCGTCTACGTCGCGATGGTCGCCGTGGAGCTCGTCGCCGGCGGGATCGCCGCCGCCGTGCTCGTCCGCCGGGGACTGCCCGAGCTCGTCGCCCCCGTCATCATGATCGTCGTCGGCATCCACTGGATCCCCATGATCTGGGTGTTCCAGCAGCCCGTCCTCGCGCTCATCGCCGCCTGGTGCATCCTCGTCGGCATCGCCGCCTTCCGTCTGCCGCGCGTGAAGCAGGCGCCGAGCTCCTGGTGCGGGATGCTCGCCGCGCCGGCCTTGCTCGCCGTGGGCGCGGCCTGCGCCGTGCAGTACGCGACGCTGCCCTAGGCGGGGCCGAGGGGACCAGGTGCGTTCGACGGCCTCCGGTCCCGCGATGGGAGGCAGGCGGGCGGCGCTCCCCGGCCCACCGCGTCAGGCGTTGCGCTTCGGTGAGATGCCCCCGTACACGGTCCACCGGTCCCCGCGACGGGTGTCGATGTACCCGTGCGACCCCGCCATGCCGAACCCCAGCCTGCAGCCCGGCACGCTGAAGCTGACCACCTCGTAGACGTCCTGGTAGAGGCGCCGGTCGGTGCGCCGCCATCCGTACTCCGGCGGCGTCGGGTCGGGCAGGTCGACGCAGTGCGCGCCCGTCGCACGGCCCACGGTGCCGATCCGGACAGACCGCACCGCATGGCCCGTCGAGAGGATGCGCGACTGGATGGTGACCGACGTCTCTCGCGGCTGCGTCGACGCGGACGCGGGGTCGATTCCCGCGCCGAGGCAGCAGAGCCCCGTGAGCATGAGCGCGATGGTCGTGCGGAGGGTGCGGGCGGGCGCGCGGAGGCGCACGGGATCAGGCATGTTCGTCCTCGAGTGGATCGACGTCGGGTGGGTGGGCGGCGACCGGGCGCGCCGCGACCGGATGATCCTGCCCGCCCGGCGCGGATCGTGACGCCGTCCGTGCACAGGCGCCGACCCGTCCTCGTCCGCCGCGCCCCCGCCCAGCCGCACGACCGACGGCCGGACCCCGTGGGGATCCGGCCGTCGGTCGTGCGGGTGGTGCGGTGCCGCTACTCCGCGGAGCGCAGGCGACGACGGGCGACGAGCGTGCCCGCGCCGGCGAGCGCGAGCAGCGCGCCGAGGCCGCCGAGGCCGAGGGCCGCGGCGCCGTCGGTGCCCGTGACGGGCAGCGTGTCGCCGTGGTGCGCGGCGGGCTTGTGGATCGGCTTCGCCGGCATGCCCGCGGGCTCGACCGACGGCGCGGTGGGCGCCGGGGTCGGCGTGGGCACGCCCGGCAGGACCGGTCCGCCCGCGTCCGCGCCGGTCAGCTCGACGGTGCCGCCCTGCGTGAGGCCCGACTCCAGGCCGGCGACGGACACGGTGTAGACGCCCGGCTGGACGTCGCCGAACAGGATGATCGGCTGCGCGAAGGTGCCGTCGACGTCGGCGCGCACGAGGTCCTCGAGCGACCGCGTGCCCACGCCGACACCGGCGTTCGCGTCGCTGATCTCGATGACGCGCCCGTCGGGCGCGGTGACCGTGACCTCGACGGCCTCGTAGCGCAGGTAGCCCGTCGCGGAGACCTTGAGGCCCCCGAGGAGGCTGGTCGCCTCGGTGACGGTGATCGGGGAGATGGTCGAGAACGACGCCTCGGCGCGCACGAACGGGCCGACGGGCGCCTCGGTGAAGCGCACCAGGCCGCGGATCTCGCCCTTGACGGTGAGGTCGAGGCCGACCTGCGTGAGCGTGACGCTGGCGGTCCGGGAGCCCTCGAGCAGCTCGGTGAAGCTCGCGGGGAACGCGTACGAGCCGTCCGCCCCGACGATGCCGATGCCCGCGATGGACTTGACGCCCACCGCGTTGAAGTAGCTGGCCGTCACGATGCTGCCCGCGGTGCCGGTGCCGGCGAACGGCACGGCCTCGGTGATGGGGAGGGCGACGCCGCGGTCGGGCGCGGTCCAGGTGAAGGGCAGCTCGACGACGGGAACGGTGGGCTCGAGGGTCGGGGTGCCGGGCGCGGGCGTGCCGGTCGTGGGGGTCGGGGCCGGCGTCGACTCGACGGGCGCGTCGACGACGGGCGCGGGCGCGCCCTCCTCGGGGACCTCGGTGGGGGCGGGCGTCGGCGCCGCCTCGTCGACGGGCGCGGGCGCCTCCGCCTCGGGGGTCGGGGTCGCGACGGGCGCCTCGGCGGGTGCCTCCACGGCGACGGGAGCGGAGTCCACCGGGACGGTCTCGGCGTGGGCGGCGGGCGCCATGGCGAGGGGCAGGATCACGAGCGACGCCGAGAGGCAGGCGCCGGCGGCGGCGCGGCGGAACGACCTGCCGCGGGATGCGGCGGGGGTGGGACGGGTCATGACATCTCCAGTGGTGCCGACCGCCGTCCGCGCCATGGCTGTGCCGCGTCCGTGCGGTAGTGGGGACGCGCTCCTTCGTCCGGGGAACGCGGCGGGGAGGATCTGCTCCCTACCGCCGACTGTAGGGATTCCCGCTACTCACCTGGGGAAATCTCCGGCGCAGTGCTACGCGTGTGACTCGTGATCCCCGGAGTTGCGGGGGTGACACTGCGGGATACACCCCCGGACTGGGGTGGCCGACCGGGACGGTCGCTGGCCGATCGACGTCAGACGACCGGCGCGAGCACCAGCTCGTCGCCCGCGACGGCCACCAGGACCACCTGGTCGCGCCCGGCGCGTCGGCCCGTGACCGACGGCAGGTCGAGGAGCGCGCGCGGCGCGACGAGGTCGAAGCCCGCGTCCGTCAGCCGGTGCACGAGCTCCCGACGCGAGAGCCGCCGGGACGGCTCCTCGGCCAGCGCGCGCACGACGACGAGGTCCATGGGATCCAGGTCCAGCGGCACGCCCGCCAGCCACGCCTCGCCGGAGGCGGGGTCGAGCACGAGGTCGCCCGCGGTGACCATCGCCGCGGCGAGCCCGCGCCGGCGGAAGAGCACGCGCAGCGTCTCGACGACCTCCTCGAGGCCGAAGGGCTTCGTCACGTAGTCGTCGGCCCCGGCGCCGAAGGCCGCGAGCCGGTCCTCGAGGGAGTCGCGGCCGGTGAGGAAGAGCACGGGCGTGGCGATGCCCGCGCGCCGGAGCTCGCCCACGACCTCCACGCCGGAGACGTCGGGCAGCGTCATGTCGAGCAGGATCGCGTTCGGGCGCGTCGTCCACCGCGGCGGCGATCGCGCCGCGACCGGTCGCGAAGACGCGCACGTCCCAGCCCTCCATCCGCAGCGCGAGCGAGAGCAGCTGCGTGATGGGCGCCTCCTCGTCGACCACGAACACGCGGAGGGCGCGCGGGGCGGTGCCGGGCAGGGCCTCCTCGTCGTCGCGGGCGGCCGGGCTCAGGGTGCTGTCCATGCGGATCCTCATCTGTCGCGCGGGCTCCGCCGCCGACCCGAGGGGGTCGAGCCGGCGACGGGACGCTCCGGACGGAGCGGTTCGCGGACGGGGGACGCCGCGTCTCCATCCTCGTCACGCGCGCGTCCCGGGTCGTCATCCCCGGGGAGGGTCACGGGTAGTCCCTACGACCCGCACTGCCGGGGCACCGGAGACCGCGAGCGCACGCACGGCGCGTCCGCAGGGAGGACATTCCGGGGCGCAGGGCCGTCCGCCGGCGAAGCCGCGCGTCCGGGAGCGCGCGCCGGCCGCCGGATCCGCGAGACTGATCCGCACGCCGACCTCACGGACCACCCCGCCCCGGCGTCTACCCGGTGTGGAGATGATGCAGCCGTTCGACAGGGTCGTGACCGAGCACGGCGCCGTGGTGCTCCGCGTCTGCCGGGCGGTGCTCGGCGGGCACGCGGACGCCGAGGACGCCTGGTCGGAGACGTTCCTGTCGGCGCTCGTCGCGTACCCGGGTCTGGGGCCGCGCGCCGACGTGCGCGCCTGGCTCGTGACCATCGCGCACCGGAAGGCACTCGACGCGATCCGCGCCCGCGGCCGTCGCGCCCTGCCGGTGGAGGACGTGCCCGAGGAGATCTCCGACCTCGGCGTGCCGGGATCTGGCGACCCCGACCTGTGGTCCGCGGTCGCGGGCCTGCCCGAGCGGCAGCGCCTGACGGTCGCGTACCGCTACCTCGGCGGGCTGCCCTACGCGGAGGTCGCCGCGATCGTCGGCGGCACCCCGGAGGCGGCGCGACGTGCGGCCTCCGACGGGGTGGCGAGCCTGCGGCGCACGATGGGGACGGATCCGCCGGGCGAGCGGGAGGGCCCCGCATCCGCATCCGCCGCACCCGCACCCGCACCCGCCCGAGGAGGACGACCGTGACCGACCCCGCCCACGATGCTCCCTTCCTCGAGGCCCCCTTCCTCGACGCGGATTCGCTCGAGCAGGCCGCCCCCACCGCTCCCGCCCTGGCGGCGCTCCGCCTGCGCCTCGCCGACGCGGCCGACGACGCGGACGCCCTCGACGTCGGCTTCACCACGATCGACTCCCCCGTCGGCCCGCTCCTGCTCGCCGCCACGGAGCGCGGCCTGATCCGCGTCGCCTACTCCCGTGAGGACCACGACACCGTGCTCGGCGACCTCGCCCGGCGGCTCGGCCCGCGGATCCTCCGTGCCCCGAGGCGCCTCGACCGGGCCGCCCGCGAGCTCGACGAGTACTTCGCCGGCCGCCGCCGCACGTTCGACCTGCCGCTCGACCGCCGCCTGTCGTCGGGCTTCCGCGACCGGGTGCAGCGGCTGCTGCCGGAGATCCCGTACGGGTCGACGCGCACCTACCGCGAGGTCGCGGAGACCGCGGGCAGCCCGGCGGCGACCCGCGCGGTCGGCACGGCGTGCTCGACCAACCCTCTGCCGGTCGTGATCCCGTGCCACCGGGTCCTCCGCTCCGACGGGACGCTCGGCGGCTACATCGGCGGGCTCGCCGCCAAGACGACGCTGCTGGAGCTGGAGGGGCGCGCGTGATGCGGGCGCCGCGTCCACCGCGAGCCCTCCCCCTCCGGCGGACGCGCCCGACCCCGCACCCTGCCTAGCGTGGAGGGCATGGACGGGACACAGGAACCGAAGGACGCAGACCCCACCGCCGGCACCCCGGACGTGCCCGACGCGCCGACCCGGCCCGCCGCCCCGGCGGACGACGACGACTCGTCGGACAACGACGTCGCGCTCGCGATCGCCTTCGCGGTGCCCGGCGCCGTGCTGATGCTCCTCCTCGAGGACGCCCGCGTGGTCGGGCTGCCGTTCCTGGTGCTCGGCCTCTTCTACTTCGCGAAGGTCATCCGCTCGTCGATGGTCACCGGGAAGGCCGCGCCCGCGGCCGACGGTCCTGCCGAGGACGGTCCGACGGACGCGGCCGGCCGCGGAGGCCCGACCCCGCGCGCCTCAGCCCGCGTCGTACGCGGTCGACCGGCTGGCGTCGGCCCAGTCGTCGATGTCCCGCCGCAGGTCGTCGAGCGCGCCGGTGACGATCTCGATCGCGTCGCCGCCGAGCAGCAGGTAGTAGGGCGCGCCGGCCTCGACCGCGTCCACGAGCACCTTCGCGCCGAGAGCGGGGTCGTTGGGCTGCGTGCCGTCGGTGGTGTCGACCTCCTTGCGGCGCTTGCCCGCGGTCTCGGCGTAGTCGTCGATCACGGTGGAGGACTGCGTGAGCGAGCGGCCGGAGAAGTCGGTGCGGACGAGCCCGGGGCCACCACCGTCGCGACGATGCCGAGCGGCTCGAGCTCGGTGCGCAGCGCCATGGTCATCTGCTCGATCGCGGCCTTGACCGCGCCGTAGTACCCCGGATCCGGCGCCCGTGCGGGCCGCCCCGATGGACGAGAGGTTCACGATGGTGCCGCTCCGACGCTGCCGCATGCCGGGCAGCACGGCCTTGATCATGCGGACGCTGCCGTGGAACTGGGTGTCGAAGAGGCGCGCGACGTCGGCGTCGTCGCCCTCCTCGACGGCCGCGCGGTAGCCGTAGCCGGCGTTGTTGACGAGCACGTCGACGCCGCCGAACCGGGCGGTCGCCTCATCCACCGCGAGCGACACCTGCGCCGGGTCGGTCACGTCGAGGTCGAGCGCGAGCGCGTGCTCCGGGAAGCGGTCGGCGAGGTCCTGCACGCTCGCGGCGTCGCGCGCCGTGACGACGACGTCGTTGCCCCGCGACAGCGCCTCCTCGGCGAACGCGCGCCCGAGCCCCGTGGAGCATCCCGTGATCAGCCAGGTCGTCATGCGCGTTCCTCTTCCTCGTGGATGCGTGGGGGCGGCCGTCGCGGCGCCCTCCGTCGAGGCTAGGCGCATCCCGCGACGGCGGCAGGACGCGAGCGGACCGGGCTACTGTCGGGATGGATGAGCGACGACGCCCGACACCCGGATCCGGCCCCGATCCCGACCCGCGGACGTCGTGGACCGCGCGCCGCGCACCGCTCCTGACCGTCGCCCTCATCGTCGGCATCTCGCCGTTCGCGACCGACCTCTACATCGCGGGCCTGCCGGCCATCGCCACCGACCTCGACGCCTCCACGGCCTCGGTGCAGCTGACGCTGACCGCGTTCCTCGTGGCGTTCGCCGTCGGCCAGCTGGTCGTCGGGCCCATCAGCGACGGCGTGGGCCGGAGGCGGATCCTCCTCACCGGCACCGCCCTCTTCACCCTCGCCAGCGTCGTCTGCGCCCTCGCGCCCGACGTGACGACCCTGGTGCTCGCCCGCGTCGTGCAGGGCCTGGGCGGTGCCGCCGCCGCGGTCTCGGCCCGCGCCATGGTGGGCGACGCGGCCACGGGCACCCTCCGCAGCCGCCTGTTCGCGACCCTCGCCGTCGTCAACTCCGTCGGCCCGGTCGTCGCCCCGCTCGTCGGCGGGCTCGTGCTCACGTCCTGGTCCTGGCGCGCGGCGTTCACCGTGCTGGCCGCTCTCGGTCTGGTGCTCACCGTCGCCGCGGCCCGGCTGCTGCCGGAGACGCTCGTCCGCACCGGCACCGGCGGCACCTCGCCCGGGCCGTCCTCGGCCGCATGGCGGAGCTGCTGCGCATCCCCCGCTTCCGCTGGTACCTCGTCACCGGCTGCGCCGCGACCATCGGCTTCTTCTCCTACATCGCCGCCTCCTCCTTCGTGTTCCAGGAGCAGTACGGGTTCGGCGAGGGCCTCTACACGGTGGTGTTCGCCTCGAACGCGTCCTGCATGATCGTGTCGACCCTCGTGTTCCGACGCCTCATCGGGCGCTTCGACGAGGACCGCCTCTTCACGATCGGCCTCGTCACCTGCGCGACCGGCTCGATCCTCGTGCTGGCCGGAGCGGTCGCGGGTACGGGCCCCGCGCTGGTCTGGCCGGCGCTCGCCCTCGTCACGGCGGGCTGGGGGTGGGTGATCCCGGGCTCGATCACCCTCACGCAGGCGCTCGGCCACCGGCACCCCGGCACGGCCTCGGCGCTCGTCGGCGGCCTGCAGTTCGGCCTCGGGGGCCTGGCGACGCCGCTGACGGGCGCGCTCGGCGGCACCGCGACCGCGATGGGGGCGCTGATGTCCGGCTTCATCGTGGTCGGGCTCGCCGCGCAGCTCTGGGCATCCCGCGCCCGGACGGGCGGATGACCGCGGAGCGCCCGCCCACCTGACCGCCGCCTGCACGCGCACGCCGCACGCCGCCGGAGGTGGCACGATGAGGCGACGATGCAGCCGGGCCCGACCGTCGCATCCGCGAGACGGGGTCCCGGCGCCGCCTCAGGAGGATCCCCGTGCACTGCCCGGATCACGGTCGGATGACGTCCCCGCTCCGCTGCGCCACCGGGAGCCCGCGCGTGAGCGCCCCCGAGCTGCTGCGCGCACCCGAGCAGCGTCGCGCGCGCGACGGGATCACCGCCTGGCTCCTCGACGGCCTGCCCGGCGCGTCCGGCGCGCACCCCGGCCCGCACGCCGAGACGGTCGGGAAGACGCACTCGTGGTGGCGGGTCATGTGCCTCACCGGCGTCGACTACTTCTCCACCCTCGGCTACCAGCCGGCCATCGCGGCCGTCGCGGCCGGGCTCCTGTCGCCGCTCGCGACGCTCGTCCTCATCCTCCTGACGCTGCTCGGCGCGCTCCCCGTGTACCGGCGCGTCGCCCGCGAGAGCCCGCGCGGCGAGGGCTCCATCGCGATGCTGGAGCGCCTCCTCCCCTGGTGGGGCGGCAAGCTCTTCGTGCTCGTGCTGCTGGGCTTCGCGGCGACCGACTTCCTCATCACCATCACGCTGTCGGCGGCCGACGCGACCGCCCACGCCGTCGAGAACCCGTTCGCGCCGTCGTGGTTCGCGGGCAACGAGGTGCTCCTGACGCTCGTGCTCCTCGCCGCGCTCGCGTTCGTGTTCCTCCGCGGGTTCCGCGAGGCGATCTCGATCGCCGTCGTGCTGGTGGCCGTGTTCCTCACGCTCAACGCGATCGTCATCGTCGTCTCGATCTTCCACGTCGCCGGGAACCTGGTCGTCATCGACGACTGGTGGGCGGCCCTCACCGCCCAGCACGGCAACCCGCTCGTCATGGTGGGCATCGCGCTCATCGTCTTCCCGAAGCTCGCGCTCGGCCTCTCCGGCTTCGAGACGGGCGTCGCCGTCATGCCGCAGGTGCGCGGCGAGGACGACGCCGACGGGGTGCCGCGGCAGCGCATCCACGGCACGAAGCGGCTGCTCGCGACGGCGGCGCTCATCATGAGCGCCTTCCTCATCACGTCGAGCTTCGTGACGACCCTGCTGATCCCGCAGGCCGAGTTCCAGGACGGCGGGAAGGCCAGCGGCCGGGCGCTCGCGTACCTCGCCCACCGGTTCCTCGGCGACGGGTTCGGCACGCTCTACGACATCAGCACCATCTGCATCCTCTGGTTCGCGGGCGCCTCCGCGATGGCGGGCCTCCTCAACATCGTGCCGCGCTACCTCCCCCGCTACGGCATGGCGCCGCACTGGGCGGCGGCGGTCCGCCCGCTGGTGCTCGTGTTCACGGCCATCGCCGTGATCGTGACCCTCGTGTTCCAGGCCGACGTCGACGCGCAGGCCGGCGCCTACGCGACCGGCGTGCTGGTGCTCATCACCTCCGCGTCGGTCGCGGTGACGCTGTCCGCGCGGAAGGCCGGGCAGCGGAAGCGCACGGTCGGGTTCGCCGCGATCGCCACGGTGTTCGCGTACACGACGGTCGTCAACGTGATCGAGCGGCCGGACGGCGTGCGGATCGCCGCGCTGTTCATCCTCGGGATCCTCGCGGTGTCCATCGTCAGCCGCGTGCAGCGCTCCTTCCAGCTGCGCGCCACCTCGCTCACCATGGACGAGCGGGCGCGCGCCTTCGTCATGGAGGACGCCGAGGACTACGGCGCGGTGAGCATCATCGCCCACGAGCCGGACGAGCCCGACGAGCGCCTGACCGAGGACGAGCGCATCGCCGAGTACCGCCGGAAGGCCAGCGACCAGCGGCGCGACAGCGGCATCCCGGCGCGTGCGCCGGTGATCTTCCTCGAGGTCACGCCCGGCGACTCCTCCGAGTTCGAGGAGGACCTCGTGGTGCGCGGCATCGTGCGCTGCGGCTTCCGCGTGCTCCAGGTCACGAGCGGCAACGTCCCCAACACGATCGCCGCGGTGCTCCTCGCCGTCCGCGACCTCACGGGCGTGAAGCCCGGCGTCTACTTCGAGTGGACCGAGGGCTCGCCCGTCGGCAACCTCCTCCGCTTCCTGGTCACGGGCACGGGCGAGGTCGCGCCCGTCACGCGCGAGGTGCTCCGCCGGGCCGAGCCCGTGCGATCGCGGCGGCCGGACGTGCACGTGAGCTGAGGGCGCCCCGCATCCGGCCCGCCGCCACACGCCGCCCGGGTCAGCGCGCCGGTCAAGGGCCGCTGCCGGACGTGCAGCCGGCGCCGCCCTCCGGGCATGATGATCGAGGCGACGCAGCCCACCGGGGCTCGCGGGACGCCGACCGCCCATCGCACCGCCCCGGAGGATCCATGCTCATCGAACCCGTCGACGCCGCCCGCGCCCACGTCAGCAGCCACGTCGATCCCGACGACTTCGACGCGTTCTGGGCCGACACGCTCGCGGAGGCGGCGCAGCACGACCTCGACGTGCGGCGGACGCCGGTCGAGACCGACCTCGCCCTCGTCGACGTGCAGGACGTGACCTTCGCCGGATCCGGCGGCACCGACGTGCGGGCCTGGCTCCGCACCCCCGCCGGCGCGACCGGCCCGCTGCCCACCGTGGTCTCCTACGTCGGATACGGCGGCGGGCGCGGACGCGCCGAGGAGTCGCTGATGTACGTGGCCGCCGGCTACGCGCACCTCCAGATGGACACGCGCGGGCAGGGCTCCGTGTGGAGCACCGGCGACACGGCCGACGACCACGCCTCCGGACCGCAGATCCCCGGCTTCATGACCCGCGGGATCGGCTCGCGCGAGACCTACTACTACCGCCGCCTCTTCACCGACGCCGTGCGCGCCGTGGACGTGGCGCGCTCGCTCGACGTCGTGGATCCCGCCCGCATCGCGGTGCAGGGCGGCAGCCAGGGCGGCGGGCTGGCGCTCGCGGTCGCCGGCCTCCGCGACGACCTCGCCGCCGTCTCCGCCTACGTGCCGTTCCTCTGCGACATCGAACGCGCCGCGCGCATGACCGACGCCTACCCCTACCGCGAGATCGCGGACTACCTGAAGACGTACCGGGGCCGCGCCGACGACGTGCACGCGGTGCTCCGCTACTTCGACGGCGTCGCGTTCTCCCGTCGGGCCACCGCGCCCGCGCGCTTCTCGGTGGCGTTCATGGACGCCATCTGCCCGGCCTCCACCGTCTACGGCGCGTTCGAGGCGTACGCGGGCGAGAAGGAGATCGCCGAGTGGGAGTACAGCGGCCACGAGGGCGGCGGCATCGACGACGAGCTCGGCACGCTCGCGTTCCTCCGGCAGCGCTTGGCCTGACGCGCGACCCGCCCCCGCGTCGGAGGATCCGCGTACCCTGGGAGCACCTCGCCGGTGGAGCGGGCGGAGCGGGAGGACGTCATGCCCCGGCCCCGCATCCGCCCCGTGAAGCCCTCCAAGCCCGGCGCCCCGCCGCCCTCCGTCGCCGCCCGCGTCGCCGCGGATCCGGCGCAGAAGGAGGTGCTGATCGAGGAGTCCCTGCTGCTCGTCGGCGTCGCGCTCCGGCTCCAGATGGAGAACCTGATCATCCTGCGCACGCTGCGGGAGCGCCGCGCCTTCGACGAGGAGTCGCTCATCGAGGCGCTGCGCGGCGAGCTGGCCGAGCTGACGGGCGAGAAGCGCGGCGAGGCGGAGCGGCTGCGCATGGCCCGCGACCGCGCGGCGCTGCGCGAGGGCAAGGGGAAGCGACCCGACGACTACCGCGAGGGCGACGTGCCGGGACTGACCCTCCGCGCGGAGATCGCGGAGGAGATCGTCGAGCGGCTCGGCGCGCTCAGCCGCGACCCCGACGCGCTCCGCGAGGTGCTCGTCATCGCGCGCGACTCGGCGCTCGAGCAGATCGTGCGCGCGCGGCTCGCACCGCAGCTGCTGCCCGGCGCCGTGCCCGAGGAGGGGCGAGAGGACCGCGTCGCCGAGCTGCGCGACGAGCTGAGCCGGCTCGCGGCGGAACGGCAGCGCGCCTCCGCCCGCAGCGGAACGGACGGCGCCGGTCCGTCGCCGGACCGCCCGGAGCGCGACCGCCCGCGCGCCGGCGGCCGGGGACGCACGAAGGTCTGAGGGTCGGCGCGACCGCACCACCCGGATCACCTCGGGTCAGGAGCGGAGGCGGAGGCGGGCCGCCCGGCTCAGGGCGCGAGCGCGAAACGCGGCTCGACGCGCTCGCCGGTCGCGGCGTCGGCCGCGAGGCTGCCGATGAGCGGCGCGAACTTGGCGCCGTGCCGGAGCATGGCGACACGATGGTGATCCCCTCGACCCGGTCGATCACGAAGTCCTCGCTCGGCGTGCTCGTGAACAGGCACGTGGCCTCGGCGTAGGGCACGGGCTCCGCGCCCGGGAGGTTCCGCCGCACCCAGTCGACGACGCGGGCGCGGTTCGCGGGATCCACGTGGCCGTCCTGGTGCGCGGCCGACGGGATCACGCGCCCGCCGTCGAACTCGGCGACCTTGTGGCCGCGGCCCTCCACGTCCCGGCCGCCGGGCAGCGCGTAGACCTGCATCAGCTCGTCCATGTGGATGGAGGTCGGCACCGGGCGCGGGCCGTCCATGTAGGCGAAGTGGAACACCTGCTCCTGGCGCACGCGCAGCGGCGGCACGCGGTCGAGGGCGGCCCGGGGCAGCGGCAGCGCGCCGAGGAGGTCGGGCAGCCAGCCGCCGGCGCCCACCACCACGCTGTCGCCCGTGACGCGCCGGCCGTCGTCGGACACCACGGCGAGGCCCGCGCCGACCCGCTCGACCGACGCGGCGGTCCAGCCCTCGTGCACGACGGCGCCGTGGCCGACGGCGAGGTCGAGCATCGTGCGCACGGCGGCCTCGGCGTCCACGACGCCGGCGGCCGGGTGCCAGAGCACGTCGGAGTCGAACGCCATCTCCGGCCAGCGGTCCTCGGCGGCGCGCGCGGTGAGGAGCTCGTGGTCGATGCCGACGCGCTCGAGCACGCGCGCGAGCTCCGCGGGTCGGCGCACGAGACCCGAGTCGACGGATCCGGTCGGCGTCACGAGCCGCGCGCCCGTGGTGCGCTCGAGGCGGTCCCACAGGACGCGGGCGTCGCGCACGAGGCGCACGTAGAAGGGGTCCTCGTAGGCGTAGCGGAGGATGCGGGCGGACCCGTGCGAGCTGCCGAGCATGCTGGCCGGCCGGTCGCGCTCGAGCACGGTGACCTCGTGGCCGCGGCTCGCGAGCTGCCATGCGGTGGCCGCCCCCGCGAGCCCGGCGCCGATGACGACGTGGTGCGATGCGGTCGCCCGGGCGCCGCCCGCCCTCGTCTGCCGTGCCGTCATCGATCCAGGCTACGTGGACGGGGAGCCGGCGCACCGGTCGCTCGGGCAGCCGTGAGGGGTCCCGACCCGTGGCGGAGGCGCGCCACGGCCGTGGAGACGGAGAGAGGCCGGGATCCATGCGGATCCCGGCCTCTTCAGGCTCGGCAGGCGTCGACCGCCCGCCGTACGCCCAGCGGCTACTTCGCGAGGAAGTCGAGCAGGAGCTGGTTGATCTCGGAGCCGTGCGTCCAGAGCATGCCGTGCGGGGCGCCCTCGAGCTCGACGTACTCGGCCGACGGCAGCGCCTTGGCGAACTGGCGGCCCGTCGCGTCGATCGGGAGCACGTTGTCCGCCGTGCCGTGCACGATCAGCGTCGGCACGTCAATGCGGGGGATGTCGGCGCGGAAGTCGGTGAGCCAGGTCGGCTGCGCCCAGACGGAGGCGTGCGGCGACGCGGCGTAGGCGAGGGCGGTGTTGGCGGTCAGCGCCTCCTGGCTGAGGCGCGAGCCGAGGTTCTCGTCGGTGTTGAAGAAGCTCTGGAAGAAGGCCGTGTAGAACGAGTAGCGGTCGTCCTGCACCGCGGCGAGGAAGCCGTCGAAGACCTCCTGCGGCACGCCGGTGGGGTTGTCGTCGGTCTTCAGGAGGTAGGGCTCGAGCGATCCGAGGAACACGGCCTTGCCGATGCGCTCGGACCCGTAGGCGCCGAGGTAGCGGCCGACCTCGCCGGTGCCCATCGAGAAGCCGACGAGCACCGCGTCCTGCAGGTCGAGGGTGTCGACCAGGGTCTTCAGGTCTGCGGCGAAGGTGTCGTAGTCGTAGCCGACGGTGGGGCGGCTGGAGCGCCCGAAGCCGCGGCGGTCGTAGGTGATGACGCGGTAGCCGGCGTCGAGGAGCGCCGCCGTCTGCTTCTCCCAGGAGGACCCCGTCGAGGGGGTAGCCGTGGATGAGCACGACCGGCCGGCCCGTGCCGTGGTCCTCGTAGTACAGGTCGATGTCGGTGCTGTTCTCGGTGCCGACGGTCACGAATGCCATGAGCGGTGTCCTCTCGATGAGACGAAGGCGGAGAACGAACGTTCTCCGGTGTGCCCACCATAGGGGAACGGTCGTTCTCCGCGCAAGGTAGGATCGGTGCATGGCAGATGGACGATCGGCGGGCGGCGCGGTCACGACGGTGGACGCGCCGAGCGCACCGGCGCCCGCTCCCGCCCCGACGACGAGCCCCGCGCCCGACGTGCGGCAGCGCATCGTCGCCGAGGCCGACCGGCTCTACTACGGCCGCGGGATCACCGCCGTGGGCATGGACGACCTCCGGGCTGCGTCCGGCGTCTCGCTCAAGCGGATCTACGCCGAGTTCCCGTCGAAGGAGGCCGTCGTCGTGGCCGTGCTCGAGCACCGGCACGCGATGTGGACCGACGGCGTCGCCGGCCGCGTCGCCCGAGCCGCCGCTCCCCGCGAGCGCCTGCTGGCGGTCTACGACTACCTCGCCGACTGGTTCGACGAGGACGACTTCCGCGGCTGCGGCTTCATCAACGCGTTCGGCGAGCTCGGCGCGGTCTCCCCGGCCGTCGCCGACCTCGCGCGTCGCCACAAGGCGTCGTTCCAGGCATACGTCGCGGGCCTGGTGCGCGACGCCGGCGCCCCGGCGGACCTCGCCGACCAGCTGGCGATCCTCGCCGAGGGCGCGCAGACCACGGCCGCCATCTCCGGATCCGCGGAGCCCGCCCGCCACGCCCGCCGCGCCGCCGAGGTGCTCATCGACGCCGCGGTGCGCGCCGCCTGACCCGGTCCACACGACTGGATCGACGACGCGGAGGCGCCGGGCATCCGCCGGTCAGGCCAGGAACAGGCGCAGCACGAAGGCGACGAGCCCGACGCCGCCGCAGACGAGTCCCGGCATGACGATGCGGCGCGGCGGCCGCTCGCGCGAGACCATGCCGAACGACAGGACCCGCACGGCCGTCACGGCCATCGCGACCATGCCCACGAGCTGGAGGACGAGGAGCGCCGTCCCGACGGCGTCATCCACGGGCTCGCCGCCGCAACCGGATCGCGCGCAGCACCGCCCAGCCGAGGCCCGCCATTCCCAGCACGACGAAGAGGCCGGCGCCGAACCAGGCAGGGACGCCGCCGCCTCGACCGCCGAGGGCCGACAGGTCGGGCACGAGCCCGACGATGAGCAGCCCCAGCATCAGCGTGAAGGAGGCGATGCCGGCCAGGGTGCGCACCTTCGTGGCCTCGACCTCGTGCGCGTCCCCCGAGCCCATGCCGCCTCCACTCGTCCCGCGCCGGATCGCCGGACGCTCCCCATCCTGGCCGACGCGCGTCCTGGAGGATGGACCCATGACCGCACCCGTCACGCTCACCGCCCGCGCGCTCCTCCTCGACATGGACGGGACGCTGGTGGACTCGACCGCGCTCGTGGAGGAGATCTGGACCGGGCTCGCCGTGCGCTTCGGGCAGGATCCCGCGGAGCTGATGCGGCGGATCCACGGCGTGCGCGCCGCCGACAGCATCGCCCGCTTCGCGCCCGCCGGCAGCGACGTGCCGGCCCTCCTCGCCGAGCTCGACCGTCTCGAGCTCGACGGCAGCCCCGCCACCGTCGAGATCCGGGGCGCGCGCGACCTCGTGGCCGCCCTGCCCGCGGCGAACCACGCCCTCGTCACGAGCGCCGGCCCCGACCTCGCGCGGGCCCGCCTCGCGGGCGCCGGGATCCGCGTGCCGGACGTCGTGGTGTCGGCGGACGACGTGACGGCCGGCAAGCCCGACCCGTCCGGCTACCTGCTGGCCGCGTCGCGCCTGGGCGTGGATCCCGCCGACGCGATCGTCTACGAGGACGCCGAGGCGGGCATCCGCGCGGGCCTCGCCGCGGGCATGCGCGTGGTCGTCGTCGGCGACCACGAGAGCGACGCCACCGCCGGCCTCCCCCGCGTCCGCGATCACCGCGGGACGACCGTCGAGGTGCGCGACGGGGTCCTGACGGTCACGCTCTCGGGCACCTGACGCCCACGCGGCCGAGTGGGCGCCCGCAACCGCTCCCCTACTGCGGGTGCGGCGACTCGCCGCGCTCGAGCATCGCGACGAGCTTCGCCAGGCGGTTCGCCCGCACGGTGGCGCTCGGCGCAGTGGTCACCCGGTGGATCACGGCGTAGCGGTTGACCTTGGACAGCGTCGCGAAGGTGGCCGCGGCGTCGGGCGACGCCGCGAGCGCGGCCAGCAGGTCCTCCGGCTCGGACGCCGACGCCTGGCCCGCGTAGGCGCGCTCCCAGCGGCCGTCCGCCTGCGCGCGCTCCACCTCACGGATCCCCGCCGGACGCATCCGCCCCTCCGCGGTCAGCGTGGCGACCAGGCCGATGTTGCGCTCCGACCAGAGCGACGCCTTCCGCCGCGGGGTGAACCGGCGGCGGAACACCCGCTCGTCGATGCTCGCGGTCTGCCCGTCGATCCACCCGCTGCAGAGCGCCTCGTCGAGGGCCTCCGCGTAGGTGAGGGAGGTCGGATCCGTCGTGCCCTTCTTCGCGAGCACGAGCCACACGCCGTCGGACGCGTCCTCCTCGGCGTCGAGCCAGGCGCGCCAGGCCGCGCGGTCAGGGACGGTCAGGAGCTCGTGCGCGGCGGCGGGCATGCCCCGATCGTACGGACGCGACGGCGGACGCCGCCAGGCTCAGGCGCGGTCGACCGGGTGACCGGCGGAGATCCACGCGCTCGTGCCGCCCTCGACGTCGACCGCGTCGACCCCGCGGGGCGACGAGCGCCTCGGTCGCCCGCGCGCTGCGCCCGCCGGACTGGCAGATCACGTGCACGGGCGCGTCCGTCGGGACCTCGTCGGCGCGCGCGTCGAGCTGCGACATGGGCAGGTTGACGGCGCCGGGCGCGTGCCCCGCGGCGTACTCGTCGGGCTCGCGCACGTCGATGAGGACGGGCGCGTCCAGGGCGGCGAGCTGGTCGACGGTGATGCGGCTCATGCGGGTGCTCCTCGGTGTCGGTGCCCCCCACGCTAGCCGCGCGGGTCACGCGCGGTCGTCCAGCGAGACGACGAGCTTCCGCGCGGAGACGCCGGCGCGCAGGAGGTCCATCGCGGGCTGGATCGCCGCGAGCCCCGTGCCGACCACCTCGGCCTCGGGCGCGGCGACGTACCGCCCCTCGGCGAGGGCCGCCGGGAGGAACCGCTCCCAGAGCATCGGGCCGACCCCGTCGTGCATGAGGGCGCTGCCCCAGATGAAGGTCGCGCGGATCCCGTGGACGCGCGCCCGCAGCATCAGGGCCGGGGTGGCGGTGCCCATGCGGATCCCGAGGCGCACGAGCGGCAGGCCGATGCGCCCGCCGCGCGGCAGGGTGTCGAACGCGACGGGCGGGCTCGCCATGCTCACGCGCGTCGCGCCCGTGGCGGCGGCGATGCGCACGGCCGGGTCGCCGCATCCGGTGCCGATGGCCAGCACGCCCGCGACCCGGCGCCCCGCCAGGTGCCGCGTGATGTCCCGCACCGCCGTCGGGCTCCGGTAGTCGAACGCCCGACCCGCGCCCAGGGCGAGCACCAGCTCGTGGTTGCGCGGCGACGCCGTCGTGACCACGTCGTAGCCGGCCGCGACCGCGAGCTGGATCGCGTTGACGCCGACGCTCGTGGATCCGCCCCAGACCACCACGGTCTCGCCCGTGGGCGGGGTGCTCGCGTCGGGGTGGCGGAGCGCCAGCTGACCTGCACCGAACAGGCCGGAGGCGGCGGTCGAGATGCCGAGCGGGAGGACGGCGGCGTCCTCGAAGCGCATCGGCGTCCGGGATCGGGGCGGCGAGGTCCGTGCGGACGATCGTGCGCGACTGGAACCCGCCCTCCGGCGCGTGCCGCCGCCCCTTCTCCATGCCCACCGCGTACGCGACGACGCGGTCGCCGACGGCGAAGCGCGTGACGCCCGGGCCGACCTCGTCGACGACGCCCGCGACGTCCTCGCCGAGCACGGCGGGGTGCGGGAGCCAGCGGTACATGAGGTCGCCCATGTGCTGCTTCATGGTGTCGAGCGGGTTGATCGCGACGGCGCGGACGCGGATCGCGACCTCGCCCGCCCGCGGTGCGGTGCGCGGTGCCGGGCCGACGGTGAGGTCGGCGGCGGACGAGGCGAGCCAGGCGGCGGATTCGGTGGGCACGGCAGTTCTCCGATCGGTCGTCGCGCTGCCCGATGACATCGCGTGTCATCACCATAGCGAGTGATGGCACGAGATGTCATCACTCAGGATCGACGCATGAGCAGATGGCAGCCCGATGCGCGCGAGCGGCTCGCCGCCGCCGCCCTCGAGCTCTTCGGCGAGCAGGGCTTCGCCGAGACGACGGTGCCCGAGATCACCGCGCGCGCCGGCCTCACCACGCGCACGTTCTTCCGCCACTTCGCCGACAAGCGCGAGGTGCTGTTCGCCGGGGAGGACGACCTCCCCGCCCTCGTGACCCGCATGATCCGCAGCGCTCCGGCCGACCGCACTCCGCTCCAGGTCGTCGCGGACGGCTTCGAGGAGGTCATCGCCTCGCAGTTCGCCGAGGGACGCGACGCGATGCTCGCCCGCAAGCGCATCATCGGCGACGACGCCGGGCTGCAGGAGCGCGAGCTGCGCAAGGTCCACGCGATGCAGGAGGCAGTGCGCGCGGGCTTCGTGGAGCGCGGGTCGGATCCGCTCACCGCCCTGCTCGTCGCCCACGCGACCGCCACGGTCTTCGGCGTCTCCATCGGCCGTTGGCTCACCGAGAGCGGCCCCGAGACCGACCTCGCCGCCGTGCTGCACGACACGCTCGACGCGTTCCGTCGACTGATGGCGACGGGCGCCTGATGCGCCTCACCTACGACCCGTCCGCGGACGCCGCCTACTTGTACCTCGCGGGCCCGATCGGCGACGGCGAGTCCGCGACGCAGGTCCACTCGATCACGACACCCGGCGACCGTGGCGAGGTCGCCCTCGACTTCGACGCGGACGGCCGCCTCCTCGGCATCGAGGTGCTGCACGCGAGCGCGGTGCTGCCGACTGGTGTGCTGGCGGACGCCGAGCGACTCAAGCACGACGCCGAGAAGGATCTCGCCTGATCCATGCGTGAGTGGTACGCTTTCTGGTACCACTAGGAGGAGACACGACATGTCCGCCATCACCGCATCCGACGCTCGCCGGAATCTGTTCGGCCTGATCCAGCAGGTCAACGACGACCATTCGCCCGTGGAGGTCGTCTCGAAGCACGGCAATGCCGTGCTGATCTCCAAGGACGACTTCGACGCGATCACGGAGACGGCCTACCTGCTCCGCAACGCCAAGGGCGCCCAGCGCCTGCTCGGCGCGCTCGAGCGCGCACGTCGCGGCGAGTTCGAGACGCACGAGCTGATCGAGGAGTGACCCGCCGGCTCGCCTTCGACGCCGACGGCTGGGAGGACTACACGTACTGGCAGGGCCAGGATCGCAAGACGCTCAAGCGGATCAACGCACTGATCCGAGACGTCATGCGGGACCCCTTCGCAGGCCCCGGCAAGCCCGAGCCGCTCAAGCACATCCTGTCCGGTGCGTGGTCACGTCGCATCGACGAGGCCAACCGCCTCGTCTACCTCGTGACCGATGCCCACGTGGTCGTACTGCAGGCGCGTGATCACTACTGAGCATGAAGCGTCAGCTGCGCAGCACCTTCACCATCGGCCGACCGCGGGCGATCTCGTCGACCAGCTTGTCGAGGATGCGGATCTCCTTCATCAGCGGGTCCTCGATCTCCTCGATGCGGACGCCGCAGATCACGCCGCGCACCTCGTCGGCGGACGGATTCCGGCGTGCGGCGGCGAAGAAGTCCTGGAACGTGGTCTCCGCATCGAGGTGATGCTGCAGCGCCGCGGCGTCGAAGCCGGTGAGCCACGTGATCGCCTCGTCGACCTCGGCGCGCGTCCGGCCCTTCCGCTCGGCCTTCGCCACGTAGTGCGGGTAGACCGCGGCGAACGGCGTGCGGAAGATGCGGTGCTCCATGTCGGGAGCGTAGGCCGGGAGGGGCGCGGGGTCCAGGCCGAGGAGCGCGGGATCCCGGTGATGGGAGGCGGGAATGGGCCGGGCCCCGCGCGGGTTCCACTTCCATGCAGACGCATCCATCCAGGTGGCGTCGCCCCAGCACCGAGGAGCGGGCATGAGCACCAAGATCGGCTTCCTGTCGTTCAACCACTGGCAGGACGTGCGGGGATCCCGCGTGCGCACCGCTCAGGACTCGCTCCTGCAGTCCATCGACCTCGCGGTCGCGGCCGAGGAGATCGGCATCGACGGCGCGTACTTCCGCGTGCACCACTTCGCGCCGCAGCAGGCCTCGCCGTTCCCGCTGCTGGCGGCCATCGCGAGCCGCACCAGCCGCATCGAGATCGGCACCGGCGTCGTCGACATGCGCTACGAGAGCCCCCTCTACATGGCGGAGGAGGCGGCCATGACCGACCTCATCTCCAACCGCCGGGTGCAACTCGGCGTCAGCCGCGGATCAGCCCGAGCAGGTCGAGGCGGGCTACGAGTCGTTCGGCTACGTGCCGCGCGACGGAGAGACCGACGCCGACATGGCCCGCCGCCACACGGGCCTGTTCCTCCTCGCCCTCGAGGGCGAGGAGCTCAGCCGACGCCGCCCCGCAGCGCGGCATGCCGACGGGACGCGTCGCGATCACGCCGCAGTCGCCCGGCCTCCGCGAGCGGATCTGGTGGGGCGCCGGCACGCGCGCCACCGGCCAGTGGGCGGCCGAGCAGGGCATGAACCTCATGTCGTCGACGCTCCTCTCCGAGGACACCGGCGTGCCGCTCGACGTGCTCCAGGCCGAGCAGATCCAGCTGTTCCGCGACGGCTGGGCCGCCGCAGGGCACGCCTGGGAGCCGCGCGTGAGCGTGAGCCGCAGCATCATCCCCATCGTGGACGACGAGTGAGGCGTTCTTCGGCATCCGCGCGCAACTCGAGGGCCGGGACCAGGTCGGCCAGGTCGGCGGCGAGAAGTGGCGCTTCGGCCGCTCCTACATCGGCACCCCGGAGCGCCTCATCGAGGAACTCGGGGCCGACCGCGGCGATCTCCGCAGCCGACACCCTCCTCGTCACGATCCCCAACCAGCTCGGCGTGGACTTCAACCTGCGCTCGCTCGCCGCGCTGAAGGAGATCGGGCGGGAGCTCGGGTGGGATCGCACGGACGCCACGGTGGGCGCGACCGCCTGACCCGCGCGGCGGTCGGCACCGGCGAGACCGCGGTCGTTTTCCGCCGGTCGCCGGCCCAGCCGTCAGTCGCCGATCGGGCGCCGGCGCTGCTGCTTCGTGGCCGACCGCTGCGTCTTGGCGGCCTGACGCCGCCTCTCGGATCCGCGGGTCGGCCGCGTCGGGCGCCGCTGCGCCGCGGGCGGGGCCAGCGCATCGGCCACGAGCTCGCGGAGCGCGTCGAGAGCGGCCACGCGGTTCCGCAGCTGGGACCGCTCCTCGGAGACCGTCACGGTGATCGTGCCCGCGACCAGGCGCCGGCCGAGCCGTTCGAGGATCCGCTCGCGCTGGGCGTCCCCAGCACGAGCGACCCCGCGATGTCCCACGTGAGCTGCACGCGGCTGTCGGACGTGTTCACGTGCTGCCCGCCGGGCCCCGACGACCGGGAGAACCGCCATCGCAGCTCCGCCGCGGGGATGGTGAGCGCGCGCGTCACCGGGAGGTCCATGCGGCAAGCGTCCCACGCAGCGACCGCGTGCCGTCGGGCTAGCGGTTCCGGCGGAGGTTCATGCGGCGGATGACGACCCGGCCGATCAGCACGAGCACCAGCATCACGACCACCATGAGGACGATCCGCATGACGAAGTCGAGCTCGACGAACGCGAGCGCAGAGGCAGACAGGAACGCGGCCATCGCGGTCAGCACGAGCACCTGACGGGCGGACGGCTCACCGGTCAGCCGCTGCCGTGCCGCGGAGTCGCCCTCGAACCTGTGCCTGTCGTCCATGTCTCCACCGTCCCACATGCCGCTCGGGTCAGCGGTCGGCGACCGCCACCACCAGATCCGGCCGACGCGCCGTCAGGTACAGCCGGTGCGCCGTGATCACCAGCGCCAGCCACGCGCCGCTCAGGAAGAAGGCGGCGAGCACGTCGGTGAACCAGTGGTGGCCGAGGTACACGCGGGAGATGCCGATGGTCACGGCGAAGACCACGGCGATCGTGATCGAGAGCACGCGCGTCACCCGGCGGTGCTGGCGGAGGAGGAGCAGGTAGGCGAGGATCCCGGCGATCGCCACGGCGTTCAGCGTGTGGCCGCTCGGGAACGACGGCGACGTCTCGTACGGCGGCACCGCGTCGGCGAGGTTGGGGCGGGCGCGGCCGATGATGCGCTTGCCCGCGATGGTGAGGAGGAGGGATCCGCCGCCAGCCGCGACGACGAGGATGACCGGCGTCCACGAGCGGCGCCGGATCGCGAGGAACAGCATCGTCACCACCGCGATGGCGGGCATGATCACGACGCCCGCGATGTCGGTGTACGCGGTCGCCGCCGTGTCCAGCCACGGCGAGCGCAGGCCGATCATGAAGGCGAGGAGCGGCTTGTCGAGGCCGGCGACCCCGTCGGCGTCGGTCACGTTGTCGTAGACCTGCGCGGCGATCGCCGAGAGCCCCACGGCGAGCGCGAGGCCCACCGCGAGCGTCACCACGAGCGCCGCGTACGGGCCGAGCGCGCGGGTGATCCGCTCGACGAGCCGCGCGAGCAGCCGCCCGAGCGGGGTGACCCAGCGGGTGAGGTCGCGGTCGCCGAGGAAGCGGTCCTGCCGGATCTCGCCCTCGGGCCCTTGCTCGCTCGGACGGGGTCCGGTCGTGCGCACGGGCTCGCGCCCGGGAGTGTCGCTCATGCGGAATCCCTCACCATCGTCGATCGCCCCCGTCGTCGCCAGGCTACCGATCGCGCGGCGGCGCGACCGGCGCGACCGTGGACGCGCACCCCGCACTCCGGGGAGACTCGAGCATGGACATCCTCAGCGCCGAGATCATCGTCACCAGCCCCGACCGCAACTTCGTCACCCTGAAGCTCACCACCGAGGACGGCATCACCGGCCTCGGCGACGCGACCCTGAACGGGCGCGAGCTGGCCGTGGTCGCGTACCTGCAGGAGCACGTGGCGCCGCTGCTCATCGGGCGCGACGCGTCCCGGATCGAGGACACGTGGCAGTTCCTCTACCGCAGCGCCTACTGGCGACGCGGGCCCGTATGACCATGGCGGCCATCGCCGCGGTCGACGTCGCCCTCTGGGACATCAAGGCCAAGGCCGCCGGCATGCCGCTCTACCAGCTGCTCGGCGGCGCCTCCCGCACCGGGCTCCTCGCCTACGGCCACGCGTCCGGCAAGTCGAACGAGGAGCTGTTCGACAGCGTGCGCGCGCACCAGGAGCAGGGCTACAAGGCGATCCGCGTGCAGACGGGCGTGCCGGGCCTCAAGTCCATCTACGGCATCGCCTCCAACGCGACCTTCGACGGCAACGCGGGCAAGCGCTACGACCACGAGCCCGCCCAGCGCGGCGCCCTGCCCGCCGAGGAGGACTGGGACACCCGCAGCTACCTGCGCCACATCCCCGGCGTCTTCGAGGCGGTGCGGAACGAGTTCGGGCCCGAGCTGCCGCTGCTGCACGACGGGCGCCACCGGATGACGCCGATCCAGGCCGCGCAGCTCGGCAAGAGCCTCGAGCCCTACGACCTGTTCTGGCTGGAGGACGTGACGCCCGCCGAGAACCCGGAGGCGCTCCGGCTCGTGCGGCAGCACACGACCACGCCGCTCGCGATCGGCGAGATCTTCAACACGGTGTGGGACTACCAGCAGATCATCCGCGAGCAGCTCATCGACTACGTGCGCTCCGCCGTGACGCACACCGGCGGGATCACGCACCTGAGGAAGGTGCTCGACTACGCGGCGCAGTACCAGATCAAGTCCGGCATGCACGGACCGACCGACATCTCCCCCGTCGGCATGGCCGCCGCGATGCACCTCGGGCTCGCGATCCACAACTTCGGCATCCAGGAGTACATGCAGCACGGCGAGGCGACCGACCGCGTCTTCCAGCAGTCGTTCACCTGGTCGGACGGGTTCCTGCACCCAGGCGAGCAGGGGCCCCCGGCATCGGCGTCGAGCTCGACGTCGACGAAGCCGGCAAGTACCCCTACGAGAAGGCCTACCTGCCGTTCAACCGGCTCGCCGACGGGACCGTGCACGACTGGCGGCAGCGGCCGAGCGGCGGCAGCCGCTTCCCGGCAGGAGGACGGACGCCCCCAGGGCCGATGTCGCGCCGTGCGTCATGCGGGGTCCGTCGGGCGTGAGGTGGACGCCCTTCCCTCGACGCGGATCGGCTGGGGGAACACCCCCGCCGCAGCCGTCCCGTCGATGGCGTCGACGAGGTGCTGCGCGGCGGTCCGGCCGAGCTGCTCGAGCTCCATGTCGATGCTGGTGAGCGGAGGCCGCGACTCGGTCACGAGCAGATCCCAGTTGTCGAAGCCCATCACCGCCACGTCCTCCGGGACGCGGAGCCCCTCGTCCCGCAGCGTGTCGAGGACCCCTCGCGCGATGTGGTCGCTGCCGGCGATGATCGCGTCCCCACCGGGTCGGATCCGCGGACGAGCAGGCGCGCGCAGTCCCGTCCCCACGCCTCGCCCCACTGCCCGTACAGGGCGTCGCCGCCGACGAGCTCGAGCCCCGCCTCCCGCACGGTGGTGGCGACGCCCTCGGCGCGGTCGCGGCGCGCGGCGGCGTAGGAGGACTCCCCGTTGACGAGCGCGAGGTGGCGGCGACCCTGCGCGAGGAGGTGTCGAGCCGCCTCCGCTCCCGCCTGCACGTTGTCGGGAGTGAAGGAGACGTCGCCCTCCCCGGTGGACGGCGCGTAGACGTAGACGACGGGCACGTCGCCGGGGACGGCGGCCGGCGGCCGGGGGTTGGTGGTCCGTCCCACGATGAGCAGGCCGTCCACCCGACGGGTGAGCAGGGAGTCGATCTGCAGCTGCTCGCGGAGGGCGTCGTCGCGGGCGTCCGCGAGGAGCACCGACAGCGACCCGGAGCCGAACGCGTCCTCGGCGCCGAGCAGTATCGGCAGCACGAAGCGGTTGTCGAGGTCGCTGGTGACCATGCCGATGGTGCCGGTGCGGGCGGAGTTCAGGGCACGCGCGAAGAAGTTCGGCGTGAAGGACAGGGCGGACGCCGCCTCCTGCACGCGTCGCCGGGTGCTCTCGGCCACCTGCGCGCGACCGTTCAGCGCCTTCGAGGCGGTGGCGATGGAGACCCCCGCCATCTTGGCCACGTCCGCCAGGGTCGCCACGGACACCCCACTCCGATTGCCGCTGTACGTCACCGTCCGAAAATAGTTCATCACGGTGTTGACAAGCAAGGGACGGCGACATAGCTTTCAACCCGAAAGCACTTTCGGTCCGAGCCGACAAGCGCCCACCATCCTTTCTCGACGGCGAGAAGCGCGACCACGCGTGCCTCTCTGCGAGACCTGCACCACCTGAGAGGAACCCCGTGCACTCGTCCTTCCGCCGCAAGGCAGCACTCGTCACCGTCATCGGATTCGCCGCGACCGCGGCGCTCACCGGTTGCGCCGGCGGATCCGGCGACTCGCCGGACGCCGCGTCCGGCACCTACACCTTCTGGGACCCGTACCCCCAGTTCGACGAGTCGTCCGACTGGGTGAAGCTCGTCCAGCAGTGCGGCACGGACGCCGGCGTGACCGTCGAGCGCACCGGCTACGACACGTCGGACCTCACCAGCAAGGCCCTGCTCGCCGGCCAGCAGGGCAACAGCCCCGACCTGCTGCTCGTCGACAACCCCGTGGTGTCGACCCTCGCCGAGGGCGGCCTTCTGACCGACACCGAGCAGACCGGCGCCGACACCAGCAGCATCGAGGAGAACATCCTCGCCGCCGGCCAGCTGGACGGGAAGACCTACGGCGTCCCCATCGGCGCCAACACCCTCGCCCTCTACTACAACGCGGCGGTCCTCGACGCGGCCGGCGTCGACCCCGCGTCCATCACCGACTGGGACAGCCTCACCGCGGCGCTCGAGAAGGTGACCGCCTCGGGCAAGAAGGGCATCACGTTCTCCGGCATCGGCACCGAGGAGGGCAGCTTCCAGTTCCTGCCCTGGTACTGGGGCTCCGGCGCCGACCTCACCGAGCTCGACTCCGACGACGCCGTCTCCGCGCTGACGCTCTGGACCGACTGGGTCGAGAAGGGCTACGCCCCGAACTCGGTCATCGGCAACACGCAGACGACGAGCTGGCAGGAGTTCCTCACCGGGGACTTCGCGTTCGGCGAGAACGGCACGTGGCAGCTCGCCGGTGTCAAGGAGTCCGGCATCGACTACGGCATCATCTCGATCCCCGCGAAGGACGGCGGCGCGGCTCCCGCGCCGACCGGTGGCGAGTTCCTGACGGTCCCGGTCCAGAGCGACGACGCCCGCTACGAGGTCAGCGCGAAGATCCAGGCCTGCCTCGCGAGCACGAGGAGAACCTCGTCGCCACCGACACGACGCTGTCGTACGTGGCCCCCACCACCGACGCGCAGGCCGAGCAGGTCGCCGCGGATCCCGACCTCGAGCCGTGGGTGACCGCGGTCTCCGACGCGAAGGGCCGCACGAGCGACGACCTCGGCACGGACTACCCGAAGATCTCCGAGCAGATGTGGAAGGCCGTGCAGAACAGCCTCAGCGGCGGAGCCGACCCGGAGTCCGCGCTGCAGGAGGCCCAGAAGGCCGCCGCCGCCCTCACGCAGTAGCACGACCCGAGGGGGGCCGCCGCAGCTCACGCGGCCCCCTCCCCTCCTTGCGATGCAGGGCCACGCACCACCACGAACAGGAGAACCATGAGCACGCACACGATGGAGCGACCGGAGGCCGGCTCGTCGGACCTCCCGGGCGCCCCGTCCCGCTCCCCGAGACCGCACCTCGACGACGCACGCGCCTGGACGCCGGCCAGGCCGTGGCGTGGGCGTTCCTCGCCCCCGTCGTCGCCTACCTCGGCGTCTTCTACGTGTGGCCGCTGGTCCGCAACGTCGACCTCTCGACGCACGACTACACGATCCGCTCCTTCGTCGACGGCAGCGCCCGTTCATCGGCCTCGACAACTTCACCGCCGTGTTCGCCAGCCCCACCTTCGGTCCGGCGCTGGTCAACACGCTCCTGTTCACCGGGGTCTCCATCGCGTTCCAGTTCACGATCGGCAT
The DNA here is from genome assembly GCF_979252985.1 of Clavibacter sp. AC415. Classification (NCBI taxonomy): domain Bacteria; kingdom Bacillati; phylum Actinomycetota; class Actinomycetes; order Micrococcales; family Microbacteriaceae; genus Clavibacter; species Clavibacter sp. AC415. The sequence continues at coordinate 319,428 of NZ_CEEDAR010000018.1, read as the reverse complement.
GGCGCTGGCGGTCTTCTTCTTCCAGAGGTTCCCGCTCTCGGCGACCCTGCGGGCGCTGTTCCTCGTGCCGTGGCTGCTGCCGCTCATCGTCAGCGCCTCGACCTGGTCGTGGATGATGAACAGCGACAGCGGCGTGATCAACTCCGTCATCGGCACCGCCGGCGGATCGCCGGTCAACTGGCTCACCTCGCCCCAGTGGGCGCTGACCAGCGTGATCATCGCGAACATCTGGATCGGCATCCCGTTCAACCTCGTGATCCTCTACAGCGGGCTGCAGAACATCTCCGGCGACGTCTACGAGGCCGCGAGCCTCGACGGCGCGAACGCCTGGCAGGTGTTCTGGCGCATCACGTTCCCGCTGCTGCGCCCGGTGTCCGCGATCACGATCCTGCTGGGCCTCGTCTACACGCTGAAGGTGTTCGACATCATCTGGATCATGACCCGCGGCGGGCCAGGAGACGCCTCCACGACCTTCGCCATCTGGTCGTACCAGCTCGGCTTCGGCTCCACCCTCCCCTCCTTCGGACCGGCTGCGGCCGTCGGCAACCTGCTGATCGTCATGGCCCTGGTCTGCGGCTTCGTCTACCTGCGCGTGCAGAGGAAGCAGGACGCGTCATGAGCACCCTGACCCGCCCCCGACCGGCCGGAGCACGCAGCGCCGGCACCGGGCCCGCGGCCCGTCGCCACGGGGCGACCCGGCGGCCGAAGCGGCACCTGGGCACCACCGCCATCGGCGTCGTGCTCACCGCGATCATGCTGTTCCCCATCTACTGGATGGTGAACGTCTCCCTCACCCCCACCGCGCAGATGCGCCAGAGCCCGCCCTCCTGGTTCCCCTCGGCGCCGACGCTCGACGGCTACCAGGCGGTCGTCGCCGATCAGCTCCCCTACCTCGGCACGAGCCTGCTCGTGGGCATCGGCACCGTCGTCGTCACGATCGCCCTCGCGGCCCCGGCGGCGTACTCCCTCGCGAAGCTGCGACCCAAGGGCGGAGGTGCGCTGAGCTTCGTGATGATCGTCGCCCAGATGATCCCGCAGGTCATCATGGCGATGGGCTTCTACGCCATCTACCTGAACCTCGGCATCCTCAACGAGTGGTGGGGCCTCGTCATCGCGGACTCCACGCTCGCGGTCCCCTTCGGCGTGCTCATCTTCACCGCGTTCATGCGCGGCATCCCCGACGAGCTCATGAGCGCCGCGAAGCTCGACGGCGCGGGCTCCTGGCGCACCTTCACGTCCATCGTGCTGCCGGTCAGCCGCAACTCCGCCGTCACGGTGGGCCTGTTCGCGTTCCTCTGGGCGTCGTCCGACTTCGTCTTCTCCTCCACCCTCAACAGCGGCGGCACGGCGCAGACCATCACCCTCGGCATCTACCGCTACATCGGCAACAACAACCAGGAGTGGAACTCGATCATGGCCACCGCCGTCGTCGCCTCCATCCCCGCGACCGTCCTCCTCGTGGTGGCCCAGCGCTACGTCGCCGCCGGTGTCACCGCCGGCGCCGTGAAGGACTGACGCACCATGACCACCACCCACCCAGGAGGATCCCTGTGACGACCGTCCACACCCGCACCCCGACCCTCGGCGGCCCCGTCGCCCCCCGCCACGCGAGGCTCACCCCGCTCGACGCCACCGAGATCCGCCTCACCGGCGGCTACTGGGGCGAGAAGCAGAGGCTCAACGCCGACGTCATCCTCCAGCACTGCGAGGACTGGATGGAGCGGATCGGCTGGACCGGCAACTTCGACCGCGCCGCATCCGACACCGCCGAGTGGGAGCACTCCGGGATCGAGTTCGTCGACTCCGAGGTCTACAAGCTCCTCGAGGCCATGGCCTGGGAGCTCGGCCGCACCCACGACGAGCATCTCGCCGAGCGCTACGCACGGCTCGTGGCCCGCGTCGCCGCCGCGCAGGACGACGACGGGTACCTCCACACCGCCTTCGGCCGCCCCTGGCAGCGCCCCCGCTACAGCGACCTCGAATGGGGGCACGAGCTGTACTGCGCGGGGCACCTCATCCAGGCCGCCGTCGCCGCCGCCCGTACCGGAGCCGGAGACGCCCTCGTCGACGTGGCCGGCCGGCTCGCCGAGCACCTGTGGGAGGCCTTCGGCCCCGACGGCCGCGTCGCCGTGTGCGGGCACCCCGAGGTCGAGGTCGCCCTGGCCGAGCTCGGTCGAGCCCTCGACGAACCGCGCTGGATCGAGCTCGCCCGCCTCTTCGTCGAACGCCGCGGCCACGGCCTGCTGGCGCCCATCGAGTACGGGCAGGAGTACTTCCAGGACGACGTGCCCGTGCGCGACGCCCACGTCCTCCGGGGCCACGCCGTCCGTGCGCTCTACCTGGCCGCCGGCGCCCTCGACGTCGCCGTCGACACGGGCGACGACGAGCTCGTCGACGCCGTGCGCACCCAGTGGGAGAACACCGTCGCCCGCCGGACGTACATCACCGGCGGCATGGGCTCCCACCACCAGGACGAGGCCTACGGCGCCGACTTCGAGCTGCCGCCGGACCGCGCCTACTCGGAGACCTGCGCCGGCATCGCCTCGAACATGCTGTCCTGGCGACTGCTCCTGCAGGACGGCGACCCCCGCTACGCGGACCTCATCGAGCGCACCCTGCTCAACAACGTCATGGCGTCGCCCCGCGAGGACGGCCGGGCCTTCTACTACACGAACACGCTCCACCAGCGGACCGACGGGGTCGCCCCCGACGAGGACGAGCTGAACGCGCGCGCCCTGGCCAGCCTCCGCGCGCCCTGGTTCGAGGTCTCCTGCTGCCCCACGAACGTGGCGCGCACGCTCGCGAGCGTCGAGCTCTCCTTCGCCACCCGCACGGCCGCCGGGGTCCAGCTCCATCAGTACGGGGACTACGACATCGACACCACCCTCGACGACGGCACCCCCATCGCCCTGTCGGTGCGGAGCGGGTACCCGTTGGCCGGCGATGTCACGATCACCTGGCGCACGGACACCGGCCGTCCGTCGACCTCACGATGCGCATCCCCGCGTGGGCGGGCTCCGCGCGGATCGCCCTCCCCGGCGAGACCGGCGGCACCCGGCACGAAGGACGCATGACGAAGGTCCGCGGCCGGTTCCGTCCCGGGGACGAGATGTCGATGGAGTTCCCGATCGAGGCGCGCTGGGTGGCTCCGGATCCCCGGATCGACGCCGTCCGCGGCCAGGTCGCCGTCGAACGCGGCCCCCTGGTGCTCGTGCTCGAGTCGACGGACCTCCCGCAGGGAGCGTCAACGACGTCGCCGTCGACACGACCCGACCCCCGCGCACCACGGCCACCGGAGCCGCCGTCCACGCCGAGCGGATCCGACCGGACGCCGACGGGTGGCCCTACGGGTCCCGGGACCAGGTGCAGGAGCCGCTCGACGAGGTCGCCCTGGTGCCCTACGCGAGCTGGGCCAACCGCGGCCCGTCGACCATGCGGGTGTGGCTGCCGACCGCGGGCTGAGCCGAGGAGGACCGCGGGCCGCTACTGGCGGGAGCGGCCGCCCGCGGAGCACGAGGCGATGGCGGCAGCCGTTCCCGCAGCGCTGCAGGCCCTGCATCATCGCTCCGGTGGAATGTCCGGATCGATGATCCCATCCATTTCCCGAAACTAATTCGAATAGACCTCGAATAGCCCACCGGCGACACCCGGAGGGCTATTCGGCGTGAATCGCCATCGCATTCTCAACCATTTCCGGACAATATGCAGAAACCGCTTTCGGAAAACATTTCCACGTCGTATGTTGTGAATGCGGCCGATGGCGGCTCATCAGGAGATGAGGCCATGGACGGCCGGATCCGAGTGCAAGGGAGCACCGATGAAGAAGCGATACGCATTGCTGGGGGTGGCGACAGCGGCAGCGCTGGCCGGGGGAATGATCACCGGTCCGGTCTCGCCCGCGTTCGCGGCGGACAACCAACTGGTCGTCGACGCCGCGGCACCCATCCGACCGGTGACGCACGTCGGGGCAGGCGGCCTGTACGCCGTCGCGTCCGACACCGATCCGGCGCCCGGGCTGCTCACGCCGCTCCGCCTCAAGCAGCACACGCAGCCGGCCCCGGGTGTGCAGCAGCTCGGCAACGGCGCCACGGTCCCCACCGGGGACATCCTGAAGACCGCGCCCGCCTTCACCCGCGACGGCGCCCAGTCCTACGCCCGGATGCCCGACGTGTACCCGAACTTCCCCTACCGCTGGATCAGCTGGGCGGACTGGACGCAGAAGATCGACACCATGGTGAAGGCCCGCGTCGATGCCCGCGGCACCACCAACATCAACGGCTGGGAGCTGTGGAACGAGCCCGACGGCACCTGGGACACCGCCAAGGCGGGGCCGTTCCTCGACGGCTGGACCCGCACCTACCGCCAGGTGAAGCTGCAGGACACGACGACCCCGATCGTCGGCCCGAGCTACAGCCGCTACTACCCGGACCTCATGCGCGACTTCATGGCCCGCGCGAAGGCCGACGGCACCCTGCCCGACGTCGTCGTCTGGCACGAGCTGGAGGACGAGACCTACAACTCGGTCGACGAGCACGTCGCGGACTACCGGGCCATCGAGCGCTCGCTGGGCATCAGCCCGCGCCCCATCTCGATCAACGAGTACGGCTCGCCGTCGCAGGTCGACACTCCCAGCGTCGCCGCGCACTACATCGCCCAGTTCGAGCGCACGGGCATCAACGACGCCGAGCGCGCGTACTGGTACGCGTCCGGCACCGTGGGCGGCCTGGTCTGGAACGACCGTCCCACCGGGTCGTACTGGCTCTACAAGTGGTACGGCGAGATGGCGGGCAACATGCTCGCCGTCACCCCGTCCGGCGACCTCGACGGCTTCGCCTCCTACGACTCCACGCGCAAGATCGTCAACGTCGCCCTCGGCGGCACCTTCGGCGACAACAGCGTGCAGGTGAAGGGACTCGCGGGCTTCGGGGCGAATGCGACCGTCACGGTCAACTACACACCTCGGTCCGGCCGCATGACGAACGTCGACGCTCCACGCGGCTGTCCTCCACGACCGTGCCGATCGTGAACGGAGCGGTGACCGTGCCGATCCGCGACCAGGACTACCTCGGCGCCTACCAGGTCGTCGTCACGCCCTCGACGGGACCGACCACCTCCTACCAGCAGGTCTACGAGGCCGAGAACGCCACGGTCGTCAACGCGCAGCGCCTCAGCTCGAGCGGCGCCTCCAACGGCGGCTACGTCGGACGCATCGACGGCCTGGGCGACGGGCGCTCGAACAGCTTCGTCGACTTCATCGTCGAGGTGCCCACGGCCGGGACCTACTCCCTGACACGCCGCTACGCGAACGGCGGGAGCGCCACATCGACGCAGGGCCTGGCCGTCAACGGCAGCGCCTTCGCGAACGTGTCGTACGCACCGACCGGTGGTTGGGGGCGGTTCCAGGACTCGGCTGCGTCGTCGGTCACGCTGCGCGCCGGGTACAACGTGATCCGCCTGGCGAAGGGCTCGCCGAACTACGCCGGTGGCACGGGATTCGCGGAGCTCGACTCCATCACCGTCAGGCGATGACCCACCGCCGGACATCGGCTCGCCGATGACCGCGTGATCCTCCGGAGGGCCCGTGCTCGGCACGGGCCCTCGTGGCGCGAGGAGGCCCGCCTGCCGCTGGACCGGCTCGCCGACGGGACCGGGCACGACGGATGACGGTCGGGGAGTCCGCCCTGGCGCACGGACCGCGTCGGGCGCGGTGCCGGGTGCTTCGCTGGAGGGGACGCCCGCGGATCCGCCGGGCCGCGCCCGACGACGGAGGAGCCCCCATGCCCGCATTCGAGAAGGTCACCGTGCTCGGAGCCGGGGTGCTGGGGGCGCAGATCGCGTTCCAGGCCGCGAACCACGGCAAGGCCGTGCGCTGCTCAACGACGTGGACGACGCCGCGCTCGAAGGCGGCGCGCGGCCGGCTGGACGCGATCGTCGCGCAGTTCGTCGCCGACGCGGGCGAGGATCACCGCGCCGCGGCCACGGAGGCCGCCCGCCGCGGGGATCGCGCTCACCAGCGACCTGGCGGCGTCCGTCGCCGATGCCGACCTCGTCATCGAGGCGGTGCCGGAGCGCCTGGAGCTCAAGCAGGACGTGTACCGCCGCATCGCGGACGCAGCGCCGGCGCGCACGGTCTTCGCGACGAACTCCTCGACCCTCCTGCCGAGCGCGATCGCCGACTCCACCGGCCGGCCCGACCGCTTCCTCGCGCTGCACTTCGCGAACCACGTGTGGGTGCAGAACACCGCCGAGATCATGGGGACCGAGCGCACGTCGCCCGAGGTCTTCGACCGGGTCGTCGCGTTCGCGGAGGGAGATCGGGATGGTGCCGATCCCGCTGAGGAAGGAGCAGCCGGGCTACGTGCTCAACTCGCTCCTCGTGCCGCTGCTCGAGGCCGCCGCGGCCCTCGTGCTGAAGGGGGTGGCGGATCCCGCCACGGTCGACACCACGTGGCGCATCGCCACCGGCGCGCCCCTCGGCCCGTTCCAGATCTACGACGTCGTCGGCCTCCGCACCGCCTACGCGATCTCCGCCGCGAGCGACGACCCGGGCGCCCAGGCGTGGGCCGCGCACCTCGACGGCGAGCTACCTTCGACCAGGGCAAGCTCGGCGTGGAGTCGGGCGAGGGGTTCTACGCGTACCGGTGAGCGCGACGGGCCCGCGGCCTCACGCCGTCGCGGCAGCCACGGGATCCGGGCCCCGGCGCCGCGGCGCGAAGGACGGGGCCAGGAGCACCGCCACGAGGAACAGCACGGCGACGGGCCACAGCGCGGGCAGGAGCCCGAATCCCTGGGCCAGCAGGCCGATGAGCGGCGGGCCGATGAAGCTCGCGACGTAGCCGACGCTCGCGACGAGCGTGACGCGGGCGGTCGGGTCGTCGCCCTCCGCCGCGGCGGACATGCCGAGCGGGAAGCCCATCGAGACGCCGACCGACCAGAGCACCACGCCGATCACCAGGGGCACCGTGCCGAGGTCGAGGACGAACAGGACGACGCCCGCGAGGCCGAGGGCGGAGGTCCAGCGGATCATCGCGGCCCGGCCGAAGCGGTCCACGAGGGGGCCGGCAGCGACCCGCACCACCACCTGCGCTGCAGCGTAGATGCCGATCGCGGCGGCGGCGAACGCCTCCGGACGGCCCATCGCGTCGCGGACGGCGACGCTGATCCAGCCGTTCGCGGCCCCCTCGCCGAACTCCGCGGCGAGCATGACGACGCCGATCGCCAGCAGGCGCGCGTCCACGTGCGGGGCCCGCCGCGTCCGCGCCTGGCCGCGTCGTCGCCGCGCGCGACGGGTCCCGCGGCTGCCGGCCGGCACCGCCCGCACCAGCACGAGCCCGGCGACCGCGATGACCACGGCCTGCGCGATCAACTGGGCCTCGGCGGTGATCCCGAGCGCCGCGCATCCCGCGCCGACCCCGGCGCCGACGACCGCGCCGGCCGGCCAGGCCGCGTGCATGAGCGGCATGAGGGTGCGGCGCGACAGCCGCTCGATGACGGCGCCGTCGATGTTGATGAGCACGTCGGTGGCGCCGACCCCGCCCCCGCGATCGCGAACCCGACCAGGAGGACCGGGACGCTCCCGACCGCCACGCCCACCCCCACGACGCCGACGCCCGCGGCCATCGCGAGGGCCGCGACGGCCAACGACCGCCGGGCTCCCCCGCCGCCGAGCAGCAGGCGCGACGCGAGGAGGCCCGCGCCGGATCCCGCGGTCGTCGCCAGCAGGACGAACCCGAGCTCCGCATCCCCCAGGTCGAGCCCCGCGCGGATGGACGGGAGCCGGGCGGCCCAGCTCGACAGCGTGAAGCCGCCCAGCGCGAACCCGCCCAGGATGGCGAGGAGCCAGCGGTTCCGAGCTCGTGCAAGGTCGATCCGGTACATGCCGCCTCCGATTACAACGTTGTAATCCGAGCCTAGGACAGGTCGATGCCGCCCGCCACCGCGTCGCCGAGCAGACGGAAGCCGGCCCGGTCGACCGCCTGCTGCCGCGCCGAGAGCACGACCGCCCCGACTCCGGCCTCGCGGTCGACACCGATCCAGCTCGCGAACCCGCCGGTCATGCCGTTGTGCCACGTGATCGTGCGGCCGCGGTGCTCCAGCGTGATCCAGGCGGCACCGATCCGCACCCGGGGCGACAGGCCCGCGACCGGATCGAGCGCGGCGAGGCCGGGAGCCGATCCGTCGAGGAGGGAGCGGAGGAAGGCGCCCATCGTGTCGACGCCGGCCCGGATGCCGCCGGCGGGCGCCACGGCCTCCCCGACCCACGCCTCCACCGGGCGGCCGGTCCGCGAGGATCCCCGCAGGTCGGCCGCATCGATCTCCTCCGCGCGCGCGGGCGTGGAGAACCCGTCGCCGAACCGGTCGCGCACGAGCCGCCCGTAGTCGCGTCCCTCGGCGCTCGCCAGCCCGTGACCGAGCAGCTGGAACCCGAGGTTCGAGTACCGCGGGCGTCGCGGGCCCAGCCGCACGCCCCGCGTCTGCTCGAGGAGCTCCGCGAGCGAGTCGCCGTACGGGTTCGCCCCCCGCAGGGAGGAGGCGACGCTGCGGCGGAGCACGTGCATCCCCGGCGCCAGGCGCGGGAGGCCGGAGGCGTGGACGGCCAGGCTCGCCAGGGTCACGGAGGCGACCTCCCCGTGGGCGGTGAGCGGGAGCAGCTCCCCCAGCACCGTGGTCGGCGCGACGACGCCGCGGCGCACCGCGTCGGCGTAGAGCATGCCCGTGACGACCTTGGAGATCGAGCCGATCTCGAAGGCGCTCCGCCGGTCCGCGCGCGCCGTGGCGACGAGCACCCGCCGCGGGGAGGCGACCGCCACCGCTGCCGGCCAGGACGTGCGGTGCGCCCGACCCGCCGCCTCGCGCAGCTCCGCGTCCCGGTCCAGTCGCTGCGCATGGCGTGATCCCCTCCGTCGGCGCCGAGCGTGCCGGCGAGCGTGCGGGTCGTCAACACCTGTTGACGACCTCCCTCGCCCGACCGTATCGGCACTCGCTCCTCGAGTCGACGAGTGTTGACGCCCCGGCTAGCAGCGCCCGGGCGCGCCGCTACTGCTTGCCGTACCTGCGGTGGACCGCCTGCTTGCTCACGCCGAGGCACTCCGCGATGGCCTCCCAGGACAGGCCGGCCTGCCGGGCACTACGCACGAGGCCCGCCTCCGTACGCGCGAGCTCGCCCCGGAGCTCCGCGACGATGCGCAGGGCGGCGGCGGGCCCCTCGCCGCTCAGCGACTCGGCGAGCCCTCGCAGCCGGTCCGTCGTCATCCGTCGATGGTAGTCGACGCCCGCCGGCCGGCCCAGGTCGCTAGGCGCCCCGCGCCCCCAGCACGAACCGCACCAGCCGGCTCACGCTGTCCGCGTGGTCGCCCTCGCGGCCGAGGCCGCGGAGCACGATGAGGCCGAGGATCGCGAGGCCCAGCTCGCGGACGGGGGCGTCAGCCGGCAGCTGGCCCGCGCGGATGCCCGCGGCCAGGCGCTCCGACAGGCCGCGGTCCACGCCGAGGCTGGCGCTCAGGCGGTCGCCGACGGCCGCGTCCTCCGCGGCGGCCGCGATCAGCGAGCGGAGGAGCGGCCCGCCCGTGGGCGCGTCGAGCACGGCGAGCACGCCGGTGAGCCAGCGCTCGATGTCGGCGTGCAGGTCGCCCGTGTCGGGCACGTCGAAGTCGACCGGGATCAGCCGCCCCTCGGTCAGGCACTCCGCGATGAGCGCGCCGCGGGACGGCCACCACCGGTAGATGGTCTGCTTGCCGACGCCGGCCTCGCGGGCGACGCCCTCCATCGTGAGGTGGTCGTAGCCGCGCGCGTGGATGAGGCGCACGGTGGCGCCCAGGATCGCCTCGCGGGCCGCCTCGCTGCGGACCCGTCCGGTTCGGTGCTCGTTCACCTGCACAGGGTAGCTCCAGAAAACTAGACGAGACGTAGCGTATCGTCGAGGCGTCTGAAGGAGATCCCATGGCATCACTGCTGTTCCGGCTCGGCTCGCTGGCTGCGCGTCGCGCGTGGCTCGTCATCGTCTCCTGGGTGGTGATCCTCGGCATCGGCGTCGGCTCGTTCCTCGCCTTCGCGGGCACCCTCGGCAACAGCTTCGACATCCCGGGCACCGCGTCCGGCGCGGTCACCGACGAGCTCGCCGAGACGCTGCCCGACACCGCGGGCGGCACCGGCACGGTCGTCTACCGCACCGAGGACGGCCAGGCGTTCACGCCCGAGCAGCAGCAGGACATCTCCGCCCTCGCGACGAGCGCGGGCGACCTGCCGGGCGTCGCCTCGGTGGTGGATCCCTTCGCCGTCACGCAGCAGCGCGCCGACCAGGCCGCGCAGCTCGCGTCCGGCGACGACCAGATCACCGCGGGGCGCGCCCAGCTCGACGCCGCGCAGCAGCAGCTCGACGCCGGCAGGGCGCAGCTCGAGGCTGGCCAGCAGCAGCTCACCGCCGCCCGCCAGCAGGCCGAGGCGGCGGGAGCGCCGGCGGCGCAGCTCGCCCCGCTCGACGCGCAGCAGGCCCAGCTCGACCAGCAGACCGCCGCGCTCCAGGAGCAGCAGGCCACGGTCGACGCGTCGAGGGCGCAGCTCGACTCCGGCGCCGAGCAGGCCGAGCTCGGCCGCACGCTGCTCGGCCTCACGGACGGCATCGGCGTGGTCTCGGAGGACGGTTCCACCGCGATCGTCAACATCTCCTTCACGGATCCGCGCCTCGAGCTCTCCGAGGAGACCAAGGAGGAGGCCATCGCGCACTTCCAGGACGCGCCCGTGGCCGGCACCAGCGTCGACTTCGCGACCGACCTGGCGCAGGGCGTCCCCGAGATCTTCGGCATCGGCGAGGTCGTCGGCCTCCTCTTCGCGGCGATCGTCCTCATCGTCATGCTGGGCACGGTCATCGCCGCATCCCTCCCCATCGTCACCGCGGTGGTCGGCGTGGGCGTCGGCGTCACGGCGTCGCTCGCGTTCTCCGGCGTCGTCGACATGGCGTCGGTGACCCCGGTGCTCGGCGTCATGCTCGGCCTCGCGGTCGGCATCGACTACTCCCTCTTCATCGTGAACCGGCACCGCAAGCAGATGCTCCAGGGCACCGGCGTGCGCGAGTCGATCGGCCTCGCGACCGGCACCTCGGGCACCGCGGTCGTCTTCGCGGGATCCACCGTGATCGTCGCGCTCCTCGCCCTCAACGTCACGGGCGTCCCGTTCCTCGGGCTCTATGGGCACGGTCGGGGCCGTCTGCGTCGCCGTCGCGGTGCTCGTCGCCATCACGCTCACGCCCGCGGTCCTCGGCCTCGCCGGCACCCGGGTGCTGCGCAAGCGCGACCGCGCCGCCGTCGGCCACGAGCGCCACCCGCACCAGGCGGCCAAGGCCCTGGCGCCCATGTCGAACCTCCGCGCGGTGCTCACCGTCGTCGGCACGGTCGTCGCCCTGCTCGTCATCGCGATCCCCAGCCTCTCGCTGCGGCTCGGCCTGCCGGACGGCTCGAGCGAGCCCTCCGGATCCACCAGCGAGCGCGCGTTCTCCACCGTCGCCGAGGAGTTCGGCGAGGGCGCGAACGGCCCGCTGCTCGTGGTCGCCGACGTGCCCGCCGGCCTCGCCGACGACGACCTCCTCGCCACGCAGGTCGACGTCGCGCAGACCCTGCACGACCTCGACGACGTGGTCGCCGTCGCCCCGGTCGCGAACACGGACGACAACACGGTGCTCGCGTTCCAGGTGCTGCCCGAGGAGGGCCCGAACAGCGCGTCCACCGAGCAGCTGGTGCAGGACATCCGCGCGCTGCCCGAGCTCGACGGGGGCATCTCGCTGGGCGTCGCCGGCCAGGCCGCCACCAACATCGACATCTCCGAGGCGCTGGCCGCGGTGCTGCCGCTCTACCTGCTGGTGGTCGTCGGCCTGTCGCTGCTGATCCTGATCGTGGTGTTCCGCTCGATCCTCCTGCCGCTGATCGCGACGGGCGGGTTCGTGCTGTCGCTCTTCGCGACCTACGGCCTCATCGTCGCGGTGTTCCAGTTCGGCTGGGGCGCGAGCCTCATCGGGCTGGAGAGCCCGGGGCCGATCCTGAGCTTCCTGCCGGTGATCCTCGTCGGGATCCTGTTCGGCCTCGCGATGGACTACCAGCTCTTCCTGGCCTCGGGCATGCGGGAGGCGTACGTGCACGGCGCGTCCGCCCGGCTCGCGGTGGTGCAGGGCTTCCGGGCCGGCCGCGCGGTCGTGACCGCGGCGGCGCTCATCATGGTGTCGGTGTTCGGCGGGTTCATCTTCTCCGAGTCGACCATCATCCGATCCATCGGCTTCGGGCTCGCGTTCGGCGTGCTGCTCGACGCGTTCGTGGTGCGCATGCTGCTGATGCCCGCGCTCATGCACCTGCTCGGCCGCTCGGCCTGGTGGCTGCCGCGCTGGCTCGACCGGATCCTGCCGGACGTGGACATCGAGGGCGCGGCGCTGGAGCGCACGCACCCGGGCGCCGCGGACCCGGCGACGGCGGATGCGCTCCCGGACGGCCTGCCGGCCGACGGCGGGCACGGCGCCCATGCGGAGCCGCCCACGCCGACGACGATCCAGGCCGAGACGGCGGCGGCCCCGCGCGACTGAGGCTCACGCACGGGCGGCCGCCCTCGGTTCCCGGGTGGCCGTCCGGCGCCGGAGCGTGTCAGCCGCTCACAGACGCCACAGCCCCGTGTCAACCCCGCGGACACCATGTCGAGATCCCCGTAACGTCTTGTGCATGAACAATCAGCGCGGCGCCGAAGCGACCTCCCTCCCGTCCGGTGCGGTCGACCGGGCGATCCGCGCGACCGGCGCCTAGGCGGGACCGGCGATGGGCCGCCTGGTCTACGGCGCCTCGACCCGCGTCAACGTCGACGACCGCGCACTCGCCCACCTGCAGCTCGTCATCGTCGCCAAGCTGCGCCGACGGGAGGGCTTCGCGTTCTCCTGGCGGAACCCGGGCTCCGAGGGCGGCGGGCGCCGGACCGTCTGGATCCACCCGGGCGTCCCGGTGGAGTTCCACTTCGCCGAGGACGCATCCGTCATCGACCGCGTGTGGGCCGAGGCGCTCATGCGCACGGCCGACACGGCCGCGGGCCTGCATCTCGTCCCGGAGCCCGGGGCGGGAGCGCCCGGCAGGGGCACCCGGGGAGTAGCCGCCGGCCTGAACCCGTGTCGTTGACGCCATATGTCGGCATGTCCTAACATCGACGCAGCGATCCCCCGGATCCACGTGGCAGGGCAGCCGCCGGCCGGGGCGCGGAGAGGGGCATCGCCATGGGACGTCCACGGTGGATCGCGGCCCTCGCCGCCCGCGGGGACCAGGCCCCTGCGACGCCGCGCGAGAACGGCGTGACGCAGGCCCTCCCGCACGGTCCGCGATCGCGATAGCCGCTCCGACGTCTCCATCGGGCACGACCGGGCCGGCCGACGGCTGACCGGCGCCGCCCTCCCCGTGCGGCGTCCGCCGCGCGTCGACGGTGAAGGGATGACCACCATGACCGACCTCCGACAGCACCCGGCTCCCTCGCCCGCCGACCACGACGGGCGCCTGCCCGTCGTGGTGGTGGGCGCCGGCGCCATGGGCGGCGCGTGGATCCGCATGCTCGCCGACAGCCCGCACGCGGCGCCCGCCGGGGTCGTCGACCTCGACGTGCCGCTCGCGGAGGCCGCCGTGCGCGAGGCCGGGCTCGAGGGAGTCGCCGTCGGCGCGTCCGTGGCGGAGGTCGCCGAGCGCTCCGGCGCCCGGGCCGTGGTGAACGTGACCGTGCCGCAGGCGCACCGGGTCGTGAACGAGCAGGCGCTCCGCGCGGGCCTCCCCGTGCTCTGCGAGAAGCCGCTCGCGCCGACCGTCGCGGAGGCCCTCCGCCAGGTCGCCCTCGCCGACATCACCGGCGGGCTCCTGATGGTGAGCCAGTCGCGCCGGTACTTCAACCACCTCGTGGCGTTCCGCGAGGCGGTCGCGCAGGCTGGGGCCGCTCGCGGTCGTGCACGCGCAGTTCCTGCACGAGGACCACGAGCCCGGCTTCCGCGAGCAGATGGCGCATCCGCTCCTCATCGACATGTCCATCCACCACTTCGACCAGCTGCGGTACGCGACGGGCGAGGAGCCCGTCGCCGTGCGCTGCAGCTCGTGGAACCCGCCGTGGAGCTGGTACGCGGGCGACGCGGCCGCCACCGCCGACTTCGAGCTCGCGTCCGGCGCCCGCTTCGCGTACGTCGGGAGCCGTTGCACCCCGGGCATGCCGACGTCGTGGAACGCCGACTGGCGGGCCTACGGCGAGCACGGCGCCGCGCACTGGGACGGCGACGACGTCGTCGGGCTCGACGTGCCGGGCTCGCGGTTCGACGTGCTCGACGCGCCCGAGGGGATCGCGGCCTCGCTCGAGGAGTTCGTCGGATCCCTCCGCACCGGCACCACCCCGCAGAGCGAGGTGCGTCTCAACGTGATGAGCCTCGCCATGGTGGAGGGCGCGATCCGCAGCAGCGAGCGGGGAGGCGAGCGCGTCGTCATCGCCGACCTGCTCGAGGACGCGCTCGCCCAGGCGATCGCCGATGAGCGCAGCGCCGACGTCGCCGACCTGCTGCGCTCGTGGACGAGCGCGGCCGACGGCATCCGCACCCCGGCCTGGGATCTGCCCTCGCCACGACCCCGACCGCGTCAGGAGGCGCCCGATGACCGACACCGCCACGAGCGCCCCCGCCCCCATCCGCGTCGTCGTCTGGGGCGAGTTCCGGCACGAGAAGGTGAAGCCGGTCGTCGCGGAGATCTACCCCGACGGCATGCACACGACCATCGCGGACGGCATCCGCGCCCTCCTCGGGGCCGACGCCGACGTCACCACGCGCGTCCTCGACGACCCCGAGCACGGCATGACGGAGGAGCTGCTCGCCCGCACCGACGTGCTCCTCTGGTGGGGCCACACCGCCCACGAGGAGGTGTCGGACGAGGTCGTCGACCGGATCCAGCGGCACGTGCTCGAGGGGATGGGCATCATCGTGCTGCACTCCGGGCACCACTCCAGGATCTTCCGCCGGCTCATGGGCACCACGTGCAGCCTGCGCTGGCGGAACGACGGCGACAGCGAGCTGGTGTGGACGGTGGCGCCGCGGCACCCCATCACCGAGGGCGTGTCGCAGCCCATCCAGATCCCCGGCCAGGAGATGTACGGCGAGTTCTTCGACATCCCCAGCCCGACGAGCTCATCTTCATCAGCAGCTTCTCCGGTGGCGAGGTGTTCCGCAGCGGCATCACCTACCGGCGCGGCGACCGGGCGCGTCTTCTACTTCAGCCCCGGCGACGAGGTCTACCCCGTCTACCACCACCCGGACGTGCAGCGCGTGATCGCCAACGGCGTGCGCTGGGCGCGACCGGAGCGCGCCCGCGAGTCCTACCTCGTGACGCCGATGTACCTCACGGGCCGCTTCGACCGGCCCGTGCTCGGGTCCCCCGGGGCGCTCGTCGACTACCACACGGGAGAGCCGGTCGACCTCGGGGAGGGCTGAACCCCGCCTCCGGGGCGCCCGATCACCCGCCGACGTACGCCGCGAGGTGCTCCCCCGTGATCGTCGAGCGCGACGCGACGAGCTCGGCCGGCGTGCCCTCGAACACGATCCGGCCGCCGTCGTGACCGGCACCCGGCCCGACGTCGATGATCCAGTCGGCGTGCGCCATCACCGCCTGGTGGTGCTCGATGACGATCACCGTCTTCCCCGACTCGACGAGGCGGTCCAGGAGGCCCAGCAGCTGCGCGACGTCGGCGAGGTGCAGACCGGTGGTCGGCTCGTCGAGCACGTACACGCCGCCCTGCTTCTCGGCCATCTGCACGGCGAGCTTCAGCCGCTGCCGCTCGCCGCCGGACAGCGTCGTGAGCGGCTGGCCGAGTGTGACGTACCCGAGCCCCACGTCCTCGAGGCGCGACAGGATCGCCACCGCCGCCGGCGTCCTCGCCTCGCCGTCCGCGAAGTACGCGCGCGCCTCGGCGATGGGCAGCGCGAGCACCTCGCTGATGTCCTTGCCTCCCAGCGTGTACTCGAGCACCGAGGCCATGAAGCGCTTGCCGCCGCAGTCCTCGCAGGTCGTCGACACGGTCGACATGGGTCCGAGGTCGGTGAAGATCACGCCCGCGCCGTTGCACGTGGGGCACGCCCCGGCGGAGTTCGCGCTGAACAGCGCGGGCTTCACCCCGTTGGCCTTCGCGAACGCCTTGCGGACGGGCTCTAGCAGCCCCGTGTACGTGGCGGGGTTGGATCGCCGGGAGCCGCGGATCGCCGTCTGGTCGATGGACACGACGCCGTCGCGCCCGGCCACCGAGCCGTGGATGAGCGACGACTTGCCGGAGCCGGCGACGCCCGTCACCACGGTCAGCACGCCGAGCGGCACGTCGACGTCCACGGCCTTGAGGTTGTGGGTCGACGCACCGCGCACCTCGAGCACGCCCGTCCGCTCGCGCACCGCGTCCTTCAGCGCCGCCCGGTCGTCGAGGTGCCGACCCGTGAGGGTGCCGCTGGCGCGCAGCTCCTCGACCGTGCCCTCGAACCGGATCTCCCCGCCCTGCGAGCCCGCGCCAGGCCCCAGGTCGACGACGTGGTCGGCGATCGCGATCGTCTCCGGCTTGTGCTCGACCACCAGCACCGTGTTGCCCTTGTCGCGCAGCTGCAGCAGCAGGTCGTTCATGCGCTGGATGTCGTGCGGGTGCAGGCCGATCGTCGGCTCGTCGAAGACGTACGTGACGTCGGTGAGCGCCGAGCCGAGATGCCGGATGAGCTTGGTGCGCTGGGCCTCGCCCCCGCTGAGCGAGCCCGAGGACCGGTCGAGCGACAGGTACCCGAGGCCGATGGACACGAACGAGTCGAGCGTCTGCGCGAGCGACTGCACGAGGGGCGCGACCGTCGGCTCGTCGATCCCCCGCACCCAGGCGGCGAGGTCGGAGATCTGCACGCTGCAGGCGTCCGCGATCGACATCCCCGCGACCTTCGAGGACCGCGCCGGCGCCGCGAGCCGCGTGCCGTCGCAGTCGGGGCACGTCTGGAACGTCACCGCGCGGTCGACGAACGCGCGGATGTGCGGCTGCATGGACTCCCGGTCCTTCGACAGGATCGACTTCTGGATCCGCGGCACGAGACCCTCGTAGGTCATGTTCATCGTGTCGACCTTGACCTTGGTCGGCTCCTTGTAGAGGAAGTCGCGCCGCTGCTGGTCGGTGAGGTCGCGGATGGGCACGTCGCCGGGCACGAACCCGGAGGCGGCGAAGATCTTCACCATCCAGCCGTCGGCCGTGTAGCCCGGCACGGTGATCGCGCCCTCGAGCAGCGACCTCGAGTCGTCGAGGATCTGCGTCAGGTCGATGTCGTTGACGCGGCCGAGTCCCTCGCAGCGCGGGCACATGCCGCCGAGCATCGTGTGGTCCTGCTCGACCGGGTGCGTCGCGGCGCCCCTCGACCGTCAGCGACCCCTGGACGCGCACGCTGGGCACGTTGAAGGAGAACGCGTTGGCCGAGCCGATGCGCGGGTCGCCCAGACGCGAGAAGAGGATGCGCAGCATGGCGTTCACGTCGGTCGCGGTGCCGACGGTCGAGCGGGGGTTCGCGCCCAGGCGCTCCTGGTCGACGATGATCGCCGTCGTCAGGCCCTCGAGGCGGTCCACCTCCGGCCGCGCGAGGGAGGGCATGAAGCCCTGCACGAAGGCCGGGTACGTCTCGTCGATCATGCGCTTGGACTCCGCCGCGATCGTGCCGAACACGAGCGACGACTTGCCGGATCCCGAGACGCCCGTGAACACCGTGAGGCGGCGCTTCGGGATGTCGAGCGAGACGTCCTTGAGGTTGTTCTCGCGGGCACCCCGCACGCGGATGAGGTCGTGCCGGTCGGCGGGGTGCGGTGCGGCGCTCATGGTGCTCCTCGGGTCGACGCCGCGCACTCCAGCGTGCGGGACGCGCCGCTCAGCCTAGGACCCCAGCTCCTCGCGGACGAGGGCCGCTCCCGCGCTCAGCGCGCTCAGCTTGCCCAGCGCGACGGGCCGGGCCAACGGGGCCATCCCGCAGTTGGTGCTCGGGATGAGCAGCTCCGCGTCGACGTGCCGCAGGGCCCGGCGGAGAGTGTCGGCGACCTCCTCCGGGGTCTCGATCCCGGCGCTCGCCACGTCGATGGCGCCGAGCATGACCTTCTTCCCGCGGACGAGCTCGAGCAGCTCCAGCGGCACGTGCGAGTTCCGGCACTCCAGCGAGACGATGTCGAGCGTGGACCGGGCGAGGAGCGGGAACGACTCCTCGTACTGCCGCCACTCCGACCCGAGGGTCGCCTTCCAGTCGGTGTTCGCCGTGATCCCGTAGCCGTAGCAGATGTGCACCGCGGTCTCCACGCGCAGCCCCTCGGCAGCCCGCTCCAGGGCGGCGACGCCCCAGTCCCGCACGTCGTCGAAGAACACGTTGAAGGCGGGCTCGTCGAACTGGACCACGTCGACCCCCGCCGCCTCGAGGGCCCTCGCCTCCTCGTTGAGGATGGCCGCGAACTCCCACGCCAGCCTCCCGGCTCCCGTAGTGACGGTCGGCGAGGGTGTCGATCATGGTCATCGGCCCGGGCAGCGCCCACTTGATCGGCTGGTCGGTCTGCTCGCGCAGGAACCGGGCGTCGGCGGCGAACACCGGCTCCTCGAGGCCGACGGCGCCGACGACGGTCGGCACGCTCGGCGTCGTACCGGTCGCGGATCCGCACGGTCTCCCGCCGCTCGAAGTCGACGCCGGAGAGGCCCTCGATGAACGTCGTGACGAAGTGCTGGCGGGTCTGCTCCCCGTCGCTGACGACGTCGATGCCGCGCTGGTGCTGCTCGTGGACGGCGGCGCGCAGGGCGTCCTGCTTCCCCTCGACCAGGGCATCGCCCTCCAGCCGCCACGGGGACCACAGGGTCTCCGGCTGCGCGAGCCACGACGGCTTGGGCAGGCTGCCGACGGGCGAGGTGGGCAGGAGCCGGGGCGTCCCCCGGGATGCGCGGTCGGTCATCGGGCTGCCCCGACGCGCGCGGCGGCCCATCGCCGCAGCCGGTCCCCGTGCGGCGCCATGAGGTGCTCCTCCGCGTACCTGCCCTGCTCGACCGCGAGCCGCCCCCGCTCCTCGCGGTCGTAGGCGATGAGGGGACGCACGTGGTCCTCGGCCGTCAGGTCCGGCGGTAGACGTCGGCGGCGGCCGTCCGCGCGCCGTAGATCTCGGGCCGGTAGATCCGCTGGAACGTCTCCATCGTGCTGATGGTGCCGATGAGCTGCAGGTCGGAGTGGTCGCGCAGCAGATCGCCGCAGGTGTAGAAGGCGAGGGGCGCCGCGCTGCCGGCCGGCATGAAGAAGCGGGCCCGCAGGCCCATCCTCGCGAAGTAGCGGTCGGTCAGCGAGAGCTCGTCCTGCGCGTACTCGACGCCGAGGACCGGGTGGTGCAGCCCCGTCCGGCGGTACGTCCTGCTCGTCGACACGCTGATGCAGACGACGGGCGGCGTCGCCGAGTGCTCCGCGTACGCGGCGGACTCGCGGAAGTGCCGGAAGAGGGCCCCGTGCAGGGCGCCGAAGTCGTCGGGGAGGGCGGATCCGGCCGGCGAGCCGCCGAGGGCGGGCAGCACCACGCTGAAGTCGTGGTCGCGGATGTAGGACGAGAGGTTGTTGCCCAGGATCCCCGGGTGACATCGACCGGTCCGGCGGTCGAGGATGCGGGTCTTCAGCATCTCCAGCAGCGGGAAGTCCTCGTCGCCCCCGTCGGCGAAGCGCAGCCCCACGGAGACGATGTCGAGTCCCACGGTGTAGCGGTCCCGGTCCCCGGCGTCGGCGTCGGCGGCGGCGTGCGCGAGCCCGTTGAACCGGGCGTCGATCATCGCCAGGGCGTCGCGGAGGTTCTCCCGGCGACGCTCCCCCCGGGCCAGGTTCGCGAAGTTCGTGGTGACCCGCGAGCTGTCGGCCGGCGTGTAGTCCTCGTCGAAGGGGGTGGTGGTGATGCTGAACGCGAACTCGTCCGTCATGAGCGGCCATTCCGTGGGAGGGACGGGACGGAGCGGGCGCGCGGCGGCGGCGGTCGTGGGTGCGGTGATCGTCACGTGGTGCTCCTGTCCGGGTGCTCGGGAGCCTGTCATCTCGGGAGGGGTGCATGTCGGGACGTGACGGAGTGTGACCGCGGCGGCCACCGCGCATGACGAGAGCCCGCCCCCGGGATCCGGATCGGATCCGCGAGGGCGGGCTCTCGTCGTGGGCGCGGTCTCACCTGCGCCCGGCGCGCATCACCTGCCGGCGAGCGAGCCGCCGATCCCGCCGACGCTGAAGTACTTGTTCAGGAAGGCGAAGATCAGCACGGGCGGCAGCATCATGATGACCGCGACCGCCATCACCGAGCCCCAGTCGGCCGCGTTCTGCTGGAAGAACGTGTTGAGGCCGATGGGGA
This sequence comes from Clavibacter sp. AC415, assembly GCF_979252985.1. NCBI lineage: Bacteria > Bacillati > Actinomycetota > Actinomycetes > Micrococcales > Microbacteriaceae > Clavibacter > Clavibacter sp. AC415. The sequence goes on along the minus strand of NZ_CEEDAR010000018.1, from coordinate 299,059 downwards.
GGGTGTACTTCGTGAAGTCCTGCAGGAACAGGAGCGCGATCAGGTAGTCGTTCCAGGCCAGAAGGAACGAGAAGATCGCGGTGGACAGGATGCCGGGCAGCGAGTTCCGCAGCACCACGTGGACGAAGCCGCTGAACACGCTCGCGCCGTCCATCCAGGCCGCCTCCTCCAGGGTGATCGGGATGGAGTCGATGTACGCCGCCATCATCCAGATCGCGACCGACATGGTCGACCCGATGTAGATGATCGCCACGCCCTGCAGCGTGTTGATGAGGCCCATGGCCGAGAAGGTGATGAACAGCGGGATCGCCGCCGTCACCACCGGCAGGGCCTGCACCACGAACAGCACGAGCGAGTACCCGGACACGAGCTTGGACCGCGAGCGGCTCAGCACGTACCCGGCGGGAGCGGCGATGACGACCGAGACCACGACGGTCACGAGCGCGACGAGCAGGCTGTTGCCGAGCCAGATCATCACGTCGGTGCCGCCCAGCACGCGCTCGAAGTTCTCCAGCGTGAAGCCGGTCGCCGTCGAGTTCTGGCCCGGCTGGGTGGAGAGGAACAGGACCGCGAGGATGGGCGTGATCACGATCAGGGTGATGATCGCGATGAACAGGAAGCGCCACCACTGGCCCTTCTGCTCCCGCTCCTTCGCCGACGTCCGCTTGGTGTCGCCGCGCTTGATGTCGCCGACGGTCGCCGAGGTGGCTCCGCCGACCGCGAGTGCCTGGCTCATTCGATGTCCGCCTTCTTGATCTGCCGGTACAGGAGCGTCGAGACGATGACGAGCACGGCGGTCATCATGAACGCCACCGCCGTCGCCGGCCCGGTCTGCAGGTTCTGGAACGCCTGCTGGTACGCCAGCACGATGAGCGACGTCGTCGCGTTCACGGGACCGCCCTGCGTGAGCAGGAAGATCGTCGGGAAGTCGTTGACGCAGAAGATCGTCATCAGCACCCAGCTGATGTAGGTGGTCCGCGAGATGATCGGCAGCGTGACGCCGCGGAACGCCTGCCAGGCGTTCGCGCCGTCCATCTTCGCCGCCTCGTAGACGTTGGTGTCCACCGACGCGAGGGCCGAGGACATCATCATCAGCATGAACGGGAAGCTGATCCAGACCTTGAATACGCAGACCACCACCTGCGCCAGGACGGGATCGCCGAGGAAGTTCGCGTCGGGGATCCCGAGCGTCTCCAGCATGATCGGCACCGGGCTCTGCGGCGTCGCCACCAGCCAGTTCCAGGAGGTCGACGAGACGACCACCGGGACGATCCACGGCAGGAGCAGCAGCACCTTGAAGAGCCCGTTGGCCGGGATCCGGGTGCGGAGCAGCAGCGCGAGGGCGAGCCCCACGAGCCAGGACCCGAACACGCCCGTGACCGTGAAGACGATCGTGAACGTGGTCGCGTTGCGGAACGACTCGGAGGTCAAGACGTTCGTGTAGTTCTGCAGGCCGACGAACGGCGTCTCCCACGGGAGCGTCGACGGCGTGCCCTGCTGCAGGGACTGCAGGAACGAGTAGACGACCGGGTAGACGTTGAGCAGCACCAGCAGGATCAGCGACGGCAGCGCGAACAGCGCCAGCGTCTTGCCGGCCCGCCCGAGCGGCGTCTTGCCGCGCCCCTTCCGGGGCGCGCCGGGCGGCCGGCCGGAGCCGGCCACGCCGACGCCGCGGCGCGCCTGCCCGATCTTGTCGACGACCCTCGTGTCGAGCGCCATCAGCTCACCCCGTCCATGTCAGGGACTCCGGACGCGCGCGCATCAGGCGCCCGCCTCCAGCTCCTTCTGCAGCGTCTCGAGGGCGCCCTTCGCGGTGACGGTGCCGCCGAGGACGGCCTGCGCGAAGGAGATGGTCGGCTGGGTGCCGTCGACCTTGGTCACGTTCTGGAAGACCGTGTTGGAGCCCGGGGCGCCCCACGTCTTCGAGATCGGCTGCCAGTCGTTGAGGATCTTCGTGGTGTTCGCGTCGTCCGCGTACGCCTCCTCGGCGATGGACTTCAGCGGCGGCAGGCCGATGCCGGTCTGCTTGGTCCACAGCGTCTTCATGTTCTCGTAGTAGTAGGTGAGGAACGCCTCGCTGTTCTCCTGGCTGGGCGTGGACTTGTACATCATGATGTTGTTCGGGAAGTAGAGCGCGCCCTTCTCGCCGCCGGGGCCCACGAGCGGGTCGCCGACCACCATGTTGGCCGCGGTCTCCGGGCTGACGTTCGCCGTGGCGCCCGCGCCGTCCCAGAGCATGCCGAACGTGCCGGCATCCATCTGCTGGTACGCGTTGTCGGACGTGTACGTGGCGCTGCGGGGGTCGACGTAGCCGTTCTTGACCATGCCGAGCACCCACTCGACGGCCTCGATGTTCTTGTCCGTCACCACGTCCGGGTTCTGGTCGCCGTCGAAGAGGCCGCCGCCGTTGTTGATCATGTGGGCCACGATCTGGTGGAAGCCGGTGAAGGCGCCGGCGCCCGAGCGGGTGCCGTAGCCGTAGACGCCGATCTTCTTCAGCCCCGCGCACGCGGCCTCGTAGGAGTCCCAGTCGGTGGGCGCCTCGACGCCGGCCTTCTCGAGGAGGTCCTTGCGGTACCAGTACATGCGCATGTCGAGGTTGTACGGGACGGCGGCGTAGCCGTTGTCCGTCTTCAGGGTGTCGACGAGGCCCGGGAGGAAGTCGTCGTACAGCCCGCTCTTCTTCCACGACTCGATGAGGTCGTCGGCGTACGCGATCTTGCCCTGCGACTCGAAGAGGAACGCCGTCGTCCCGCCTCCGGAGCTCACGGCGGGGCCGTTGTTGGCCGCGACGGCCGTGGAGAACGTCTGGGTGAAGTTCGCCCACTGGACCTGCTGGTAGCTGACGGCGCCCATGCCGCTCGCCGGCTTGTACGCCGCGGAGATCGCCTTGTCCTCCGTGAGGAAGGCGGGCGCGCCCCAGGGCATGTTCCAGAACTTCAGGGGCGCGGCGGCGCCGCTCGCGCCGCCTCCGCCGCCGCTGCAGGCGGCGAGGAGGCCGACGGCCGCGGCGCCGACGCCCGCGCTCAGGAGGGATCGACGGGTGAGTCCGTTGCCGAAGGCGCTGGATGACTGCTGTGGCATTTCGTGCTCCGTTGCATGTTGTGGTGCCTGATGTGTGGTGGAGGGGTTGGGTTCGTGGATCAGCTCGGGCGCTCGCCGGCCAGCGCGGGGGCTGCGGCGAGGAGCGAGCGGAGGTCGGCCACGTCGTCGGGGACGCAGCGGCCGTGGGCGGCGTCGCGGGCGAGGCGCATCGCGGTGCGGTGGCCGGACTCGAAGACGACGGGGAGGTCCTCGCGGCCGGCGGCGTCGGTGACGCTCGACCGGCCCGGGGCGGCGGTGCCCGGCGCCGGCAGGGCCACGTGCGCGGCCCGGTCGCCGACGATGAGGCGGAAGGTGGCGCACGCGTGGGCGTGCGCCGTGACGAGGGCGCTCACGATGACGTGCACGCCCGTCTCCGTCGTGCCCGTGAGCATGAGGTGGTCGGGCGTCTCGGCGAGGGGCGCGAGCTCCGCGAGCGGCGAGCCGACGAGCGTCTGCGCGGTGAGCGCGAGCGCCCGGGCGGCGCCGGGGAGGTCGCCCGGGTCCGCGACGGTCGCGCGCGCCTCGAGCAGGGCGCCGGGCGCGGCGAGGCGGTGGATGCGCGGCGCCACCCGGCGGACCGCCTCGTCATGCCGCCACGGCACGTCGAGGACCACGGGGACGCCCGCCGCGGCGAGCTCGGCCAGCTCGGAGTCGGCGGCGGGGACGGGGTCGAGCACGAGGAGGGCACGGGCCCCGGCGCGAGCGGCCGAGGTAGCGCGGGCGGCCCAGCCGTCGCCGCCGGCGACCACGACCACGTCGCCCGCGTCGTCGGTGCGCCGGAAGGACTCGGGCAGGGAGGCGAGGGTCGCGACGGCCGCGTGCGCGTGGGTGGCCGACGCAGCAGGGTCGATGCGGAGGGTGAGGGCGCTCATGCCGCGACCTCCGTCCGGGACGCGTGGCGCGCGGATCCGGCGTCCGCCGAGGCGAGCCCCCCGCCGGCGCGGATGATGGCGGCGCTCTGCTCCGCGATGTCGGTCGCGAGGTCGAGGTCGGAGAGCTGGACGTCCATGGGTACGGGATCGGCCGCGCCCGTGATCACGTCGTGCACGTGCTCCCACTCGCCCACGTAGCCGTTGTCCGGGAACGGGCCCCAGGCGGTGGTGCTGCGGGCGTCGGTGAGGGCGGCGGTGCTGGATCCGGCGTGCACGTAGGAGAGGGAGAAGTCGACGTGGAGCGAGCGGTCGCGGGCGACGGCGTCGAGCGTCCACTCGGGATCCCACGACGCCCCGCCGATGCCGTGCACCTCGAGCACGCTCTCGCCCACCATGGCGACGATCTCGTAGCCCCACGGCTTCAGGGCGCGGGCGCTGACCACGCGCGGCGCCGCGGCGGGCAGCAGCCGGCGCGCGAGGGGCAGGTCGTGGATGGCGAGGCCGAGCACGCCGCCGCTGACTGCGAGGGCCTGCGCCTCCCGATCGGGCTCGCCCGCCGCGCGGGGCGCGGGCCGGCCGACGATCTCCGTGGCGGAGTCCTCCGAGTCGGGGTTCGGCGGGATGACGGCCGAGATCCGCACGGTGTGCGGCGCCTCCCCCGAGGAGTCCCAGGCGTCGACCGCGGCGATCCACGCGGGGTCGAACGCGTGCATCGTCCCCACGATGACGGGCACCCCGTGCTCGGCGGACGCGGCGGCGATGGCCCGGCCCTCCTCGGCGGACACGGCGAGCGGCTTCTCGCAGAGCACGGCGCGCTTGCCCGCGCGGCACGCGGCGATGACCTGCTCGGCGTGGAAGCGGTTCGGGCTGCCGATGACCACCACGGCGACGGCCGGGTCGGCGATCAGCGCGTCCGCGTCGGTCGTGTGCCGGGCCCCCGCCCGTGCCGCGACCCGCTCGGCCACCTCCGCGTCGACGTCCATCACGTGGACGACCCGGAACCGGTCGGCCATGCGCGCCAACGTCGGCAGGTGGATGGCCTGCCCTACCGGTCCGGCCCCGACAAGGCCCACACCGAACACCTCTTCGCCCACGACGCCCTCGTCCCTAGCAATGATCCGCACGGCGAAAACTGACTCGTCGTTTACGGTTGCGTCACTGTACGTCCGGGTCCACGGAGGCACAAGGGGGAGGATCTACATCGTGACCAAGTCGACGAGCGCCGCCCCGCAACGCCGGGGATCTGACGGCGCGACGGAAAACTTTCCGCATGCTGATGCGGATGAGAGCGCGGCCACGGATCCGGCCGCTGCGGCCGGGATGGCGTCCCGCGGGCTCTACTCGACGGGCGTCCGACGCCGTGCGGAGATCGTCGCCGCGGCCGTCCGCGTGTTCGGCGTCCGCGGCTACGGCGCGGCCACGATCAAGGAGATCGCCGACGAGGTCGGCGTCTCCCCCGCGGCCGTGCTCCGCTACTTCCGCAAGGAGGAGCTGCTGACCGAGGTGCTGCGGCAGTGGGACCGGCAGCAGCCGTTCGTGTCGGAGGCGGCGCCGGGCCTCCCCGCGCTCCGCGCCTTCGTCGACCTCATGCGGTACCACGTGGAGCACCGCGGCTTCCTCGAGCTGTACCTGACCTTCGCCACCGAGACGAGCGACGCGACCCATCCCGCGCACGTGTACATGCGCTCCCGGTACGCGCGGACCATCGCGCAGATCCGGGGCCGCATCGCCGAGGCCGTCGCCCTGGAGCAGGTGCCGCCGATGGACGACGCGACCCTCGACTACGAGGCCGCCTGCTTCCTCGCGATCCTCGACGGGCTCGAGATCCAGTGGATCCACAACCCGAGCCTCGACCTGCCGGCGCTCGTGGGCGAGTACGTGGAGCAGTCGATCGCGCGCTGGCGCGGCGGCACGAAGGCGGCGGTGCCGCCGGGCTCGGCGTCCTGGACTGAGGGCATCGCCGCGCCGGGCGGATGCGCCGGGCCGGACGCGCTAGTGCGCGGCGATGCCCTCGGGCAGCGGCTCCGCCGGGCGGCGCACGAAGAACGAGGCGACGATCGCGGCGAGCGAGATGAATCCGCCGATCATGAATGCCGCCTGCACGCCCGCCGCGGTCGCGGACACCTCGGACAGGCCGTCGGCGACGCCGCCGACCGTGGTGGTCGTGAGGACCGTGACGAACAGCGCGGTGCCCGCGGCGCCGGCGAGCTGCTGCATCGTCGAGACGGTGGCGCTGCCATGCGAGTAGAGGCGCGGGGGCAGGGATCCGAGGGCCGAGGTGAGCAGCGGCGTGAACATGAAGGCGAGGCCGGCGTTCAGCACCAGGTGCACCGCGATGACCCAGCCGACCGAGGTGCCCTCGTGCAGCATCGCGGTCATGCCCCACAGGGCGATGGAGACGACGATGGCGCCGGGGATCACGAGCGGGCGCGGGCCGACGCGGTCGAAGAGGCGGCCGACGATGGGCGACAGCACCGCCATGAGCGCGCCGCCGGGGAGCAGGAGAAGGCCCGTCTCGAGCGTGCCGAGCTCCAGCACGTTCTGCAGGTAGAGCGGCAGGACGATGAGGCTGCCGAACAGCGCCATCATGCTGACGCTCACCATGATCACGGCCACCACGAACGAGCGGCTGCGGAAGGTGCGGAGGTCCATGAGGGCGCGGTCCTCGCGCTGCAGGCCGATCTGGCGCGCGATGAACGCGGCGAGCGCGAGCACGCCGACCGTGATCGGGATCCACAGCGGCAGGGGCGCCTCGCCCTCCGCCGACTCGCCGAGGCTGCTGAGGCCGTAGATGAGGCCGCCGAACGCGAGCGTGGAGAGCACCACGGAGAGGACGTCGAAGGGGAGCTTCCGCGGCGTGGTCAGGTTCGTGATCTTCCACAGCCCGAGCGCCAGCGCGATGAGCGCGATCGGCAGCACGATGAGGAACATCCAGCGCCACGACAGCGCGCTGAGGATGAGGCCGGAGACCGTCGGGCCGATGGCGGGGGCCACCGCGATGACGATGGAGATGACGCCCATGAGGCGGCCGCGGCGCGCGGCGGGCACCAGGTTGAGGACGGTCGTGAACAGCAGCGGCATCATGATGGCCGTGCCGCTGGCCTGCACCACGCGGCCGATGAGCAGCACGCCGAACCCGGGCGCGATCGCCGCGACCAGCGTGCCGAGCGAGAACAGCGTCATGGCGGCGCCGAACACCTGGCGGGTGGAGAAGCGCTGCAGGATGAAGCCGGTGGCCGGGATCACGACGGCCATGGTGAGCATGAAGCCGGTGGTGAGCCACTGCGCGGTGGCCGTGGTGATGTCGAGGTCGACCATGAGGCTCGGCAGCGCGACGCTCATGATCGTCTCGTTGAGGATCACGACGAAGGCGGCGACGACCAGCAGTCCGATGACGAGCGGGGCGCCGGCGGGCAGGCGCTCGTCGTCGCCGGTCGCGGGGCGGGCGGTGCCGCCGGCGGTCGCGGCGCCCGCGGTCGCGGGGCCGGCGGTCGCGGCGCGGTCGGCCTCCGCGTGCCCGGCGGGGGGCAGGGTCTCGTCGCGTGCGGTGTCGGCGGTGGGCGGCGTGCTCATGGGATGCGTTCTCCGGGAGTGGATGGCGGGGCGCGCGCGACGGTGCGAGGCCGGGGAGGTCCGGATGTCAGACTGGGACCGAGTGGCAGTCTATGACACAATCGGCGTCGACGACAGATGCGGCCGGACGCTGCACGCGAGCGGACGGCGGTGACGGGATGAGCGCGGTGGGCACGAGCACGGACCCCGGCGAGGCCCTGGCGCCGGTGGGCGCGGGCGCGGGCGCCGGCCTCCGCGAGCGGCGGCGCATGGCGACCACCACCGAGATCAGCGAGGCCGCGCTCGCGCTCTTCGAGGAGCGCGGCATGGCCGCCACGACCATCCACGACATCGCCCAGGCCGCGGGCGTCTCCGACCGCACCTGCTTCCGCTACTTCCCGAGCAAGGAGGAGTCGGTCCTCACGCTCCACCCCGCGTTCGACCCGCCCATCGACGCCTGGCTCGCCGACGTCGACCGCGGATCCGCGCCGCTCCCCCAGCTCGAGCGCGTCTACGAGCGCGTCCTGGCCTCCCTCGACGGCGAGCTGGCCGCCCTCGCGCAGCAGCAGCTGCGCGTGCGGCGCCTCATGGCCGACGAGCCGCAGCTGCGCTCCGCCGCGGTCTCCCTCGACGCGACGCGCTCGTGGGAGCTGGCCGAGCGCATGACGACCGCGTTCGACGGGCGCATCACGGCCCAGGAGGCGCGCCTGGTCACCGAGCTCGCGGGCGTCGCGGTGCGCACGGCCTTCGACGAGTGGGCGGATGCGCGGGCCGCCGGCCTCGACGCGACCCTCGTCGCCTCCTACGCGGCGGTGCGCCGCCGACTGCGCGACATCGCGGGCACCGGCGCGGCCTGACCCGGGCGGGACGATGTCCGCCTCAGGGATCAGTCGAACAGGTTCGCCCTCAGCCCGCCCGCGGCCAGCTCGTCGCGGAGGATCCCGCGGCGGCGGAGCACGGGCACGAGCTCGTCGAGCATCCGGTGCAGCGTCACGGGATGCAGGTCGCCGGAGAGCAGCAGGCCGTCGTTGTCGGCGTCGTCGCCCAGCTGCTCGACGAAGTCCGCGAACCGCTCCGCCGTGCCGACGAACCCGGACCGCTCCGCGACGAGGCCCTTGCGCGCCTTCCGGGTGAGCAGCTCCCGGAGCGGCGCATCCTCGGTGCCGCCGTAGAGCCCGGCGATGGTGCCGTGCGAGACGTGCTCGCCGAAGACGCCGCGGTCGACGGGCCGGTCGAGGTCGAGGCCCGTGAGGTCGGTCTCGAGGTCGCTCGACCAGCCGAGCGCGATGGCCCGGAGCACGTCGTCGGAGGGGTGGCGCGACGCGTCGACGACCCGGCGCGCCTCCTCCTCGCTCGACACGATCTCGGGCTTCACGACGAAGAGGATCCGGATGCCGTCCTGGTCCGCGCCCCTGCCGGGCCGCCGCGTCCAGCACCTTCGCACGGTAGGCGAGGAGCGCGGCCGGCTCGAGCGGCGCCAGGCCGAGCTGGACGTCGGACTGCGTGCCCGCGAAGGACAGGCCGCGCGGGGATCCGCCGGGCGAGACGATCACCGGGTCGCCGTACGCGGACGGCACGGCGTTGAGCGGGCCGTCGACGGAGAAGTGCTCGCCGCGGTGCTGGAACGCGTCGAGCAGGGCACCGTCGGCGAAGCGACCGGAGGCGGGATCCTCGACGAGGGCGCCGCCGTCCCAGCTGTGCCAGAGGCGGCGGACCACCTCCATCCACTCGTCGGCGCGGTCGTAGGCGCCGTCGTGCGAGAGCGGATCGAGGCCCACGTGCCGGGCGCTGCCGACGTCGGTGACCAGGTTGATCCCGAACCGGCCCGCGCTCAGGTGCTGCAGCGTCTGCGCCTGCCGGGCGGCGAGGTACGGCGGCGTGATCCCGGCGTTGACCGTCGGCACCAGGCCGATCCGCGAGGTGGCGGCGAACAGCCACGGCGCGAGGAGCAGCGGGTCGTGCTTGGGGCCGCCGTACGCGCCGCGCACGCGGAGGTCGAGGGTCTCGGGCGAGCCGAGGGAGACGGCGTCCTCCATGACGATGAGCTCGAAGCCCGCCTGCTCGAGCTCGCGGGCGGACTGCTGGTAGAGGTCGGGGCGGGTCCAGTCGCGGTTCCACTCCCGGTACGGGTGGCCCCAGCCCTGCGGGCCGAAGCCCCGGGAGAGGAACCAGCCGAGGTGCTGGCGGCGGGCCACCGTCAGGATCCGGTCGCCGGCAGGGCGCGCACGGCGTCGAGGCCGCGCTCGAGGTCGCGGAGGATGTCGGCGATGTCCTCGATCCCGATGGAGACGCGGAGACAGCCCCGGCCAGATCCCCGCGGCGTCCCGCTCCTCGGGGGTGCGGCCCGCGTGCGTGGTCGACGCCGGGTGCAGCACGAGCGAGCGCACGTCGCCGAGGTGGGTCATGCGGCTGAAGAGCCGCACCGCGTCGGTGAACGCCTCGGCCGCCGGCTCGCCGCCCGCGAGCGTGAACGAGAACACGGATCCCTGCCCGTCGGGCAGGTACCGCAGCGCCAGCTCGTGGGACCGGCTCGACGGGAGCCCCGCGTAGTCGACCGACGACACCTCCGGCCGCCCCTCCAGGAAGCGCGCCACCGCGAGCGCGTTCGCCGAGTGCCGCTCGACGCGCAGCGACAGGGTCTCGATGCCCTGCCGCAGGAGGAACGAGCTGAACGGCGCGGGCGTCGGGCCGAACCGGGACGCGACGATCTCGCGGGCGTACGCGACGAAGGCACCGCGGCCGTGGCGGTCGGCCCAGCTGGCGCCGCCGAAGGAGCGCTCGGGCTGGGTCAGGTGCGGGAAGAGCTCCGGCCGCGCGGCCCAGTCGAAGGTGCCGCCGTCGACGACCACGCCGCCGAGCACCGATCCGTGGCCCGCGAGGAACTTGCTCGTGGAGTGCACCACCACGTCGGCGCCGTGCTCGATCGGGCGGAGCAGGTACGGGGTCGCGAGCGTGTCGTCGACCACGAACGGCAGGCCGTGCCGGTGCGCGACGTCCGCGATGCCGGCGAGGTCGAGCAGGTCGTTCTTCGGGTTCGGGATGGGCTCGCCGAACAGCACGCGCGTCGAGGGCGTGATCCGGCGGGCCCACTCGTCGAGGTCGCGGTGGTCGTCCACGAAGTCGACCCCGATGCCGAGCCGGCCGAGGTTCTGGCGGAAGAGGCCGCGGTTGCCCTCGTAGATGCTGCTCGAGGAGAGGATCCGGTCGCCGGCCTGCAGGATCGCGAGCAGCGCGGTGGTGGTCGCGGCCTGCCCGCTCGCGAGGAGGATCGCCTCGGTGCCGCCCTCGAGCTCGGCGAGCCGCTTCTCGACCTCGTCGGTGGTGGGGTTGCCGTTCCGCGTGTACAGGTAGCCCTCGTCGGCCCCGGCGAAGCGGTCGCGGGCCTCCGCGAAGCTGTCGAAGACGAAGCCCGCGGTGAGGTGCACGGGCGAGACGCGGGCGCCGTGCTCGGCGTCGACGGCGGCGCCGGCGTGGATCTGCCGCGTGGTGAAGCCGGCCGTGGCCGGGACCCCGCCGACCCGGGCGCCGTCCGCGGGCGCGGGGGCGTCGGGCGCGGGCGCGGGCGCATCGGACGCGGCCGCGCGGATCCCCTCGACGACGCTCATGCGCCGAACACCCGACGCGAGGCGATGGCCGCGCCCTCGACGAGCGCCCCGAGCTTCGCCCACGCGACGTCGGTCGCGACGAACTCGTAGCTCGCGAACGTGGAGAGGCCGCAGTCGGTGCCGGCGATGACCCGGGCGGGGTCGCCGACCGCGTCGACGACGTCGAGGATCCGGTTCGCGATCACCTGCGGGTGCTCCAGGTAGTTGGTGGTCACGTCCACGACCCCCGGGATGAGGACGGCGCCCTCGGGCAGCGGGTGGTCGCGGAAGGCGGGCGCCTCGTGCTGGTGCGCGGGATTACCGAGCGGGATGCTGAACGCGCCGACGCGGGCCCGGTACAGGTGCGGGAGCAGCACGTCGACGGGCACGTCGTCCTGGTGCGGGCCCTGCCAGTTGCCCCAGCACACGTGCAGGCGCACCCTCTCGCGCGGGATGTCGCGGATCGCGTGGTTGAGCGCGTCCACGTGCAGGTCGACGGCCGCGAGGAACTCCTCGAGGGTGGCGTCGCCGAACTGGATGACCCGCTCCATCGCGAGGTCGGGCGCGTCGAGCTGCAGGGTGTGCCCGCGCGCGACGATGGCGTCGTACTCGGTCTTGAGCTGGTCGGCGAGCGCGAACACGTAGGCGCGGTCGTCGCCGTAGTGCGGGTTGGCGGCGTCGAGCAGGAGGGTCGTCGAGACGATGCCCGGGGTCGCGGCTGAGAAGAAGGTGCCCGCGGGGGCGAGGCCGCGATCCGCCTGCACGGCGAGCTCGCGCGCGAAGCCGTCGAGGTCCTCCGTGATCCCGGCGAGCGTCGGGTCGTACTCGAGGAGGCCCTCCGCGACCGGCGGGTCCCGGACGCGCGCCACGTCCGCCCCCTCCACGATCTGCCGCGCCTGGAACGCGGCGTAGTCGGGGAACCTGATCGAGTCGAGCGTGGGCTTCCGGTGGCCGGCGCCGCCGAACCCGTCGATGCGCTCGAGCACGTAGGTCGAGAAGCCGACGCGCGGCACCTCGCCGTCGTTCACGATGTCGAGGCCGGTCTCCAGCTGCCGCCGCACGGTGTCGGCGACCGCGGACGCGGTGACCTCGGCCAGCTCGTCCGAGTCGAACGCGCGCCGCTGGTCGCGGGCGACGAGCAGCCGGGTCAGCTCGGGCGTGCGCGGGAGGCTGCCGGCGTGCGTGGTCAGGATGCGGTCGGTCATGCGGGGACTCCTCGGTGGATGGCGGTGTGGGCGCGGAGGGCGGGGGCGGCGCGGTGGTCGGGCACGGCGGAGGCGCGGGCGGTGGCGCGGAGGTCGGCGCCGGCGGTGGTGGACGGAGCGACGGCGGGCGCGGATCCGGATCGGGATCCGGGCGCGGGCGCCGGTCCGGACGCGGCGAGCGCCGCGATCCGCCGCACGGCCTCGCGCAGCACGTCCGGGTCGCAGGCGAGGTTGAGGCGGGCATGCCCGGCGCCACCGGTGCCGTAGAGGTGGCCGGCGTTGAGGGCGACGCGCGCGCGGTCGAGGATCACGGCCGTCGGGTCGGCGCCGAGGCCGAGCGGGCGGAGGTCGAGCCAGGCGAGGTAGCCGGCGGCGGGGCGGTGGGTGCACCACGCCGGGCAGGTGCTCGGCGAGGAGGGAGGCGAGGAGCAGGTCGTTCGCGACGATCCGGGCGATGGCGTCGTCGAGCCAGTCGGTACAGGAGAAGGCGACGACGTTGGCGTGCAGCCCGAGGATGCTCGTTCGACAGGCCACCTCCTCGACGAGGCCGCCGAGGAGGTCGTGCGTGCGCGGATCCCCCGCGATGACGAGCGAGCACTTGGCGCCCGCGAGGTTCCAGCCCTTGCTCGCCGACGTGACGCACACGGAGCTGGCGCCGAGCGCCTCGGCCAGCGGCGCGAACGGCGTGAAGGCCGCGCCCGGCAGCGTCAGCGGCGCGTGCACCTCGTCGCTGACCACGAGCACGTCGTGGCGGGCGGCCAGCCGGGCCACGGCGGCGAGGGTCCGCTCGTCGTGCACGAGCCCCATCGGGTTGTGCGGGTTGCAGAGGAGGAACGCGTCGACCCCGGAGGCGAACGCGCGCTCGAGGCCCGCGAGGTCGAGGGACGCGCGGCCGTCGGACACGAGGAGCGGCACCTCCTCGACGCGCGCGCCCGCCTCCTCCACCAGCTCGAAGAACGGCGGGTACACGGGCGGCGTGACGACCACGCGGCCGCCGCGCGGGACCGCGAGCCGCAGGGTCTCGACGATGCCGACGCTCACGTCGGTGGCGATGCGCACGCGGCTCTCGTCGACGACCCAGCCCCAGCGCTCGCGGGCGAACCGGGCGAAGGCGGGCGCGATCGGGCCGGGGCCGTCGAGGTAGCCGACGTCGGAGGCGCGGATCCGCCGCACCAGCTCGTCGACGACGGGCTCGGCGATCGCGTAGTCCATCTCGGCCACGAACAGGGGCAGCACGTCCGCGGGGAACCGCGTCCACTTGATGCTCGTGCGCTGGCCGCGGATCTCGTCGATCGGCGCCGTCGTGACCTTCACCATGACGCCACGATGCCGGGCTTCCCCCCGCCGTGGCGAGCGCCCGCGTCACACGAGGACACGGGCCAGGAGGAGGGACGGCGCCACCGGGATCGGTCGGCCGCTCCGCGAGGTGCCGGCGGGCGACAACCCGCTCCGCGGCTAGGCCCAGCGGTACTGGCTGAGCGCCAGGAGCAGGGAGCCGGCCACGAGCACCACTGCGCCGGAGGCGAGGATCCCGACGACGCCGATCGCGATGCCGCCCCCGATGAGGCGCGGGCGCTCCGCCGCGTGCTGCCGCCCGTCGCGCATCCCGCGCCGGACGGCGACGATGCCGAGGACGCAGGTGGCGACCGACAGCATCGACGACGGGAACACGCCGACGTAGAGCTGCGGCTCGCCGAGCAGCCGCCCGAGCGCGATGGAGGCGACGACGCCCACCGGCCCGACGAGGCTCAGCCAGCCGAGCAGCCAGGCGCGGGACCTCGGGCGCAGGGTCGACCCCTGTGGATCCTTCACACGTGCAGGGTATTCGACGAGGCGGATGGGAGCGGCCGATCCGCCCACGCCGGTGTCAGGCGATGCGGATCAGCTTCCGGTTCGCGAACTCGTCGACCGCGTGCCGGCCGAGCTCACGGCCGGAGCCGGAGCGCTTCACGCCGCCGAAGGGCAGCTCGGCCGCGTCGCCCAGCACCAGGTTGACCCAGACCATGCCCGCGTCGATGCCGTCGGCGACCCGCAGGGCCTCCTCCGGATCGGTCGTGTACACGTACGAGCCGAGGCCGAACGGGGTGTCGTTGGCGAGCTCCACCGCCTCCTCCGCGGAGGAGACGCGGTACAGCGCGGCGACCGGCCCGAAGAACTCCTCGCGGTAGGCCTCCATCGCGGGCGTCACGTCGGCGAGCACCGCGGGCGGGAACATGTTCCCCACGGGGTCGCCGCTCGCGAGCACGGTCGCGCCCTGGTCGACCGCGCGGGCCAGCTGCTCGGTGAGCCGCTCGGTCGCGGCGCGCGAGGAGAGCGGGCCGAGCAGGGTGCCGTCGGCCAGCGGATCCGCGGGCTGCGCGGCCGTGAGCTCCGCGGTGAAGCGGGCGGCGAAGTCGTCGTAGAGGTGGTCGATCACGAGGAAGCGCTTGGCGCCGTTGCAGGACTGGCCGTTGTTGTCGAGGCGCGCGGCCACCGCGTCGGCGACGACCGCGTCGAGGTCGTCGGTCGACAGCAGGATGAAGGGGTCGGATCCGCCGAGCTCCAGCACGACCTTCTTCAGGTGGCGGCCCGCGATCTCGGCCACGGCGGCGCCCGCGCGCTCGGACCCGGTGACGGAGACGCCCTGCACGCGCGGGTCGGCGATGACGCCCTCGATCTGCTCGTTCGCGGCGAGCACGCTCACGTAGACGCCCGGGTCGGCGTCGACGTCCGCTGCCGCGTCGCTGAGGATGCGCTGGATGGCGTCGGCCGACTCCGGGCACTGCGGCGCGTGCTTCAGCAGGATCGCGTTGCCGGTGACGATCGCGGGGCCCGCGAACCGGGCCACCTGGTAGTACGGGAAGTTCCACGGCATGATCCCGAGGAGGACGCCGAGGCCCGAGCGGCGCACGAACGCGGATCCGGTGCCGTCGGCCAGCGCGATGGGCTCGTCGGCGAGGAACACCTCCGCGTTCGTCGCGTAGTAGCCGTAGATGTCGGCCGCGAAGTCGACCTCCCCGAGCGCCTGGTCGAGGGGCTTCCCCATCTCGCGCACGATGATGCGGGCCAGCTCGTCGCGGCGCTCCACGTGCAGCTCGGCGACGCGGGCGACGAGGGCGGCGCGCTCGGCGACCGTGGTGCGGCGCGACCAGCCGCGGTAGGCGGCCTCGGCCCGCGCGATCGCGTCCTGCAGCTCCGCGTCGGTGATCCCGGGATGCTCGGCGACGGTCTCGCCGGTGGTCGGATCGGTGACGGCGTAGCTGCTCATGATGCTCCTCCTCGAACGCCGCGCGGGTGGCGCGGTCGAGCCCACGATATCGAGCGGGCACGGCCGGCAGCAGGGCGCGTCGGCGCGACCCGGTCGGGCTCCGCGGTCAGCCGAGCCGGGCCGCGAGGAACGCGTCGACGACGGCCCGGCTGCCGCCGGCGTGGGTCGCGAGGTGCACGGTGGAGACGGCCCGGGATCCGGTGAGCGGGAGCACCCGGACGGTGGCGGGCGCCCCCACGGCCGCGCTCCGCGGTGCGATCGTGACCCCGAGGCCGGCGCCCACGAGGTGCACGATCATCGTCCACGTCGAGCCCTCCTGCACCACGCGGACCACCCGCCCGCGCTCGGTCAGGGGCGCGAGGTTCCGGCGGTAGGCGTCCTCGCTGGCGCGCCGCGGCGGGAAGACGAACGGCTCGTCGGCGAGGAGCGCCGCGTCCACCTCGTCGGCGTCCGCGAGCGGATGCGCGGCCGGCACGACCGCGACGAACGGCTCCGTCACGAGCTCCCGCAGGTCCACCCCCGGGGTCGGATCCGGGTCGCGCACCACCGCGACGTCGAGCTCGCCGCGGCGGAGGGCGTCCATCAGGTCGACGGTGAAGCCCTCGCGCACGCGCACCTCGACGTCCGGGTGCCGGGCGCGGAAGCGGCGGATGCTCTCCACCGGCCCGAGGTCCTCCGCGCCGATCGCGACGGTCGAGTGCACCATGCCGATCTCCAGCCGGCCCACCTCGCCGCGGGCGATGCGCGCGACCTCGTCGATCCCCGCGTCGGCCTGGCGGAGGAGCGCCCGGCCGCGGTCGCGCAGGGCGGCGCCCGCCGGCGTCAGCGCGACGCTCCGCGAGGTGCGGGTCAGCAGCGCGACCCCGAGCCGCCGCTCTAGGCGCTGCACCTGCTGGGACAGCACCGGCTGGGCGATGCCGAGCTCCTCCGCCGCCCGCCCGAAGTGCAGCTCGTCGGCGACGGCGAGAAAGGCGCGCACGAGGCGGAGGTCGAGATCCATGCACAAAAGCTATCGATCACGCGCCTTCCACATTGGACGGCGACGGTGCGGAGCGACGAGGCTGGGGGCATGAGCACGAGCAGCGAGACCCGCACCCCGTCCGCCGAGGAGCCCGCCCGCGAGATCCCCGCCGCCCCCGCCCTCGACATCGGCCCGATGCGCGACGCGGCCGACGCCGCGGCCTTCCGCGCGCTCAACGAGGCGTGGATCACCACGCACTTCGTGATCGAGCCCGAGGACGAGCGCGTGCTCGCCGACCCGCGCGGACAGATCGTCGACCACGGTGGCGAGGTGCTCCTGGCCCGCGCGGGCGACCGGATCCTCGGCTGCGTCGCGCTGATCCCCGAGGGCGACGGCGTGTGGGAGCTCGCGAAGATGGCGGTCGACGAGACCGTGCGCGGCCGCGGCACCGGGCGGCGCCTCCTCCACGCGGCCGTCGCCGAGGCCCGTCGCCGCGGCGCCGCCGCCCTCGTGCTCGCGAGCAGCGTCGACCTGCCGGCCGCCGTGCACCTCTACGAGGCCGTCGGCTTCCGCCACGTCGCGCCGGAGGAGGCCGGCCACGTCCCGTACGCGCGCGCGAGCGTCTTCATGCGGATGGAGCTGGATCCCGCGACCCGCTGACGGCGGTCAGGCGCGCCCGCTCCCGACCCGGCCCGGGGCGCCGCCCCGCCGCCGTGCGAGGAGGGCGTCGACGCTCCACACGGCACCCGCCGACGACAGGCACAGACCCAGGGACGCGACGACGTAGCCGACGGAGGGCCCGAGGTCGGTCTGCCCGTCGCGGAACCACGGCAGGTGCATGCCCTCCGCTCCGGTCCAGATGCCGAGGCTCAGCACCGCGCTGGCGAGGAGCGCCGTGCGGGACAGGAGCCCGAGGACCAGGAGCACCGCGACCGCGGTCTCGACGATCGCGATGACGTGCGCGAAGAGCGACGGGTCCGACAGGCCCACGCGGTTCCACAGCAGCAGCCAGTCGTGGACCACGGGCGTGTCGACGTCCGCGGCCCTGCCGAGCTCGTCGGGCAGCGTCTGCCCCTCGATGAACCCCGGCATCCACTTGAGGGCCGCATCGACGGCCCAGACGAGGCCGAAGGCGATGCGGAGCGCGGCGGCGGCCCGGAGCCGGGTGAGGGTCCGCGGATCCGGGCCCGCGCGCTCCGGGAGGCGGGCGGGCAGGGGTGCGATGGAGGGGATCGGGGTCATCGGGACATCGTGCAGGTGAGGGTGCCCTTACCTCGCGACCCCTCCACAGCGGGCGGCGGAGCGGGCGGGGGTCGGGCGGGGGACCTGGTGGGAGGCGCCCGGTCGGCCGTCCCCTCGTCCCCGTGGCCCTGCGGTCCGGGGCCAGGATGGGGTCGCGCGGCGGAGGCGGCGCGAGGACGGCGAGGAGGCCGGAGATGACGAAGTACCTGATCTCGTTCCCGAGCGGCGAGATGGTCGTGCCCGAGGGCGAGTGGCAGACCGTGGTGGACGAGTCGCATGCCGTGGTGCGGGAGGCGAAGGCGGCGGGCGTCTGGGTCTTCGGCGGCGGCATCGACGAGGGGATCCCACCCGTGCGGGTCGCGGCCGACGGGATCGTGACGCCGGGCGCCTACCCGCAGACGAGCCGGCTGGAGGGCGGCTACGCGATCCTCGACCTCCCGACCCGCCAGGCCGCGCTCGAGTGGGCGGCGCGCATCGCGGCCGCGTGCCGCTGCCCGCAGGAGCTGCGCGCCTTCGGGGACGACCCGGAGAGCTGACGCGTCCGCCGCGGACGCGGATCAGGCTCAGGGGTCGCACGGCCACCACTGCCCGAAGGCCGCGCGCACCACCTCGAGCGCCTCCGCCGGGCCCCAGACCTGCAGGTCGGTGCACCCGGGTCCGTAGCGCCCCGCGATGACGCCGTAGTCGCCCACGGTGGAGTACGCGATCCACGCCGCCGGGTCGACGTCGGACGTGCCGCCGCCTCCGCCGTCCCCGATCTCGAGGCGCTCCCCGGCGGGGAACACGATCGTCGAGCCGATCGGCACGCACGGCTCCCGGTCGGCGTCGTCGAGCTCGTCGGCGGGGATGTCGCGGACGGCGGCGCACGGCGGGTCCTGGATCTCCGTCGCGTCGAGCGTGAGGATGCGCGCGTCGGACGGCACGCAGGCCGCGAGCACGAGGACCAGGGCCGCCGCGGCGACCGCCGTGCCCCCGGCCCGCGCCACCCGCCGCGCCCGCGCCGAGGCCGGGGTCGTGGCCGGGGTCGTGGCCGTGGCCGACATTCTCCGATGCCGCATGCGCCCGCTCCCTCCTGTCCGCTGCAGTCCGCACCATCCTGGCGCCCCCACCGGCGCCGCACGAGGTTCCGCGTCGCTAGCGTCGGAGGATGGACGACGAGCGGGACGCCGGGCTCCGGGCGGCGGTCGGCGACCTCCCGGGTCGTCCCGTCGCCGCGCTCCACGACGTGGGCCGGGACCCGCTCGAGTACGACGCGTTCCTCGCGCACCGTGCGGTGACGCGGATCCACGGGGTGGCGCACCCCGCGGACGGCACCGCTCCCGTTCCGTGGGCGCTCGTAGAGAAGCGCACGGAGGGCCCCGCCCTCGCCGTGCCGTACCTCCTGCGGAACGCCGCGCGGGAGCTCGCCGCCTACCGATCGGGCCTGCTCGACGGGCTGCCCGCCGGGATCCGGGCGCCGCGCGCGCACGGCACCCTGCACGACACGGGCGGCGGCACGACCCTCTGGATCGAGGAGGTGCGGCACGCGGGGCGGCGGCCCCTCGACCCCGCCGACCTGCTCGCCGCCGCGGAGTCCCTGGGCGCCCTCGCCGGGACGTGGGTCGGACGGCCACCGGAGGAACCGTGGCTCCTCGCGGACTGGATCGACCGGCACGCGCAGCCCGAGGCGGCGGACGCGGGCGCGCGGACCCTCGCCGGCGCCGGGCCGCGGGCGGCCGCGCTCCTCGGCGCGCGCATCCCCGCGGCGGCGCAGCTCCTCGCGGCGCAGGACCTCGTGCGCGCCACCCTGGAGAGCCTGCCGTCGACCCTCTGCCACCACGACGCGACGGGCGCGAACGTGTTCCGCGACGCGGGCGGGATCGTGCTCATCGACTGGGAGTCCGTCGGCCCGGGGCCGGTGGGCGCGGACCTCGCGTCGCTGCTGTGCTCGTCGGTCCGGCGGGGCGACGCGACCGCGGCCGATGTCGCGACGGTGCTCGACGAGACCGTCGAGCGGCACGCGGCGGGGATCCGCTCGGCCGGCGGGCACGTGCCGACGGAGGTCGTGCGGCGCGGGCTCGACGCCGCCCTCGCCCTCCGCTGGAAGCTCGCGGCCGACCTCGTCGCGTCCCTCGACGCCGGATCCGCGCCGCGACGCGGCAGCCTCCCCGACGAGCCGCCGGAGGACGCCGTCGCCGACCTCGTCGCCCTTCTCGACCTGGTGCTCGGCGCTGCCGAGCGCGTGCTCCGCTGAAGGCCGGTGGGTCGGCGGCCGTCGGATCGGCGTCCCCGGCGGCGGTCGACCCTCACGGCGGCGGTCGAGCCCTCCCGCGGGGCCGCGCTTCCCCAGGCTCTCCCCGACCGCTCCGGGGTCCTCCACAGGACGGCCCGCGAGGATGGTTCTCATGTCGAACATCAGCCGCCTGCTCGGCGCCGCCGCACGAGCGCTCCGCGACTCCTCCTCCTCGTCCTCCTCCGGCCCGGACCGGGGCCAGGGATCCGGCTCCGGCTCCGGCTCCGGGAATGGCGCGGGATCCGGCTCCGGCACCGACTGGCGCAGCGTCGTCCGCTCGGCCGCCGGGAAGCTCACGGGCGACGAGCCGGACCGCCGCGACCAGGGCACCGGGACCGCGCACGGCCGGGACCCGTCGTACGGCGCACGTCCGACGTCGCAGCCCGGGGACGGCCGGATCGAGTACGGCCAGCCCGACTACGGGCAGTCCGACCACGGGCGGTCCGGCCACGGGCAGCCGTGGAACGACGCATCCGCCGCCGGCCGCCGCGGACAGGGCGCGGCGCAGCCCGCCTCCGAGGCCGACCGCGTCGCCCTCGGCAAGTACGACTACCTCCTGCGCACCGCCTCCCCGGAGCAGCTCGAGCAGGTGCACCGTGAGGCGTTCGCGCGCCTCACTCCGGCGCAGCGCGAGCTCGTCCAGGCGCGCCTCACCGAGGAGCTGCCCGCGCACGAGCGGCCGCGCAGCGGCAGCGTCGACGACCTCGCCCTCGCGGCCACCCGCGGCCAGACCAGCCGCCCCGGCCTCATGCAGAAGGTGCTCGGCGGTCACGGGTCGTCGGGTCGCGGCGGCCGGGCCGGCACGTTCGCCGCAGGTGCCGCCGCGGGTGCCGGCGTCGCCGCGCTCGGCGGCGTCGCGCTGGCCGTCGCCTCCGGTGCCGTGATCAGCTCCGTGGCCGGCCCGCTCCTGTCCGGCGCGATGGCCGACGGCGTCGACTTCGCGGGGCTCACCGAGGGCTTCGGCCTCGAGGGACTCGAGGGCGTCGGCGACCTCGGCGGCCTGACCGAGGGCGTCGACGGCATCGCGCAGAGCGGCGGCGACTACCTCACCGGCCTCGGCGACCAGGAGTCCAACTTCGGCGAGGGCTTCCAGATCCCGGGCCTCAGCGACTTCTTCGAGCGCTGATCCCCGCTCCGCCCTAGCGCGACCGGCGCAGGCCGACGACGCAGAGCACCGCGACGGCCGCGGAGATCCCCGCCGACACCAAGAGGGCGACGCCCATCCCGGCGAGCTCGGCACCGCCCTCGGCCACCTCCAATGCGAGGACCCCCACCACTGCCTGGACGATCGCGAGCACCGCGGACGCCCCGGCGAGCACGCGCAGGATCGTCCGAGAGCGGGTCCGCGAGCCCGTCACGACGTGCCCCGTCCCGCGAGCAGCGCGCCCACCCGCCGGTAGGTCGCGACCTGGTCCGCCGTCCGGGCCTCCCGCACCGCGGGATCCGGGTGGAAGAGCGAGGACCGGCTCGGGTGGATGGTCGAGAGCACCGCGTACCGGACCCCGTCGGCGAGGTCGGGGTCGAGCTCGACCGCGTAACGCCAGATGCGCTCGGCGTCCCGACCCTGCAGGAGCACGACCTCGAGGTCGGGCAGGAGCGCCACCAGCTCCACGAGCACGCGCGCGCCCAGCCGCCCCTCGACGGCACCGGGCGCCCTGTCGATGAACCAGGGGTACGCGTTCCACGGCAGCACGTCGCGGTCGCGGATCCCGTGCTCGGCGAACAGCGCGGCCTGGCGCTCGGCGGTCGGGTCGTCGTTCTCGATGCTGAGGAAGCCGGATCCGACGTCCTCCTGCGTCTTGGGGCCCGGGTCGCGGAGCACGCTGAGTACCCGCGCGTCCGTGCCGCCGTGGTGCGGGGCGACGCGCGGCACGAAGCCGGCATGGTCCGGCTCCCGGATCGCGGCGACGAAGGCGTTCACGGGCGCCATGTGCGGAGCGGTCTCCGCCGCGTCCTCCTGGGATCGGCGGAAGGCGAAGTCGGACATGCGGCGGGTCATGCCCTCACGGTATCCGGCCGTCAGCCGCCGGCAGCCGCGCTCAGCTGCCGTCGCGGAGGTCGGCGAGCGTGCGCTCCTCGTAGGCGATCCCGTCGAACACGGCGACGCAGCCGTCGCCCATCGGGGCCTGCGCCAGGAACCCGATCGACAGGGGCGCGGGTGAGACGGGCAGGCGGAAGGTCCGCACGAAGTCCCAGCGGGTGCCGTCGGGCGACGAGTGGAAGGCGATCGCCGGGCCGACGCGGGCGATGCGGAGGTGGATCGCCGACGCCCGGAGGAGGGGGCCGTTCGCGTCGTCGGACCATCCGTCCGTCACGACGCTCACCACCATGGCGTCGCCCTGCGGCGACTGCTCGTCGCAGAGCTTCGCCCAGTGCTCCTCGTCGCCCCAGAGCGCGAGGGCGCCGGCGTCGAACGTGGTCCGCTCGCCCCCGACGCGCACGCGGGCCGAGAGCACGAAGTCGCCGTCGGGCGCGGCGAACGCGAGCGCGGTGGCGGCGTGCTGCTGCGGTCCGCCGGCCGCGTCGTTCGTCCAGTCGACGCCGGCCGCGGCCTCGAGCGTCAGGGTGCCGCCGTCGACGTGGGCGACGCCCTCGGATCCGGTCCAGTGCAGGGGCGGGATCCCGGGGAGCGCGTGGGTCATGCCCCGACCGTACCGGGCTCCCCACCGCCGGTCGCGGACCGGCCCGGCCCGGCCCGGACCGATGCGCCTAGCGGGTCCGCGCCGCCCGCCCGCGCCACAGCAGCCACACGAAGTACGGCGTGCCGACGAGGGCGGTCACGAGGCCCGCGCCCAGCTGGCCGGGGGCGATGAGGGTGCGGCCGAGCATGTCGGCGAGCGTCACGAGGGCGGCGCCCAGCAGGATCGCGACGGGCAGCACGCGCGCGTGACGCGAGCCGACGAGCGCGCGGGCCGCGTGCGGCGCGACCAGGCCGACGAAGCCGATCACGCCCACCGCCGCCACGGCCGTGGCCGTCAGCACGACCGCGACCGAGAGGGCCAGGAGGCGCGAGCGGCCGAGCCCGACGCCGAGGAGGCGCGGGGTGTCGTCGTCGAGGGCGACCAGGTCGAGCATCCGGTGCCGCGGGGCCGCGACGAGCGCCGCGAGCACCAGCGCGACGAGCACCGGCAGGGCGTCGTCGAGGCCGCGGCCGTAGGTGGACCCGCTGAGCCAGGTGAGCGCCTTCGCGCCGTTGAAGGGGTCGGTGAGCACGATGATCATGCTGATCGCCGCGGCCGTGCCCGCCGAGACGCCGACGCCGATGAGCACGAGGCGGTTCTGCGGGAACCCGCCGCGCGCCGCCAGCCCGAACACGACGACCGCCGCCGCGAGCGCGCCGAGGCCCGCCGCGCCCGCGATGCCCCAGCCGGACGCGAGCGGCGCGGTCGTGACGAACAGCACCGCGCCGAGGCCCGCGCCGCCGGAGACGCCGAGGATCGCGGGATCCGCCAGAGGGTTCCGGGTCACGGCCTGCACGAGCACGCCGGCCAGGGCGAGCGCGGCGCCCGCCAGCACGGCCGCGACCACGCGCGGCACGCGGGTCTCGAGCACGTAGCCGACGACCGGGCCGGTGGTGCCGCGGATCCCGTTCACGAGGTCGCCCAGGAGGAGCTTCGCGTCGCCGAGGAGCACCGACGTGACCAGGAGGCCGACGAGCGTCACCGCGAGCGCGGCGACGACGAGGGCGGCGCGCCGGCGGGTGATCACGCCGTGGCGCTCGGTGGGCGCGGGCGTCGCGCTGTCGCGGGCGCGCACGGCGAGCACCACGAGCACGCCCGCGCCGAGGAGCGAGGTGACGAGTCCCGTCGGCACCGCGACGGACGCCTCGGCGCCGAGCACCGCGCGCACGAGCACGTCCGCGAGGAGCACGACGGCCGCGCCCATGAGGCCCGCGAGGGGCACGAAGACCCACGCGCGGCGGACCCCGGGCACCAGCCGACGGAGCGGACGCACGAACGCGGGCGCGCACAGGCCGACGAAGCCGATGGGGCCGGCGACCGTCACGGCCGCGGCGGCGAGGAGGACCGAGGCGAGCACGGCGATGACGCGGGTGGTGCGCACGTCGACGCCGAGGCTGCGGGCGGCGTCGTCGCCGAGCCCGAGCGCGTCGAGGCGGCGGCTGAGGAGGAGCAGGATCCCGAGCGCGACCAGCACCACGGGCGCCATCTGCGCGACCGCGTCGAACCCGTTCTGGCCGATGCCGCCCTGGCCCCAGCGGTACAGGCCGGAAGTCTCCTGCGGGAAGAGGAGGAGCAGCGCCGAGGTGACGGATCCGAGGCCGAGCGCGAGCGCGCTGCCCGCGAGGACGAGGCGGACGGTGCCGGAGCCGAGGCCCGAGACGGCGAGCACGACCGCGGCCGCGAGGAGCCCGCCGAGGAACGCGACGCCCGCGCCCGCGAGGACCGGGAGCGTCAGCCCGGTGACGGCCGCCACCGCGAGGGCCGCGTAGGCGCCCGCGTTCACGGCGAGGGTGTCGGGCGACGCGAGCACGTTGCGGCTCACCGTCTGGAGCGCGGCGCCGGCCGCTCCGAGGGCGAGGCCCACGAGGATCCCGGCCGCCATGCGCGGCAGCCGCGAGGCGACCACGACCGAGGCGTCGCCCGGCGTCGCGCGCCCGAGCACGGCGTCCCACACCTCGCGCGGGCCGACCGCGGCGGTGCCCTGGGTGATGTCGATCACCGCGAGCACCGCCACGACGAGGGCGAGGAGGGCGACGACCGCGACCGCCCGCACCGGGAACCGGCCGGCCCCGTCGGCGCGCGCAGCGGCGGCGGGCGACGGGACGGGCCCGGTGATCGTCGCCGGTCCGGCGGCCGACGCGGGAGGCGCGTCGGCCGCCGGGGGCGCGGTGCGGGCGGGAGCGGTCATGGGAGGGGCCGGGCGGCGCGGATCAGCCGACCAGCAGGTCGGTGACGGCCTCGGCGTACGCCGTCATGGACGCGGGGCCGCCGAAGGCCCAGATGCCGTCAGGCATGCGGTGCACGTCGCCGGCCTGCACGAACGCGAGGGACTGCCAGACGGCGTTGCCCGCGAGCGTCTGCGCGAAGGGGTCGTCGCCCTGCGTGGCGTTGGAGTTGTAGAGGAACTGCACGTCGCCGACCGTGGTGAGGCCCTCGACGTCGGTGGTGCCGAGGCCGTAGGCGGGGTCGACCTCGCCCGTCCAGGCGTTCTCGAGGCCGAGCTCGGTGGTCACGTCGCCGATGAGCGAGCCGGTGCCGAACGGGCGGATGGAGACCGCGCCGGCGTCGACGTAGGCGTCCGCGAACAGGAACCGCGACCCGGCGAGGCCGGCCGCGTCGAGCTGCGCCTTCGCGTCCGAGACGGCGGCGTCGTACGCGTCGATCACCTTCGTCGCCTCCTCCTCCGTGCCCGTCGCCTGCGCGATGAGCTCGAGGTTGTCCTCGCTCTGCTGGATCTGCT
This sequence comes from Clavibacter sp. AC415, assembly GCF_979252985.1. Taxonomy (NCBI): domain Bacteria; kingdom Bacillati; phylum Actinomycetota; class Actinomycetes; order Micrococcales; family Microbacteriaceae; genus Clavibacter; species Clavibacter sp. AC415. The sequence continues at coordinate 273,619 of NZ_CEEDAR010000018.1, read as the reverse complement.
GCGTGCCGTCAGCGGAGACGACCTGCAGCACGGGCGCGATGGCCTTCAGCTGCTCGATGGCGTCCGCCGGGAGGTCGGTCGTCGCCACGATGAGGTCGGGCGCGAGCGACGCGATGGTCTCGACGCTCGGCTCGCCGCGCGTGCCGATGTCGGCCGGCTCGTTCACGAGCGGTACGGCGGAGGACCAGGCGCTGTAGCCCTCGACGTCCGCGACCCCCACCGGGTCGACGCCCAGCGAGACGAGGTTCTCGACGACGTTCCACTCGGTGCCGACGACCTTCGTGGCGGGCCCGTCGAGCGTGACCTCCGCGCCGGTGCCGTCGGTGAGGGTGATGGACTCGCCGCCCGGGGTGGATCCGGCGCCCGTCGAGGCCTCCTCGGTGGTGCCGCACGCGGTCAGCATGAGCGCTGTCGCGGCGGCGAGGGCGGTCATCGCCAGGGTGCGTCGTCTCGTGGTCACGGGTGGAGCCTCTCGTTCCTGTGGTGGTGGCGGGCGACCGCGCGGGTGCGCAGGCTGCCCGTCGTCGGGTCCGCGTGGACCTCGACGGGGATGCCGTAGACCTCCGTGAGGAGGTCGGGGGTGAGCGCCTCGGCGGGGGTGCCGGTCCTCACGATCCGGCCGTCGTGCAGCAGCGCGACGGTGTCCGCGAGCGCCGCGGCCTGATCGAGGTCGTGCAGCACCACGCCGACGGCGATGCGTCCGTCGTCGGCGAGGTCGCGCACGAGGTCCAGGAGCTCGACCTGGTAGCGCAGGTCGAGGTAGGTGGTGGGCTCGTCGAGCAGGAGCACGCCGGTCTCCTGGGCGAGGCAGCTCGCGAGCCAGACCCGCTGGAGCTGGCCGCCGGAGAGCTGGTCGACGCCGCGTGCGGCGAGGGCGACGAGGCCCGTGAGGTCGAGGGCGCGGTCGACGGCGGCGCGGCCGTGCGGATCCGCCCCGCCGAAGCGCCCCCGGTGCGGGTACCGGCCGAACTCGACGACGTCGCGGACGCTGAGACCGCCGGGCGTCGGACGGCCCTGGGTGAGGAGCGCGACGCGGCGCGCGAAGCGGCGGAGGGAGAGGTCGAGCGCATCGGCGCCGTCCACGGGTGCCGTGCCGTGGGCGGCTCCGCTGCCGTCCGCGTCGCCGCCGCGCAGGGTGAGGGAGCCGGATCGCGCGGACTGCAGGCGCGCCATCGTCCGCAGCAGCGTCGACTTCCCGCTGCCGTTCGGACCGACGAGCACGGTGACGCGGCCCGGCAGGAGCTCGAGGTCGGCGCCGTGCACCACCTCGGTGTCCCCGTACGCGACCGTGATGCCGCGGGCGTCGAGGGCGGAGGCGTCGGCCTGCGGGTGCGCCGCATCCGCCGGGCGCGGGTCCTCCGCCGCGGGTGCCGCCAGCATCGTGTCCCGATCGCCGGCGCGCGGGATCGGTGAGGTCGGAGCGGGGAAGGTCACGATAGGTGAGGTTAGCCTAACCTCACCGGATCGGCCAAGTCGGGCGCCGGGAAGGATCCGCGAGCCCCGCCGATCAGCCGGCGAGGTCAGCCGACGAGGTCGGCCGGCCCCAGCCGGTGCGCGCCGCGGAGCCAGGCGACCAGCTCCTCCGCGGTCGCCTCCGCTCCGGACGGCAGCGGATCCGCGCTCGCCAGCGCATGGCGGATGCCGCCGGGCGCGCTCCCCAGCACCGCGCAGAGCAGCGCCTCCCCGCGGAGGCCGACCTCGCCGAGCAGCGTCACCTCGCGCGCGGAGAGCCCCACCGGCAGGTCGCCGTTGCCGAGGTCGGTGCCGTACGCGATCCGCCCGCCGGCCCTCGCGTAGCGGCGCGCGTTGTCGAGGGCCGTCGCGAGGTCCGGCCCCTCGTGGATGGCGAGGGTGGAGATCCAGAGCACGTCGCGTGCGACGGACTCGGCCAGGGTCGCGTCGTCCAGGCGCTCTGTCCACGGCACGTGCACGAGCGCGTCGGCGCCCGCGCGGATCGCCCGGCCCGCCTGCCCCGCGCCCTCCGCGTGCACGGCCGCGGTCAGCCCGGCGGCGTGCGCGGCGTCCACGAGGGCCGCGAGCACGTCGTCGGCGAGGAGCGGGCCCCCGTCGTGCAGGACGACCTTGATCACGTCGGAGCCGCCCGCGCGCGCCTCCGCGACCGCGGCCGCCGCGTCACCCGCCCGCGCCACCTCCCGCACGCTGCCGGGGGGCGCCCATGCGCGGTCGGAGGGGTAACCGCCCAGGGCGGTGTGGAACGGACCCGCGTAGCGGACGCTCACGCCGTCGGGAGGACGGGCGGCGATGCGGGCCGTCTCGGCCGGATCCCCGCCGAGGTCGACCACGGCCGTCACGGGCGACCCGGCCAGCGCCGCGTACGGCACGAGCCCCAGGTGCACGTGCCGGTCGACGACGCCGTCGGAGACGCTGAGGTCCAGCCGCCCCTGGACCTGATCCGCGGGGTCGGCGAGCGCGACGCCGCCGCCGTCGATCCGCACCGCGACGTCCCGGTGCACGCGGTCGAGGCGGACCTCCCCGCACGCGCCAGACGTCGCCGCGCGGGCTGTCGCCGCCCGCAGGACGGGGCACGGGATCGGGGCGGGGCACGCGATCCGGGCGGGGCGCGCGATCCGCGCCAGGCGGCGGGGCCGGGCGGGACGCGCGGGAGGCGGGCATGCGTCCGAGCGTAGGAGGCGCGGCGCCCGCACCGTCGACCACCGCCCGCGGCCTCGCTCCGCCGACGACTATCCGCTGACCGTCGCCGCGTCGCATCCGTCCCCCACCCGTCGCCGCGCGCTCGCACCCCTCGGAGGGGTCCGGATCCGCACCAGTCCGGGCCGATCACCCTCCCCTCACCCCCGGATCACCCGCGCTTCGTGCACGACATGTCCCCCATATGGAGGACCGGGCCCATAGAGTCTTCCTAGCGCGACGGGTTCCCCCGATGCCGTCGCGCGAATGGATACCCGAGCAGCGCCCCGCCGCATCCCCCGCACCGCGGGGCCGCTCTCAGATCCCTCCGCGATCCGACCCGAACGGACGTGGGAGCAGCAGGAGCCCGGCACGCCACGTACCCGCGAGCGAGCCGGGCTCTGTCCGCACGGGGCCGCCCGGCGGCGACCCCGGAGCCCGAGGCCTCGGCCCCCATGACGCGTGCGCCCGCCGACCGTCCCCCGCCGGCCGCCGCGACGCGGGGGAGGATGGGTCCACGGCACGAGGGGGATCCATGCGCACGACCGTCTACACGAGCACCGCCACGCGGCATCTGACCGACGACGACCTCGCCGAGCTGCTCGGCCAGTGCGTGCGGAACAACGAGCGCGCGGGCCTCACCGGCCTCCTGCTGCACCGCGACGGCCGGTTCATGCAGGTGCTCGAGGGCCCGGACGACGCCGTCGAGGCGGTGTTCGCGACCATCGCGGCCGATCCGCGCCACACCGACGTGCGGCAGCTGCTCGACGAGCGGATCGCGGCACGGCGGTTCCCCGCCTGGTCGATGGGGTTCCGCACGGTCGACGACTCGACGGTCCGACGGCTCGACGGGTACGACGACTTCCTCGACCGCCCCGCCTCCGCCGCCGCCCGCCCGGACGCGCCCTCCCGGGCCCGCTGGCTCCTGGAGTGGTTCCGCAGCCACCCGGCCTGATCCGCCCCCGGAGCCGACCCGCCCTCGACAGGCACCCGGAGCGCGTGCGACCATATCGACATTCGTTGCAACGATGATCGATAGGACGCGACCATGAGCACCTCCTCCCCCACCAGCCCGGGCGCCGGTACGGGCGCCGCCGTGCGCACCACCCGCGGCATCCTCCGGGCGGCCCTCGTCATCGCCGTCCTCGTGCTCCTCGCCGTGGCGGCCTCCGCCGTCGCGAGCGCGGTGCAGACCGTGCGGACCGGCGTCGTGCACACGTCGCTGGAGATGCGCGGGTCGCTCCCGGCGGAGGCCGACGCCGGCCCCGCCGACCTCCGCTCGGGCGCCTACCGGACGGCCGACGTCGCCGTCAGCGGCCTGTCGGACGGGATCGTCGTCATGCACGTCGTGCGCATCGCCCTCGACGCATCCGTCGGCATCGCGCTGGCGGCCACGGTCGCGATCCTCGCCCGCCGGCTGCTGCGGCCGGATCCGCTCGCGCGCCGTCTCAGCCTCGTCGTCACGCTCGCGGGCGGCACCGTCATGATCGCCGCCCTGTGCTCGCTCGGGATGCGCACCGGCGTGGCCTGGCTGGTCGGCGGCGAGCTGAACGACCCCGCCGCGGGGCTCGAGGGCTTCTGGCCCGTGGTCGCCGAGGTCGACCTGTCGACCATCGCGCTCGGGTTCGCCCTGATGATCGTCGGCCTCGTCGTCGAGCACGGCGAGCGCCTGCAGCGCGACACCCGCGGCCTCGTCTGATGGCCGCGGACGACGACGGGCCCACCGGCGTCCACTGCCGCCTCGACGAGCTGCTGGCGGCCCGCGGCATGACGCTGACCCGCCTCAGCGCGATCGTGGGCGTCAGCCAGGTGAACCTCTCGGTCCTCAAGAACGACCGGGCGCGGGCGGTCCGCTACTCCACCCTCGTGGCGGTGTGCCGAGCGCTCGAGTGCGAGATCGGCGACCTGCTGGTGCTCGATCCGCCGCTCGCCTGATCGGCGTCGTGCTCGGGCATCCGGGGTCGGGCGACGGCGGACGCGCCGCGCCGGGGTCGGCTCCGGCGGATCAGCCCCGCAGCGCCGCGAGCGCCTTCTCGACGCGGCGCGCGCGGGTCTCATTCGTCCTCGCCTCGCCGATCGGGTCCACGAGGGCCCGCTGACGGCTGGAGGAGAGGGCGCCGAAGGCCTCCGCGAGGGCGGGCTCCGCGGCGAACGCGGCCGTCACCTCCTCGGGGAGGACGGCCTCGCGCGGCGCCGCGTCGAGCTCGATCGTCACCTCTACCTCGTCGTCGGCGGCGATCCCCGAGGCGGCGCGGTGCGCGGCGCTGAGCGGCAGGAGCTGCTGGCCGCCCATGGCGCCGACCGTCGTGCGGTACGAGTACCCCGCGACCGTGACCACGACGGCGGGACGCTTCCCGGCGCCCAGCTCCTCCAGCGCCTCCGGGGGCACGGGCAACCCGGTGGCGTTGACGCGGGCCTGCAGGACGCGGGTGCGGAAGGTGGGCATGACGGCTCCTCGTTGCGCCGCCGCCGGGCGCGGGTCGCCGGCGGTCGATCCCGAGGCTAGGCCCGGGGATCCGGCTTCGTCGAGACGGCGACCGTGAACTTCGCGTTCCGCCCGGCCTCGCGGGTGTGGGTCCGACGATCCGCCCGAGCTGCGGCCGATAGCCGAGCGGGCTGTTGTAGACGGTCCGACAGCTGGCCGCCGGGCACGGGAAGCACCGGCGGCAGCGCGCCGGCGGCGAAGCAGGCGCGGCGCGAGGCCCGCGTGCACGGTGGCGCCCGTGTGGGGAACGGCGGGTCTGAGGAGCACGAGGTCCGCGGATCCGTCCGGCACGGTCGCACCCGCGTCATCGCGCACCACGGTGACCCGCCCCGCGAGCCCGTTGGCGGCGACGGTGGCGCGCGCGGAGTCGACGGCGGCCCACGACTGGTCGGTCGCGACGACGCGGAGCCCCGGCCGGGCGAGCGCCACGGCCGAGGCGATGACGCCCGTGCCGCAGCCGAGGTCGACGGCGGACCGGGCGTCCTCGGGCAGCTCGGGGAGGAAGGTCAGGAGGAAGCGCGTGCCGATGTCGATGCCGGTGCCCGCGAACGCGGCGCCGCGCGCGCGGGCACTCGAGGCCGAGGTCGGGATGCGACGCGCCGCGCGGGTAGGGGGCGCCGTCGTCGTCGCGCACGGGGCCGCGCGCGACGAGGACCCGCTCGACTTCTGCCGCGCGAGCGTCGCGTGCACGTCGGCGAACCGGCCGCGCAGCACGTCGGTCATGGCGGGGGCGTGAAGGGTGCTGACCCGCCCTCCGGCGAGCACCGTGACGTCGTCGGCGGCGGCCCGCGCGACGAGGCCCGCCCACTCGTCGAGGGCGTCGAGGCTCCGGGCAGGCGCGCGAGGACCACGCGGGCGCCCGCGGCGAGGGCGACGTCGAGGCCGTGGTGGACGATCGCGGCCGTCTCGCCGACGAGCTCCGCGTTGAGGTCGAGCGCGGTTGCAGCTCGAGGGCGTCCTGATGGACGCGGAGGCGCAGCGGATCCGTCGCACCGGATCGCCGCAGCGCCGCGGCCGCGCCGAGCGCGAGCGCGCCGTACTGGTCGCCGATGACGACGAGCTCGTCCGGCCGGACGGGATGCCCGGCGTCCGCCGCCGTCGCGAGGAGCGCCAGCAGCTCGTCGAGGAGCAGGCGGTCGGCGGCGTCGACCGCGAAGAGGTTGTCGCGCCTCCACGTCGGCGGCGGCGGAGCGCGCCGAGGTCGAGGAGGTCGTCGGCGGACGCGGCGGCGAGCAGGGAGGAGGGACCGGAGCAGGATCTGCGGCGGCGTCGCTCACCGCGCGTCGCGCCCGCCGGGACTGCGCTCGGCGGGTCCCGCGCTCCGCGGATGCGCGCTCCGCGTCCGGCATGGTGAGCGCCGCGCGGTAGAGCACGACCTCGGTCTGCCGGGACGGGCGCACGCCCGCGCGGAGCGACACGACGTCGCCGTCCCCGCGGGCCGCGAACACCCGGCGGCCGGGTCGGGAGAGCAGCTCGTCGGCGAGCGCCCGACTCGAGCTGCCGCACGCGACCGCGGAGCTCGGTCACCTGGTTCTCGAGCTCCAGGATCCGCGCGATCCCCTCGAGGCCACGCCCTCCGCGCCCAGCCGGGCGACCTCCCGCAGCTGCACGATGTCGCGCATCGAGTAGCGGCGGGAGCGCCCGGCCGTGCGGCGGGCGACACGAGCCCGAGCCGGTCGTACTGCCGGAGCGTCTGCGGGTGCATGCCCGACAGCTCGGCCGCCACGGAGATCACGAAGACGGGCGCGTCCTCGTCCATGGCGTCGCGGGGGTCCACGTCAGCCTCGGGCCCGCTCGATGAGCTCGGAGCGCGGTCTCGGCGGGTCCCGAGCCCGCGAACGCGTCGAGCGCGATCCGCTGGGCGTCGGTGAGGCGCGACGGCACCGCGACCTCGATGCGCGCGAGCAGGTCGCCCGTGCCCTTCGGGGTGGTGACGCCGCGTCCCTTGACGCGCAGCACCTTGCCGCTGGACGTGCCGGGGCGCGACCTTCAGCCGCACCGGGTCGCCGCCGAGCGTGGGCACCTCGATGGTCGCGCCGAGCGCGGCCTCGGGGAACGTGACGGGCACGTTCACCCGGAGGTTCAGCCCGTCCCGCTCGAACACGGGGTGGGGCCGCACGTGCACGGTGAGGATGATGTCGCCGGTCGCGCCGCCGTCGCCGGAGGGCTCGCCCTTGCCGGCCAGGTGGATCTTCTGCCCGTCGGTGACCCCGGCCGGCACGCGCACCGTGATGGGGCGGCCGTCGGAGTCCTGCAGGCGCACGACGTCGCCCTGCACCGCGGTGAGGAAGTCGATCGTGGTCGACGCGGTGACGTCGCGGCCCTTCGTGGGCGCGCCGTAGCCCCGGTAGCCGCCGGTCGACTGGCCGAAGCCGCCGTTGCCGAACATGCCGCCGAGGATGTCCTCGAACCCGCCCTGCCCGTACTGCGGCTGGCCGGATCCGAACCCGGCGCGCCGCCCGCGGCCACGGCGGCTGGCCGAACATGCCGCCGAACACGTCCTCGAAGCCGCCGGCCTGCCCGCCGCCGGCACCGGGTGCCGTGAAGCGCGCGCCCGAGCCCATCGCGCGGACCTGGTCGTACTCCTTGCGCTGCTCCTTGTCGGACAGCACGGCGTTCGCCTCGCTGATCTCCTTGAAGCGCGCCTCGGCCGACGGATCCGGGTTGCTGTCCGGGTGGACCGCCGGGCGAGCTTGCGGTAGGCCTTCTTCAGGTCGGCCTCCGAGACGTCCTTGGACACTCCGAGGACCTTGTAGAAGTCCTTGTCGAACCAGTCCTGGCTGGCCATCAGACGCCTCCCTTCTTGTTCGTCTCGTGGCGGGGGCCGCACGACCCGGGCTCGGGCGCCCGCGTGCGGGGGCCCGGACCGGGGTGGGTGCAGCCTCGTGGATGCTGCGGATGATGGTGTCATCCTCCGGCTTGTCGACGACGACCTTCGCGGCCCGCAGCAGCGTCTCGCCGATGTAGTAGCCACTCTCGACGACGTCCGCCACGGTGTCCACCTGGACCTCGGGGTTCGGCTTCTGGAAGATCGCCTCGTGCACCTGGGGGTCGAGGCGTCGCCGACGGCGCCGACCTTGACCAGCCCGATGCGCTCGACGTTCGTCCGCAGCTTGGCGACGATCGCGGTGAGCGGTCCGCCCTCCGCGAGGTCGCCGTGCTTCTCGGCCCGGTCGAGGTCGTTGAGCACCGGCAGGATGCCCTTGACCACGTCGCCGACCGCGCGCTGGCGCTCGATCTCGCGGTTGGCCTCGGTGCGCTTGCGGTAGTTGGCGTACTCCGCGGTGACGCGCTTCAGGTCCGCGAGGCGCTTGGTCGCCCTCGACGGGCTCGTTCCGGGTCTGCTCGATGAGGTCCTGGAGCTCCTCGTCCATGGCGTCGGTCGTCTCGACGTCGGGGCCCTCGGCCTCGACGAACGCGCCGTCCTCGCCGGGGACGGAGGCCGCGTCGGCCGCCGCGTCCGCCGCCGCGTCCGCCGCCTGGTCGGGCCCGGCCGGGGAGGCCGGGGCCGAGTGCTCGGCCCCGTCGTCCTCGGGCGTGCGCCCCTCGCCGTTCGCGGTGTCCTCGGTCATCGGTCGGTCTTCTTGTCCTCGTCGTCCTCGTCCACGACCTCGGCGTCGACGATGTCCTCGTCGTCCTTCTTCGCCTCGGGCGCGCCCTCGGCAACGCCTCACCGGCGGCCTGCTCCTGCTGGCCCTGCGCGTAGATGGCCTCGCCGAGCTTGGTCTGGCTCGCGGAGAGCTTGTCGAACGCGGTCTTCACCGCGGCCTCGTCGTCGCCCGCGAGGGCGCTCTTCAGGCCGTCGACGTCCGCCCTGGACCTCGGACTTGACGTCCTCGGGGAGCTTGTCGTCGTTCTCCTTGACCAGCTTGTCGATCGAGTAGGCGAGCTGCTCGGCGTTGTTGCGCACCTCGGCCTGCTCGCGGCGCGTCTTGTCCTCCGCCGCGTGCTCCTCGGCCTCGCGCACCATGCGCTCGATGTCCTCCTTCGCGAGCGAGGATCCGCCCGTGATGGTCATCGACTGCTCCTTGCCGGTGCCCTTGTCCTTCGCGGACACGTGCACGATGCCGTTGGCGTCGATGTCGAAGGTGACCTCCACCTGCGGGATGCCGCGGGGCGCCGGGGCGATGCCCGTGAGCTCGAAGGTGCCGAGGCTTCTTGTTGTCGCGGGTCAACTCGCGCTCGCCCTGGAAGACCTGGATCGCGACGGACGGCTGGTTGTCGTCGGCCGCGGCGAAGGTCTCGCTGCGCTTGGTCGGGACGGCCGTGTTGCGCTCGATGAGCTTGGTCATGATGCCGCCCTTGGTCTCGATGCCGAGGCTCAGGGGGGTGACGCCGTCGATGAGCAGGACGTCCTTGCGCTCGCCCTTCAGCACGCCGGCCTGGAGCGCGGCGCCGACGGCGACGACCTCGTCCGGGTTGACGCCCTTGTTGGGCTCCTTGCCGCCCGTGAGCTTCTTGACGAGCTCGACGACGGCGGGCATGCGGGTGGATCCGCCGACGAGGACCACGTGGGCCACGTCGCCGACCGAGACGCCGGCCTCGCGGATGACGTCCTCGAAGGGCTTGCGGGTGCGCTCGAGCAGGTCGTTCGTGAGCTCCTCGAACTTGGCGCGGGTCAGCGTCTCGTCGAGGTTGGCAGGGCCGTTCTCCGTGAGGGAGAGGTAGGGCAGCTGGATGCTCGTGCTCGTGGAGGAGCTGAGCTCCTTCTTCGCCTGCTCCGCGGCCTCCTTGAGGCGCTGCTTGGCGATCTTGTCGTTGGAGACGTCGACGCCCGTGGACTCCTTGAAGCGCTTGACGAGGTGGTCGACGATGCGCTGGTCCCAGTCGTCGCCGCCGAGGCGGTTGTCGCCCGCGGTGGAGCGGACCTGGATGGTGCTGAAGTCGTCGTCCTTGCCCACCTCGAGGAGGGAGACGTCGAACGTGCCGCCGCCGAGGTCGAAGACGAGGATGAGCTCGTCCTCCTTGCCCCGGTCGAGGCCGTAGGCGAGCGCGGCCGCGGTGGGCTCGTTGATGATGCGCAGGACGTTGAGGCCCGCGATCTCGCCGGCCTCCTTCGTGGCCTGGCGCTCGGCGTCGTTGAAGTACGCGGGGACGGTGATGACCGCGTCGGTCACCGAGTCGCCCAGGTACTGCTCGGCGTCGCGCTTGAGCTTGCCGAGGATGCGGGCCGACAGCTCCTGCGACGTGTACTTCTTGTCGTCGATGCCGACGGTCCAGTCGGTGCCCATGTGGCGCTTGACGGACGAGATGGTGCGGTCGACGTTGGTGACGTTCTGGCGCTTGGCGGTCTCGCCGACCAGCACCTCGCCGTCCTTGGTGAACGCGACGACGGACGGCGTGGTGCGCGCGCCCTCGGCGTTGGCGATGACGGTGGGCTCCCCGCCCTCCAGGACCGAGACCACCGAGTTGGTGGTACCCAGGTCGATTCCTACTGCACGAGCCATGGGGTGTTCTCCTTCTATTGCCGCGACGCCCGGGTCACGGGGTCGCTTCATGGGTGACGCGGGTGTGCCGCGGAGTCTGTCTCGCGGTGCTGCTTCGTCAGCGGCGTGCTACTTGAGCCGCGATGACTCAACTCTACTCGCGCTCCCCCGAGCGTCAAGTCGTGAGGCGAGGACTTGAGCGATGTCGGCTCAACTCACAGGATCCGGGTGCCGATGCCGCGGCGTGTGCCCCGGGTGGGGGCCCGGGGACGTCGGAACGGGGGCTACTGGTTCACCTAGATCGCTACTGGGACCCTGTACCAGCTCTGATCAGCACATTAGCGTCAGATGGCAGGCCGGGGGCCTGAGGCGCCCCGCCCGGGGCGCACCGGAGCACGGGGGTGGTCGCCATGGGACGAGTGCGCATCGGCGGCGCTCGGGGGTCAGCGTCCCCGTCCTCCCGACACTCGGGTCCTCACACGCAGGAACTTCGCCGTACCGGGCTTCGCCGTCTCTCGGCCCTCGTAGTCGCCTCCTTCGCAGCCGCGCTCCTCGCCGTCGCACCGGGGTCCCCCGCGACGGCTGCCCCCCTCGCCGTCGCCGAGGCGTTCGCGGACGCGAGCGTCCCGGACCCCGCGTGGACGCCGCTCGGCGCCGCCTGCCTCACACGCGCCACGGCCGCGCCTGCCGCCGGGAACTCGCCGCTCGGGGTGTGCGCCGGGCGCGCCGGTGCGCCGACGGCGACCACCACGCCCGGTTCGCTTCAGCTCACCGACGACCGGGCGAACAGCACCGGCGGTGCGGTCTACAACACCGCCCTGCCGGTGAACGGCGGCCTCGAGATCCGGTTCGACCAATACCAGTACTCGTCCGCCGGCTCGGGCGGGGAGGGCATGGCTGTCTTCCTCGCGGACGGGGCGCAGCGGATCGCTGCGCCGGGTGCCGGTGCCGGATCGCTGGGCTACGCGCAGACGACAGGTACGAACGGCATCGCCGGCGCCTACCTCGCTGTGGGGCTCGACGCAGCAGGAGGCTTCTCCAGCGCGACCGACGGGCGCGGCGCCGGCTGCGCGCAGGCCGCCCCAGGAGTGCGGCCGAACTCCGTGGTCCTGCGCGGCACTGGGCAGGGGACCTCGGGGTACTGCTACCTGACCGGCAGCACACTCGCGGGGGGCCGGACCCTGCACTCCACCGTCGCGACGGCCTCCACCGGCGCCCCGCCCGCGACCGCGGGGCGCACCGTCCGCATCACGGTCTCGGCCGCGGCACTGCCGGTCGTGACCGTCTACCACGGTGCGAGCGCCGGGCTGGCGGACTCCGCCCTGACCCAGGTGCTCCAGTACACGTTGACGACCGCGCCCCCGTCGTCGGTGAAGGTGGGGTTCACCGCATCCACGGGGACCTCGACGGACACGCACCTGATCCGCAACGTGCGCGTGGCCTCGGTCGCGCCGACGTCCACCATCATTCAGCTCACTAAGACCGTGAACCCGGGCTTCCCGCAGCCGGCCGCGTACGCCGAGGGCGACACGGTCCGCTACCAATTCGTCATCGCGGCGCCGCAGCTCCTCAGCGTGATCAACGACGTGCGGCTCACGGATCCGCTCGTGCCCTCGCCGTCGTGCACGGCGAGCGCGTTCCTGCTCGCGGGATCGATCACCTGCACCGGCACCCATGTCGTCTCACCGGCCGAGGCGATGCAGGGCTCTCTGGTGAATACAGCCGTGGCTTCCGGGCAGCCGCTCCTCGGGGGTCGGATCTCGAGCAACGCCGACTCCGTCCGGGTCGCGATCGCTACCCCGGCGCCCGGGCTCTCCCTCGCGAAGACCGGCACCCTGGCCGACGCGGACGGCAACGGCAAGGCCGACGTGGGCGAGACCATCGCCTACTCGTTCACGGCCCGCAACACCGGCAATGTCTCGCTGCAGTCGGTCGCGGTGACGGATCCGCGCGTGACGGGCATCACCCCGGCGAATGCCACGCTCGCGCCCGGAGCGTCCGCCGTCTTCACCGCCGCCGCGTACACGGTCACGCAGGCCGACCTGCAGGCCGGCACGACGCTCGTGAACACGGCGACCGCGACCGGGCGCACGCTCGCCGGCGCGGCCGCGCCGACGGCGACCTCCACCGCCACCGTCGCCGTGAACCACGGGCCCGCTCTGACGGTGACGAAGGACGCGGTCCTCACGGGCGGCGCCGCGGTGGGCGCCACCATCGACTACTCCTTCCGGATCACGAACAGCGGCAACGTGCCGCTCACGGGCGTGGCCCTCACCGACCCGCTCGCGGGACTCTCCGCGATCACGTACGGCACCTGGCCGGGCACCGCGGGCTCCCTGCCCATCGGGGGATCGGTCACGGCGACCGCCCGCTACACGGTCAAGCAGACCGACCTCGACGCGGATCCGTCGCGAACACGGCGACCGCGCGCGGCACGAGCCCCGCGGGCATCGTGGCGTCCGGACAGGCCACGCGGAACGTCTCCCTGGCGCGCACCGCCACGATCGCCCTCACCAAGACCGCGTCCGTCGCGAACGTGCCCGCCGCGGGCAGCCCGATCACGTACACGTTCCGCGCCACCAACACGGGCACGACGACCCTCACGGGCGTCAGCGTCTCGGATCCCCGCCCGGGCGTCTCGGCGCCCGTCTACACCTGGCCCGGGACCGCCGGCACGCTCGCACCCGGCCAGGTCGTGACGGCCACCTCCACCTACGCGGCGACCGCGGCGGACGTGCAGGCCGGCTCCATCGTCCACACTCGCGACCGTGCGGGCCACGACATCGGCGGGCGCCACGATCACGCAGACCGCGACCGCGACCGTCACCGCCGTGCCGGACCCGCTGCCCGACGCCGCCACCACCGCCCAGGGCGTGCCCGTCGTGATCGACGTGCTGGCCAACGACGGACGCGCGGCGACCGGCGCGACCCTCAGCCGCGCCCAGCAGTCCGCGACGCCGACCCTCGTCGGCGGCGCCTCTGGACCCGTCCCGGCCAGTCCCGTCTCGGGCAGCGTCACCTGCGTCGCGACCGGCACCGAGCGCGGGCGCTGCACGTACCGCTCGGCCGACTTCTTCACCGGCACCGACGTCTTCGACTACTCGCTGTCGAGCTCCGTCGGCACCTGGAACGTGCGCGTGACCGTCACGGTGACGCCGCTGAACCGGGCCGCCGTGGCACGCCCGGACCGCATCGTGGCGACGACCGGCGGGCCCGCCGTGTCCGTGGATCCGACCCTCAACGACACCGACCCCGACGGCGACGCGCTGGCCGTGACGGGGGCGACCCCGCCGTCGGGCCTGCGCGGCACCTTCTCGTGCGCGGCGACGGCATGCACCTACACGCCGGCCGCGGACGGATGGACGGGCACCATCGTGATCCCCTACTCGGCGACCGACCGGCCGTCGGCCCCGGGCACCGGCATCGTCGTCTCCTCCACGATCACCGTCTTCGTCGACCCTGCCCCCCTCGCCCCGCGCGGGTTCCACCACCGCGACACGGCGACGCAGGCGGCGGGCACCGGCAGCTGGACCAGCACCACGACGATCGGCACCGCCACGCCGAGCTGCGTCGCCGGCCGGCCGAGCACCGCGCTCGCATGGGCCGCGACGCCGGGAGCGACCGCGTTCCTGGTGGAGCGCCGCGTCGCCGGCGCCACGCCTGGCGCGTGGATGGAGGTCGCCCGCCTCGGCGCCGAGGCCATCGGCTTCGTCGACGACCGCGTGGGCGAGTCCCGCTCCTACCAGTGGCGGGTCCGACCCGACCTGCACCGGTGGACGGGCGTCGCCAGCGCCGCCACAGCCGCCGTCACCCAGCCCGCAGCCGTCGACGCGAGGGGCTGCTGATGACCGCGACCCCCCGCCCGCGCGCGGCCGACCCGCCGCCGCGCCGGCCCCCGCAGACCCCCGCATCCGGTCACCCGGATGCGCGTCCCGCCCCTCCGGGCGACGACGCCGCACGACCCCGCACCACCACGCACCTGCACCACCTCATCAGCACCACCATCGAAGGGAACAGCACCATGAGCACCACCGCACCCGGAGAAGCGCCCCGCACCCTGGCGCAAGATCATCGCCACGGGCGCGATCCTGACCGTCGGCGCCCTCGCCACGGCCGGCGCGTTCGCCGTCTTCACGGACTCGGACACCGCGTCGCTCGCCGTCGACGCGGGCCAGCTCGACATCGTCGCCACCGGCGACTACACGGTGTCGGACATCGCTCCCGGCGACACCGTCGAGCGCCCCATCGTCCTCGAGCTCCCGGACACCACCAACGACGGCGACCTCGTCTCCGCGGTGACGTTCGGCGTGGCGGTGACGGACGACGTGCCCGGCACCGACGACACGACGCTGCCGGGCGGCGGCGAGTCGCTCGTCGCCGGCGCCGAGGGCCTCACCTACGAGCTCGTCACCTGCTCGGGCGGGACGTGGACCACCGCGGCCGCCGCGGACCGCGGGCCGTACACGTGCGACGGCGCCGAGGTCGTCACGAGCACCGGGAAGCTCTCCGCCCTCACCGGCGCCGCCGGTGCCGTGACGCTGGCTCCCGCGGCCTTCGGCGTGGTCCCCACGGCGGACGGGACCTTCCGTCCGACTCGGAGGACGTCGCCCTCAGCACGCTGATGCGCCTCGTGCTCCCCACCGCAGCGGACAACGACTACGAGAACGCGTCCGCGACGATCACGTACACGGCGTCGGCCATCCAGCGCGACGGCCTGCAGCGCTGATCCGACGGTCGGGTCCGGCACGCGCCGGCACCCGACCGTCCCCCGAGCGGGGCGCCGATGGCGTCGGCGCCCCGCTCGACCGCACGACCCGCGCGCGGAGCTCCCCCTCTCCCCCGCGCAGACGACCCGGAAGCCCCCTCATGCACGCACGCACCGGCACGGCCGCCCTTGCCGCGCTCTGCCTGACGCTGCTCGCCGCCGCCCCCGCGACCGCCGCATCCTCCGCTCCCTTCTCCGCACCGCTCGTGGACGGGGCCTCCACCGACGAGCGCGCCCTCGTGGTCCGCGAGGTCCCCGGCCCCGCGTCGCGCCTCCGCGACCTCGCGCCCGGCGACTCCGTGGTGTGGGCCGCCGAGGTCACCAACGCCTCCGCCTCCGGCTCGCCGGTGCTCGTCGACCTCGACGCCGGCGGGGACGGCGCCCTCGTGGGCGATCCGCGCGACGGCCTCCAGCTCGACGTGGTGCGGTGCGACGCCGGATACGAGTCCGTCGCCGACCAGCCGCTCAGCTGCCGCGGTCCCGCCGTGAGGCTCGGCACCGGTCCCGCGGCGACCCTCGGCCGCCTGGGCACGAGCATCCCGCTGGCCGCGGGCGACAGCACGAGCGTCGGCGTGACCGTGTCGTTCCCCGCATCGGCTGGGAACGGCGCCGAGGGCACGGCCGCATCGCTCCGCGTCACGTTCTCCCTGCTCGCCTCGGCAGGGCCGGGACCTGACCCCGTCGATCCCGGTCCCGTCGATCCCGGTCCCGTCGATCCGGACCCCGACGACCCCGGCACGCAGCCAGGCGGCGGCGAGGTCCCGGGAGGCGCGACCGACGCGCCCGACGACGGCGCCCTGCCGGCCGCAGCGGACGACGACCCCCGCCGCGGCCCGCTGCCCGTCACCGGACGCGACATCGCCTCCGCACTCTCCGGCGGCCTCCTCACGCTCGCCGCCGGCGCGATCCTCCTGATCGCGTCCCGGCGTCGTCGACGGGACGCGGATGCCGCGTCCGCGATCCCGTCCGAGGCCGCCTCGTGAGCCGGCACCCGCACGTCGTGGACGCCCATGCCCCGGCCGACGTCCCGGCCCCGGAGATGGGCGCCACGGCACCCCGCGCGCGTCGGCGTCGCGGTCCCCTCGCCCCGCGCTCACCGCGCTCGGGGGTGTCGTCAGCGTCGTCCTCGCCCTCGTCGTCGTCGCGGTCCTGCTGCTGACGCTCACCGGCACCGCGCGCTTCGTGCCCGTGCTCTCGAACTCGATGGCCCCGGGCGTGCCCGTGGGATCGCTCGCGGTCACCCAGCCCGTGGCGCGCGAGGACGTCGCCGTGGGCGACGTCGTCGTGTTCACGGCGCCCGTCGGTCCCGCCATCCGCGTCATCCACCGTGTGATCACCGTGTACGGGCCCGAGTCCGCCGACCGCATCGACGGCTGGACCCCCGACCTGCTGGTGATGGAGACGCAGGGAGACAACAACCCGTCGCCGGACCCGTGGATCGTCACGGTCAGCGACGACGAGGTCCAGCGCCGCACCGCGGTCGTCCCGTACCTCGGCTGGCCCGGGGTGTGGCTCAGCCATCCGGACGCGCGCAGCCTCGCCTTCGGCGCCGCCGGTGCCCTCGTCACCGCGTGGGCGCTCGTGGCCGTCTGGCGCCGTCCGCCGCGCACCGCGGAGGGCCGGTCGTGAGCGGCCGCCATGCCGTCGCCGGCTCTCGCGGTCCCGCACGCCGTCGACTGGGCCTCGCGGCGGGGGCCGCCCTGCTCGCCGCGCTCCTCGGCGGCGGCGCCGCCTACGCCGTCCTGGTCGACCGCGACGAGGCCGTGACCCGGATCTCCGCAGGCGCCGTCACGCTCGACTGGGGCGCCGCCGGCACCGACCAGACGACGGTGCCGATCACGGGCCTCCGCCCGGGAGGCCAGGCCGTGCGGATCGTGGACCTCACGAACACCGGGTCCGTGGCCGCCTCGGAGCTGGGCCTGGAGATCGGCGGATCCGCGCTCGGCAGCACCTCCGACGGCCTGCAGCTCGCGCTCGACCGGTGCTCCGTCCCGTGGACCGGCGCTCCGGGTACGGCCATCTGCTCGGGCACGGTCACGGCCGTGGTGGCCGACCGTCCCGCGCAGGGGCGCGTGCTCCTGACCGGGTCGCCCGCCCGGACCCCGGGCGTCCGCGACCACCTCCGCCTCACGCTGCGCCTGCCCGAGTCCGCACCCCCGACCGCGCAGGGGCTGTCGGGGTCCGTGACCCTCCAGGTCCTCGGGAACCAGCGCCCGGGCGAGCAGCGCTGACGGGCGGGGAGATCCCCTCAGGTCACGGAAACATCACGGGACCCAACCTTCCGGGGAGGGGCGCCGAAGGACCTTGCGACTCCACCCGGCGACCACGTCGGTCGCCCAGACAGCAAAGGATCCATCATGCGCAACCTCACCAAGTCGGTCTTCGGCCTCGCCACCGCGGGCTTCCTCGTCGTCGGCCTCGCGGCCTGCTCGACCCCCGCCGAGACCCCCTCGTCCTCCAGCTCCGCCGCGCCGTCCGCGTCCGCGACGACCGAGGCCGACCCCACGCCGCTCGCGTCGATCCCGACCCTGACCGGCGTCGACACCCAGGTCACCCTCGACTCCGGCTTCACCGGCGCCCTCACGACCCTGGGCCTGACCCCCGGCGTCATCGGCACCGCCACCCTCGACGGCGCCACCGGCGTCCTCGCGTTCCCCATCACCGGCGGCAACGTGGACTACTACGACCCCGAGATGGACTACCGCCCCTACGTCCAGGGCGAGATCGACCACGACGGCTCCGGCATCAGCCTCACCGCCGGCGACACCGTCGTGAAGCTCACCGACTTCGTCATCGACCCCGGCACCAGCCGCCTCACCGGCTCGGTCCAGGTCGGCGACGGCGAGGTCATGAACGACGTCTACATCTTCAACCTCGACGGCACGACCCTGAACCCGCTCCAGATGGAGGGCGACAACGCCGTCCTCGAGGGCACCACCGTCAAGGTCAGCCCCGACGCCGCCGCCCTGCTGAACAGCACCTTCGGCACCGACGCCGTCACCGACGAGCTCGTCGTCGGCATCGCGAAGATCACCGTCAACACCAAGTAGCACCCCACCCGGCACACACCGGGACAGCACCCCGCGAACCGCCCGGCCCTCGACGCCGGGCGGTTCGTCGTGCGCCCGGCGTCCGGCGAGCGGCGAGCTGCGCGCTGCGCGCTGCGCGCTGCGAGCCGTGCGCTGCGAGCCGGGGCAGCGCGGCGCGGCCTCCGGACCGACGTCGGCCGACGCGGGCCGCCGCGGGCACAGGGAAGCCCCCTCGCATGCGCGGCGAGGGGGCCCCTGCCGGGTGACTCGGACCCGGTGCATGGCCTTCGGAACGGAGGCCGCGATGGGCGGGCGGCGCGGCGGATCCCATCGGCGACAGATCGGCCCGAGGAGGCGGCCATACCAGGAACCGCTGATGAGCGTGCGATCCATCCACATCGGACCTTCCCAGCCGCACGCCCCACGGTGGGTGCATGAGAGTTCAACGAAACCCCGCCCCCCTGATCGCTCGCGGTGCCGCCGCCCTGGCCGGGGTCGTCGTGCTCGCCGGCTGCTCCGCCGCGGGATCGACCTCCGCCGCCCCCGGCTCCACCCCCGACGCGACCTCCGCCGTCGCCACCACCACGCCCGGGACGGCGGGGGACGGCGGCACCACGGCCGACCGCGGCGACTCCGCCGCGGAGGCGCGCGACGCGGACGTGATCGCCACGCTGCTCGCGACCGCGTTCCCGGATCCGGGCTCCGCGGAGGCGCAGGCGGCGGCCCGCGCCGCCGTCTCCCCCGACGCCGTCGCGCACGGGGCGGGCGCCGAGGCGGGGCCGGAGGGGCTCCTCGCCGAGTTCGCCGCCGCGCACCGTCGCGTCCCCGGCGCCCAGGCCGTCGTCAAGCGCACCGCCGCCGACGGCGACCTCGTGGCCGTCCACTGGCAGGTCGCCTCCGATCCCGCCGACGAGCGGACGGGCGAGGCCGCGATCGACCTCTTCCGCCTCGCGGACGGGAAGGTCGTCGAGCGCTGGTCGTTCGACCAGGCGATCCCGCAGGGGACGCCCGCGAGCGGCAACGTGAACACGATGTTCAGCGACCTCTACGCGGGCGCGCCGGACGCTCCCCGCCCGACCGAGGAGCAGGAGGAGGCGCACCGCCTCCTCGCCGTCGGCGCCTACGACGCGCTCTTCCGGGATCGGGACGTGAGCGTCCTCGACCGCTCCTTCGATCCCGCGTACCTGCAGCACAACCCGGTCGCGCCGAACGGCACCGCGGCGCTCGAGCAGCTGTTCAGCGGCGGCGCGCGCTTCCCGGCGCAGGAGTCCGTCATCTCGCTCGCGGACGGCGACCTGGTCTGGACCTTCTCGCAGGCCGTCGGCGCGCAGGCGGGGGACCCGTTCCCGGCCGCCGACGTCTTCCGCGTGGACGACGGCCTCATCCGCGAGCACTGGGACGTGGTGCCCGCGAGCTGATCGGCGCGCACCACCGCGGCTCGCCGCCGAGCCGCGACGGGAGCCGTGACGGGGGCTGCGACGCCGCGATGCCGGGGCACCGCCCCGCCGCCCGGTCAGCGACCGGCGACGTAGTGGGCCTGGACCTGCGCGGGGGTGAGGGCGGTCTTGTAGACGGCGGCGAAGCGCATGCTGCCGACGAAGTAGTTGCTGCCGGCGTTCGGCCAGCCCGACGTGTTGTCGTAGCCGATCCGCCAGTAGCCGGCGTTGGCCTCCGGCGCGGTGAAGGCCGTGTTGCCGGCCACCCGGACGCCGTCGACGTAGAGCGTCATGCCCCCGGTCGGCGACATGGTGGAGACCATGTGGTGCCAGGCGCCGTCGGCGACCACGGCCGGGCTCGTCAGCGTCTGGTAGTTGCCGTTGTTGTAGGTGCCGAAGACGAGCTGGCCCGTGGTCGACACGTAGGTGTGGCGGTCGTAGGCCGAGGACGACCCGGTCGCCGAGTTGCCGAAGCCGATGAGCTTCCCGCCGCGGACCGTGGTCTTGAACCACACCTCGGTGCTGAACGTCGCGGGGGCGGTGGCCTGCAGCGAGTTCGTGACGAAGTCGTTCCCGTCGAGGACGTAGGCGCCGCCGGCGTCGCGCGGGCAGGCCCGTCCGGCGGCGGTGGAGGTGTCGCTGACCATGGTGGTCGGCTGGGTGGTCAGCAGGGGCAGGGGCCGGTACGTGCCCGGGTAGGCGCCGGATGCGGTGTCGGAGGCCTGACGGGATCCGCTCGCCTCGTTGAGCGGGTAGGCGAACAGGGCGTTGGCCCTGTCGGCCGCGAAGGCGCTCGAGCAGGTGAAGTACGCGGCGGACGACGCGGCGCTGTTGTTGTCGTTGCGGATCGACGCGGTGTACGCGCCGTTCGTGCCGGGGGCGAGCAGCAGCACGGCCCCGAGGACTGCGGCGGCGGCGGATGCGGCGACCACGGCGGCGCGCGGGCGGCGGCGGCCGGCGGGGCGGACCGCGGCGATGCGGCGGCGGACGCGGTCGGCGAGTCCCATGCGATCCCCCTCGCTCATCGCCCGGTGGCCACGGAGGACGCGGTCTCGAGGCGGTCGTGCTCCCCCGAGACGTCCGTGGGGACAGTCTGCCCGGTCCCGGCGGCGAGGGCCAGCGCCTCGAGGGCGGCGGCGTCGTCCGCGGCGTCCGCAGCGGCGGCGTCCTCCGCGACGGCCTCGGGGTCGACGACCGCGACGGCGAGCACCCGCTCCTCGCGCTCGGCGGGGAGGCCGACGATGAGCGTGTAGAGGAGGGGGACGGCGCAGAGGCCGTAGAAGAGGATCCAGCCCCAGAGCGGCAGGTCGAGGGTGGTGGCGATGTCGTGGAACTGGCCGGTCTCGCCGACGGGGGCGGTGACCTCGCCGACCTGGCCGGAGACGAGGGTGGTGCTCGTGCCCCCCTCGACGGCGACGCGGATGGGGAGGAGGCCGGTGTTGACGATGCTGGCCTGCACGTCGTCGCCGCGGGTGACGGCGTCGAGGACGACGAGGGCGACGAAGGGGCGCAGGACGAACACGACGAGCGTCGCGACGAGGGACGTGCCGAGCATGCGCATGGAGGCGCGGTGCGTGGGGGAGGAGATGAGGCGGGTGAGGATCATGACGATCACGAGGCCGGCGAGGAACAGGGGCAGGCCCTTCGCGAGCCAGCCGAGGCCGGGGAGGATCGTGGTGGCCTCGCCGATGAGGTGGGTCTGGTCGGTCTTCCACGGGTCGACGGCGCCGTTGATGTCGCCCTGGGTGGTGAGGCCGTCGGCGTCGACGGCGATGACGCGGTGCGTGTAGGTCTCGTCCGGGGTGGTGGAGGGGTGGAAGGACACGACGTCGCCGACCTGGACGTCCTCGAGGAGGACGGGGGTGGTGAGCAGCAGCGTGCCGACGGGGGCCGTGGTGCCCATCGACGGGGTCTGGACGACGAACCAGCGGCCGCCGGACGCCTGGAACAGGAGCGTCGCGGCGACGAGGGCGGTGAGGAGGACGGTGGCCGCCCACATCGCGATCGTGCGGCGGCGGAAGGAGCGGGAGGCGCGCGCGGCGCGTCGGGTCGCGCCGCGCGCGGGGAGGACGGAGGCGGTCGGGTCGAGGTGCGCGTCCTCCGTGACGATGTCCAGCCCGAGGTCGAGCTCGAGGTCGCGGAGCGCTGTGGTGCTCGCGCGGTCCTGGATGTCGGTCATGGTGCACCTCCCGTGTCAGGGGCTGACGGATGGATGGAGCGGGGCCGCCGGTGGCGGCCCCGCGGGGTCGTGCGGGGTCGTGCGGTGACTAGCTGGCGAAGGTCCAGGTGAGGGGCAGCGAGGCGCCGAGGCCCTGGTACGTGTTGCCGGCGGAGGCGTCGAGCGTGACGGCGAAGGTGAAGTCGCTGCTGGCGCCGGCGGCGAGGGCGGTCAGGGTCTTGGCGGGCGAGCCGGCGAGGGTCGCCGCGGTGCCGGAGAAGACGTTGGTGCCGCCCGAGGTGATGACGACGTTCAGCTTGGAGCAGAAGTCGGTGGCGGAGCCGTTGACGGCGCCGTTCTTCGTCTGCAGGCACGCGGCGGCCGGGGTGAGCGTGAAGGTCGCGGCGTTCGAGGTGCCGACGTTCTTGATGTTCACGACGCTGGTGACCGTCTGGCCGGGGATCATCGTGGTCGAGCCGCCGAACTTGTTGATGGTGGAGCAGGTCGCGGCGTTGGAGTCGACGCCGCCCGTGGCGCTCGTGCTGAGGCAGGTCACGGTGGGGGTGCCGTTGGCGCCGGTCTGCGACTCCTGCATGACGAGCGTGCCGGAGGCGGCGGTGTTGTTGCTGTTGGTGATCGAGGCGACGAAGCCCGAGAGCGTGCCGGACATCGACACGGAGAGGAGGACTGCTGCGGCGACGCCCGTCGCGATGGCGAGGGGGGCGAAGCGGACGCGGCGGGTCTTGGCGGCGGGGGCGATGTGGTGCGACATGTTCTGGCTCCTGGATCGGGATGGAAGGGGGCTGTGAGAGCCCCCGAGGAGAAGATCGGTGACTCGCTTTGCAAGTAACTCGAATGTACAGCTACTCGGGAATAGTGCAATCCCCCCACTGCGGGGGCCATCGCGCGACGAGGGGGGTCAGGGGGCCCCGAGCCCGCGTTACAGTCGCTGGACCGCCTCGGGATCCCGCCGGATCCCCCGACACAGGGACGCCCGACGATGACCCCGGAGAGAACCGCCTCCCGCCCCGACGAGTCCACGGCCGTGGACTCGACGGCCGTGGAGTCCCTGGCGAACGCGCTGCACATGGTCGAGACCGCGCAGCGCCACCTGCGCACCCGCATCGCCCAGGACATCGGCGTGAACGTGACCGACCTGACCGTGATCAGCGTCGTCGGCGACCTCGGCCGCATGACCCCGAAGCTCCTGGCCTCCGAGATCTCCATGGGCACGGGCGCCGTGACCGCCGTGATCGACCGGCTGGTCGGCGCCGGGCACCTCGACCGCGTGCCGAACCCGCGGGACCGCCGCAGCGTCTTCCTCGAGCTGACCGACGCCGGCCGCGCGACGCTGGAGCGGATGACCGACGACTACCGCGCCGCGGCCGCCGCCGCGCTGCACGCCTCGCCGGCGCTCGGCACGGAGGAGACGGCGGAGGACATCGCGCGCGCCGCGATCGCCATGACCGCGCACACGCTGGATGGGCCGGACGCGGCCGGATCCGCGCGCGCGTGAGCACGACGGACCCCGCGGCCGCCCTGCCCGAAGGGTGCCAGGTGGTGCTCGTCGACGCGGCCGGGCGCATCCTGCTGCAGCTGCGGGACGACATCCCCGCCATCCCCTTCCCCGGCATGTGGGCGCTGCCCGGCGGGATGCTCGAGGCGCCCGAGACGCCGCTCACGTGCATCGTGCGGGAGGTCGAGGAGGAGCTCGGGGCGCGCATCCCGGCCGCGGACGTCGTGCACCTGATGAGCCGGACGCGCTCCTACGGCGTGGAGCACACGTTCACCGCGCGGCTCGACGTGGCGGCGGAGGACATCCGGCTCACCGAGGGGCAGCGGGTCGCGTGGTTCCCGGTGGACGAGGCCGTCCGCATGGAGCTGGCCTACGAGGACCGCGACGTGCTGCGGGAGGTCGCGGGGCGGCTGCCGCGCGGCTGAGGGCGGCAGCGCGGCTGACGGCGGCAGCGCGGCGGGCGGCGCGGCCCGGCGGGGGGCGGGCTAGCGCGCCCGCTCGGGCTCGGCGTCGAGGATCCCGCGGAGGTACGCGGCGTCCGCCGAGTAGTACGCGGCATCGTCGCGCAGGTGCGGCTTCCCGAGCTCGTCGGCCTTGGCGATCGAGATCGCGGCGAGGTCGTGGAGGCGCAGGATCGCGATGCGAAGGACGTCGGCGAAGGACGCGTCGGACCCGTACGCGCCGAGCAGCAGGGCCACGCGGCGGCGCGCGTCGTCCATGCCCGGGGCGCCGTCCTGCGCCGACCCCGACAGCGGCACGGCCCGCGTGGCCAGGTACGCGAGGTCCCAGAGGCGCGGCCCGGGCGAGCACATGTCGACGTCGATCACGCCCGTCAGGCGGCCGTCGGCGAACACCAGGTTGTGCGGCGCGAAGTCGTTGTGGCAGATGACCTCCGCGGGCACCTTCGTCGGCGACTGCCAGACTGCGCCGTCGAGCGCGAACCCGACGCTCGCGTCGTGCAGCTCGCGGAGGCGGCGGCCGGCCTGCTCGAGCACGTCGTCGGTCCAGACCCAGGCGGGCAGCGGGTACACGGGCACGTCGCCCTCGAGGAAGGTCAGCCGCTCGCGGCCGTCCTCCACACCGAGGGGCTCGGGGATCCCGACGACGCCCGCGAGCGCCAGGTGCCGCAGGTAGCGGTGCACCGTGGCGGTCCAGGGGCCGGCGTCGCGGAGGACGGTACCGCCCTCGCGCTCCACGCGGTTCATGTTGCCGCCGGCGAGGGGTCCGTCCATCCGGCCAGGCTAGGCCGCCCGCCCCGGGCGCGACACGTCCACCGACTAGGTTGCGAGCATGAGCACCACCGCGCCCGCGGGCGAGCACGCGCCCGACGAGACCGTCCCACCCCGCCGACGGGTCGCCGCCTGGGCGCTGTGGGACTGGGGATCCGCCGCCTTCAACGCGGTCGTCACCACCTTCGTCTTCAGCACCTACCTCGCCAGCAGCCTGTTCGTGGATCCCGCGATCGTCGCGGCCGCGGGCGACGACGACCGGAACCCCGCGCTCGTCGCCGCGAAGGCCGACACCTCCGGCGTCATCTCGCTCGCGCTCACCATCGCGGGCCTCCTCATCGCGCTGCTCGCGCCCGTGCTCGGGCAGCGGTCCGACGGATCCGGTCGGCGCCGCCTCTGGCTCGGCGTGAACACGGGCATCGTCGTGCTCGCCATGCTCGGCATGGTGCTCGTGGAGCCCGTGCCCTCGTACCTGTGGCTCGGCGCCGCGCTGCTCGCCACCGGCAACGTCTTCTTCGAGTTCGCGAGCGTGAACTACAACGCGATGCTCGTGCAGGTGAGCACCCCGCGCACGGTCGGCCGGGTATCCGGCCTCGGCTGGGGCATGGGCTACGTGGGCGGCATCGTGCTGCTGGCGCTGCTGCTCGGCCTGTTCCTCTTCGACTTCGGGACGCCCGGCGCGTCCGGCCTCCTCGGCCTGCCGTCGGGAGCCGAGGGCGGGGCGCTCGACGTGCGCATCGCGATCCTGGTGGCCGCGATCTGGTGCGCCGTGTTCTCGATCCCGGTGCTGGTGGGCGTGCCCGAGATCCCGTCGGCGCCCGGGCGGGCGCGGCAGGGGGTCGTCGAGTCGTACTGCGTGCTGTTCCGGCGCATCGCCCAGCTGTACCGGGAGTCGCCGCGCGTGCTCGTCTTCCTCCTCGCGAGCGCCGTGTTCCGCGACGGCCTGGCCGCCGTGTTCACGTTCGGGGCCATCATCGCCGCCCAGGTCTTCGGCTTCACCACCACCGAGGTGCTGCTGTTCGGCGTGGCCGCCAACGTCGTCGCCGGCATCGGCACGTTCGCGGCCGGATGGTTCGACGACCGCTTCGGAGCGAAGCCGGTGATCCTGGTCTCGCTCGCGTGCCTGGTGGTCGGCGGATCCGCGGTGCTCGCCGTCGGCGACGCGAAGGCCGGCTTCTGGGCCACGGGCCTGTTCCTCTGCCTGTTCGTGGGACCGGTGCAGTCGTCGAGCCGCACGTTCCTCGCGCGCATCTCCCCCGCGGGCCGGGAGGGCGAGATGTTCGGCCTCTACACGACCACCGGACGCGCGGTCTCGTTCCTCGCGCCCGGCCTCTTCGGCATCGCGGTCGCCATCACCGGCGACACGCGCTTCGGGATCGTCGGCATCGTGATCGTGCTCCTCGCGGGCCTCGTGCTCATGACGCGGGTGCGCGGGGCGGACGCGCGCGCGGCCTGACGCGGGGCGCGCTCCCGGCCCGAGCCGCCCCGCGACGCGCCGCGGCCGTCACGGTGTTGCGCCGGAGGCCCGCGGCGGGTGGAGTGGTCGGATGCACACCGCACCGCACGACGTCCCCACGGCCGGATCGGCGCGACCCGCCGGGCTCACCGACGACGAGATCGCCGCCCTCCGCCGCGACTTCCCCCTGCTCGGAACCGAGGTGAACGGCCACCCGCTCGTGTACCTCGACTCCGCCGCGACCTCGCAGAAGCCGCGCGCCGTGCTGGACGCGGAGCGCGCGTACCTGGAGCACCGCAACGCCGCCGTCCACCGCGGCGCGCACACCCTCGCGGCGCTCGCGACGGAGGAGTTCGAGGAGGCGCGCGAGAAGGTGGCGCGGTTCGTCGGCGTCGACGCGGGCGAGATCGTGTGGACCTCCAACGCGACGGAGGGCATCAACCTCGTCGCGCACGGGCTGGGCGAGGCGAGCGCGCCCGACGGGATCCGGGTGCGGGCCGGGGACGAGATCGTGGTCACCGAGTCGGAGCACCACTCCAACCTCATCCCCTGGCAGCAGCTCGCGCGCCGCACGGGCGCCCGGCTCCGGTTCATCCCGGTCGACGACGACGGCGCCCTCCGCCTCGACGCGCTCGACGACGTGATCACCGACCGGACGCGCGTCGTGGCCCTCGCCCACGTGTCCAACGTGCTCGGGGCCGTCGCGCCGCTCGCCGCCGTCGTGGCGCGGGCGCACGCCGTCGGGGCCCTCGTCGTGCTCGACGCCTGCCAGTCGGTGCCGCACCTGCCGGTCGACCTGCGGGCGCTCGACGTCGACCTCGCGGTCTTCAGCGGCCACAAGATGCTCGCGCCGACGGGCATCGGCGTGCTCTACGGGCGCCGCGCGGTGCTCGAGGCGCTGCCGCCGTTCCTCACGGGCGGGTCGATGATCACGACCGTCACCATGGAGTCCGCGGAGTTCCTGCCGCCGCCGCAGCGCTTCGAGGCGGGCACGCAGCGCATCTCCCAGGTGGTGGCGCTCGGCGCCGCCGTCGACTACCTCCGGGCGGTCGGCATGGACCGGGTCGCGGAGCACGGCCGCCGCCTCGGCGAGCGCCTCGTGCAGGGCCTCTCCGGCATCCGCGGCGTGCGGGTCATCGGCCCGGGCGTCGGCCGGGACCGGGTGGGCCTCGCCGCGTTCGACCTCGACGGGGTCCACGCGCACGACGTGGGGCAGATCCTCGACGACCGCGGCATCGCCGTCCGCGTCGGGCACCACTGCGCGCAGCCGCTCCACCGCCGGCTCGGGCTCACCGCGTCCACCCGGGCGAGCGGATCGCTGTACACGACCGACGCCGAGATCGACCTGTTCCTGCAGGGCGTCGAGGACGCGGCCGCCTTCTTCGGGGCCGCACGATGACCGCGGCCGCGGGTTCCGGCGGGCTCTACCAGGAGCTGATCCTCGACCACTCGCGCACGCCGGAGGGCCGCGGCGCCACCGACGGCTGGGCGCTGCGGGCGCACCAGGTGAACCCGACGTGCGGCGACGAGGTGACCCTCGGGATCCGCGTCGAGGACGACCGGATCGCCGAGGTGCGCTGGGAGGGGCGGGGCTGCGCCATCTCGCAGGCGTCGGCCTCCATGCTCGTGGGCGTCGTCGACGGCGCGCCCGTGCCCGAGGTCGTCGAGCGCATCGCCGAGTTCCGC
Source organism: Clavibacter sp. AC415 (assembly GCF_979252985.1). NCBI lineage: Bacteria > Bacillati > Actinomycetota > Actinomycetes > Micrococcales > Microbacteriaceae > Clavibacter > Clavibacter sp. AC415. The sequence goes on along the minus strand of NZ_CEEDAR010000018.1, from coordinate 245,784 downwards.
GCCGTGATGCGGGGACGGGGCACCCTGCAGCTCGACCCGGAGGCCTTCGGCGACGCCGTGGCGCTCGACGGGGTCGCCAGGTACGTGGGACGGGTGAAGTGCGCCGTCCTCCCCTGGACCGCCCTCGAGGAGGCGCTGGCCGGACGCTGACGCGCGCCGACCCGCGGAGCGCTGTGCGGCCCGTTCCCCGGGCCGCGGCTCAGTCGAGCGAGCCGCCGCCCGCCTTCACGTCCGTCGCGTTGCGGAGCGTCGCCTGCACCACGGCGGTGAGGCCTGCCGCGATCTCCTCCATGCGCAGGTAGGGACGGTCGGTGCCGATCGCCTCCTCCGTCGAGTACGGGATGTGCACGAAGCCGCCGCGCACCGCCGGCCGCTCGCGCAGCTCGTGCATGAGCAGGTAGAAGACGTGGTTGCAGGTGTACGTGCCGGCGGTCTGCGAGACGACCGCGGGGATGCCCTTCGTGCGCACCGCGGCGACGGCCGCCTTGATCGGGAGCGTGCTGAAGTAGGCGGCGGGGCCGCCCGCGACCACGGGCTCGTCGATGGGCTGGGATCCGGTGTTGTCGGGGATGCGGGCGTCGTCGACGTTGATCGCGATGCGCTCCACCTCGAGCGTCTCGATGCCGCCCGCGAGGCCCACGGCGACCACGACGTCGGGGTCCACCTCGGCGAGCGCCGTGCGCAGCGCGTCGTCGACCCGCGCGAAGTCCACGGGCAGCTGCCGCACGTGGATGTCCGCGTCGCCGTCCCATCGGTCCCGCACCTCCTGCACGGCCGTCCACGACGGGTTGCTGGTGTCGCCGTCGAAGGGCTCGAAGCCGGTGAGGAGGACGGTGGTCATGCGGGGGCTCCTGTCGTGCGGGGGGGGTGACGGGCGGGCGCGGGGTCGGCCGGCGCGGGATCCACGCTACGCCCCTCTCGGGGAGGACCCCTACGGGGGGATGCACTGCTGACCGGGCACGGAGGACGATCTACCGGGGGCCGACGATGCCCCGGGATGGAAGGACCGCATGATCCGCACCGCAGGGGGACGACGTCTCCCGCTCACCGCCCTGGCCGTCGTGATCGCGGCCGGCACCGCGCTCGCGGGCGCCGTGCCCGCGCAGGCCGCCACCGCGCCCGCACCCGTCGCGGGGACCACCGGCTCGACGACCGCGGCGGCGATCCGCGTCCCCGCGCCGGTCGTGCAGCCCTACGGCTTCGACTACAGCGCGGGATCCAAGTTCCACGGCCTCGCCACGGTCGACCTGACCGGCATCGACGACCCCTCGGGCCTCACGTACGAGTACCAGCTGGACCGCACGGGCACCTGGACCCCGCTGTCCTTCTCGGGCTACGTGAGCGGCGACGACGAGATCTACGTGCCGGCCTCCGCGGGCACGCACCTGCTCAGCATGCGCGTCGTGGGCACGGTCGACGGCGTGCCCGTCGTCGGCGCGGCCTCGGCGCCGATCGAGGTGCGGGCGGTCGGCGGGACCCTCGAGTACACGCCGGAGGTCGTCGTGGACGGACCGTCCGTCACGTTCCGCTGGGACGTGCTCGAGGCCCTGAACGGCTTCACCGCGGAGGAGAGCGACGTCTTCACGCAGGTCGACGACGGGCCGCTCGTCCCCGTGGACGTCACCGGATCGCTCACCGTCACGCCCGGCTACGGGAAGCGCGTCGGCTTCGACCTGGTCTTCGGCCCCACCCCGACCGCGTGGCGCTACGTCCACGTCGACGGCATCACCGCCGACGCCCCGGGCGCGCGGCCGTTCACGTCGACCCCGCTCCCGTCGATCGTCGGCACGGTCGAGTACGGGTCCACCCTCTCCGTGCGCACGGGCACCTGGCGGCCGGCCGCCACGGCGTACGAGTACCAGTGGTTCCGCGACGGCGGAGAGGATCCCCGGGGCGACGCAGGCGACCCGGAAGGTCGACGGCTACGACATCGGGCACCGCCTCACCGTCTCCGTGCGCGGATCCCGCGACGGGTACGTCGCCGCCGTGCGCACCTCGGGTCCGACGAAGGTCGTGGCGCAGCCCGTCATCACCGCGGGCACGCCGCGCATCACCGGCAACCCGGTCGTCGGCCGCACGCTTACCGCGCAGCCCGGCATCTGGAAGCCCGCGTCGCTGGAGCTCGGCTACCAGTGGAAGCGCGACGGGAAGGCGATCCCCGGGGCGACCGCGCGGACGTACACGCTGACGGAGGCGGACCGCGGCCACACGGTCACCGCCATCGTGAGCGCCGTCATCTACACGTACGACAACCAGGCGCGCGCGAGCGCGGGCGTGAAGGTGCGCTGACCCGCGTCCGACCCGCGACGGGCCCGGCTCCCCCATGGGATCCGGGCCCGTCTGCGTCGCGGCGCCCGGCCCGCCGACCGGCACCCCGAACGGGGGGATGCGGGCCACCGGAGCAGGGACGAGGATTCGCCTCATCGGGCGACGGAGCCCGGGAACGGACGGTCCGACGATGATCCGCACGGCACGGAGAGCAGGCCGTCCGACGGCCGCGGTGAGCCTGGTCCTCGCGGCGGGGCTCGCGTTCTCGGGAGCGTCCCCCGCAGCGGCGCGCACGCTCGGCACGCCGACCTCGACGCCGACCACGGGATCCGAGGCAGCTGCGGCGGCCGTCGCGATCCCGGCGCCCGACTTCGAGCCCTCGGGCTACGGCACCGAGGTGGAGCCCACCATCGACGGCTTCCTCCTCCCCGACCTCACGGGCATCCAGGACGCCTCCGGCCTCCGCTACGAGTACCGGCTCGACGAGACGGGGCCCTGGCGCACCGAGGGCACCGTCCCCGTCACCCGGTTCGGCGGTCCGCTGGTCGCGCCCGCGTCGGCCGGGCCGCACCTCCTCAGCGTGCGGATCGTCGGGACGGTGGGCGGGGCGCCCGTCGTGGGCGCCGCCAGCGCTCCCGAGCCCGTGCGCTCGTCCGGGTCCTCGCGCCCGTACACGCCGGAGGTCGTCGTCGCGGGCACCACGGTCACCTTCCGGTGGGACGTGCGCGAGGCCCTCAACGGGAACCTGCCGGAGGACAGCCAGATCTTCTACGAGCTCGACGGCGGCGGGGAGTTCGTCTTCACCGACGCCGTGGGATCCGTGACCGTGGACCGCGGCTACGACTCCTCCGTCGGCTTCGCGCTCACCTACGGCATCGTGCCGGACCTGTGGGCGACCGCCGAGGCCGTCGGCACCACCGGCAGCGCCCCCGGATCGCGGCCCCTCACCTCCACCCCGCCGCCGGCGATCCTCGGCCAGGCCGTCTACGGCGCGACCCTGTCGGTGCGCACAGGCCTGTGGCAGCCCGCCCCCGTGCGCCTCTCCTACCAGTGGTACGCGGACGGGAAGGCGCTGCTCGGCGCCACCGGGCCTACGTTCCTGGTCGACGCGAACCGGATCGGGGCCCGCATCACGGTCGCCGTGCGCGGCGCGCGCGACGGGTACGCCTCCGTGGAGCGGATCTCCGCGCCGACCCCGCGGGTGCCGCAGCCGGTGGTGGTGGCCGGCACTCCCGTCGTCTCGGGCATCGCGGCCGTCGGCCGGACGGTGACCGCGCGTCCCGGATCGTGGCGGCCCGCGTCGGTGCAGCTGTCCTACGCCTGGCTGCGCGACGGACGCCCCATCCCCGGTGCGACCACGAGCGCGTACGCCATCACCGGCGCCGACCGCGGGCACGTCCTGTCGGTCCGCGTGACGGGCGCCCTGCCGTCGTATCCCGCGGCGCAGACGCGCACGAGCGCCGGGCGCGCGGTCGGCTGAGCCGCGGCCTCCGGGGGCCGCCGCCTGCGAGGCCCCTGCCACCCGCGGCGGCCGAGACGCGGTCGGCCGAGACGGGCCCGGTCCCTCCCCCGAGGCCGGGTCCGTCGCCGCACCACGACGGAGGACCCGGCCGCCCACGTCGCCCCCAGGACGCATACCGTCGTCGGCATGATCTCCTCCCCCGGCGCCAGCATCGGCATCGCCCTGTACGTCCTCGTGATCCTGGCCCTCGTGGCCCTCGGCGCCTTCGCGCTCGTGGTGCTCATCCGCCTCGCGATCACCGCGCGGCGGGCGCTCGTCGTCACGACGGAGCTGCAGGAGGCGCGGCGGGAGCTCGTCCGCGAGCAGACGGCGCGGCTGCAGGCCGACGACGGCGACGGTCCGGCCGGGCCCTGCTCGCCCGGCGGCCATCCCGCCGGGCCGGGCGCTCCCATCGGGCCCGCGGTCTGAGCGGGCGCCCCGAGATGGACGGCACGACCGACAGCATCCTCATGCCGAGCGCCGACGACCTCGTCTGGTCGATCCCCCTGCTCCTCGGCGTCGCGCTCGTGGCCCTCGCCGCGGTCGCGCTCGTGGCGCTGGTGCGGGTCGCCCTCGCCGGCACCCGGGCGCTGGCCGCCACGGCCGCGCTCGACGAGGCGCGGGTCGAGCTCGTGCGCGAGCGCACCGCCCGGTTGCGCGCGGGCCTCGCGGACCCGGCGAGCGGCCCCGCGGAGCCCGTGGCCTGAGCCGGCCGCGGATCAGCCCACGGGCTCCGCGAACACGACGCGGTTGTCCTCGTAGTGGCCCACGCTGCGGTCGAAGATCCCGCCGCAGGTGATGAGCCGCAGCTGGTCCGTGGGCTGCGCGCCGAAGACCCGAGCGGTCGGGAAGTCGGCCTTGGCGAAGTCGGCGACCTCCGTGACGGCGTAGCGCGTGGTGCCGCCGTCGACGTCCGCCACCTGCACCTCGTCGCCCACCTCGAGCTCCGCCAGCCGGGCGAAGGCGGCCGGGCCGACGCGCGAGTCGACGTGCGCGGCGATCACCGTGGGTCCGCGGCCGCCCGGGCGCCCGCCTCCCGTGAACCAGCCGACGTCGTCGAAGTCGACGGGCACCTCCATGCGGCCGTCGGCGGCGATCCCCAGGTCGATGAGCGGCTGGTCGAGGTCGATGTCGGGGATCGCGACGCGGGATGGCACGACGCCTGTGCCCTGCACGACCTGCGGCGCCGTCGTGGGCGGCACCGGATCCGGCGAGGGCGCCGGCGACGCGGACGCGCGAGCCGGCGGGGCGGCGGCTCCGTCCCCCGGGTCCGCGGCCGCGCATCCCGCGAGGAGCAGCGGGATCAGCGCGCCCGCGAGCACGCGCGGGAGACGGGCGCGCCGCGCGTGCGGCGCGCCCGTCGGGGTGCGGTCTCCGGCGATCAGGACTCCTGGGCCCGGCGGCGGCGCATCAGCACGACGCCCACGGCGGCGAGCGCCACGGCGCCGGCACCCGCGCCGACGAGCGGCAGGGCGTCGGTCGAGGAGGTCGCGGATCCGCCCGCGCCCGTGTCGACGCCGCCGACCGGCACCTGGGTGAGCTGGCCGCGCACGGCGCCGGCCGTGAACGACGCGGTGTGCGTGTCGGCCGCGAACGCGGACGGGTCGGCCTCGATCTGCGCGACCGTGAAGCCCTCGCCGGTGTCCGCGCCCTGGGGGCTCATGATCCCGGTGGTGAACGGCCCCTGCATGCAGCCGGAGCTCGTGCGCGTGCCGTTCCCGGCGTCGGTCGGGTTCGGGAAGGCGATGCGGGGCGGGCCCGCCTTGCCGACCGCGGCCTGGTGGATGTGCGTCGCCGTCTTCGCGGGGCTCTGGTACTCGCCCGTCACGCCCGTGAGCGTGATGTCGTAGCAGATGGTGTTCGACGCGGAGTCGAGGCGGAGGTCGAAGCGGCCCGTCGCGCCGGACTCGCCGGGCGTCGCGACGCCGTCGGCGTTGAGCACCTGGTCGGGCGTCGCCATCACGGTGAACGCGCTCGTGAAGCGGTCCGGCGTCGGCACGGTCGTCTCGGCGGACGCCGGCGTGGCGACGAGCAGGGTGAGGGCGGCCGCGGCGGCGCCTCCGATGGTCATGGTGCGGATCAGGTTCGTGTGCGTCATCGCGTGCGCCCTTCGTGGACCGCGGCACCCCGGACGGACGCCGCTCCTGACAGGGCATACGCACGATCGGCGGCCGGCGTTCATCGGCGGCGCGGGACTTTCCTGCGGATGCGACTGCGGCCGCGGATGCGGGCGCCGATGCCGAAGCCGATGCCCATGCAGCCCGGCCCCCTGCGGCCAGCTCCCGCTCCGGGCCGCGACGACGCCGTCGTTCCTCTCCCGCCGGTGAACGCCCGGCCCTCCCCGCGCGTATCCCCTCTCGAGGGCGCGCATCCCGCGCGCCTAGGCTGAGGGGGTACACGATGGCGCTCCTCCTGACGCGTCCGGCACCTTCCCCCGAGCGGAGCACGATGAGCGCAGCCATGCCCGGGCTCGACGTGCGCCAGGCGTTCGCGGAGCATGGCGGCGCGCTGCTCGGCTTCGCGGTGAACGCGCTGCAGGACCGCGGCCTCGCCGAGGACTGCGTGCAGGAGACGTTCCTCCGCGCGTGGCGGGCCCGCGACTCCTTCGACGGCTCGCGCGGCAGCGCCCGCACCTGGCTCTTCGCGATCGAGCGGCGGGTCATCCTCGACGTGCACCGCGCCCGGGCCCGCACCCCCAGGATCGTGGCCGAGGAGGAGGCGCCCGAGGCGGCGACGCAGGAGGCGGATCCGCTCGACCGGCTCGGCATCGTCGAGGGCCTCGCCCGGCTCAGCGAGGCGCACCGGGAGGCCGTCGTCGCCGTGCACCTCACCGGCCTCAGCTACCAGGAGCTCTCCACGGCCACGGGCGTGCCAGTCGCCACCCTGCGGACCCGCGTCTTCCACGCGCTCCGCGCCCTCCGCACGCATCTCGACGAAGTGGACCCCCGCCCATGACCGACGACCGCTTCACCGACCCGGGCGCCGACCGCTTCCCCGACCCGGACGCCGATGCGAACGACGACCGCCGCGCCGAGCTCATCGCCGCGGCCCTCGCCGACGACCTCTCGCCCGCCGAGACCGCCGAGCTCGACGCGCGGCGCGCGGCCGACCCGACGATCGACGCGGAGATCGCGCTGCTGGGCGGCCTGCCGTCGGCGATCCGCGGGCTCGGCTCATGGCGGGACGCCCGACCGAGCGCTGAGCTCGCCCGGCGGGTGGAGCGCATCGCCGCGGGCGACGGCGAGCAGGAGACCCCGGTCGCGGCACCCGGTGACGGCCCCGCCGGCGACGACCTCGCCGCGCACCGCACCGCCCGCTCCCGACGCCGCCCGCTGCTCCTCGTCGCCGGTGCCGCCGCGTGCCTCGTGGTCGGCGCCGTGGGCGGCGCGTCCCTCGCGACGCCGCGCGCCGACGTCGCCACGGGACCGGCGGGGACGCTGGGCGCCGTCGAGGACGTGACGTTCGCGGGCGCGCCTGCGGGGGTGGACGTCGAGGGCGACGTCGTCGCGCACACGTGGGGCACCGAGAGCGTCCTGTCCATCGACGGGCTCCCCGCGGGCGACGCCTTCACGGTCGTGGTCGTCGACGCCCGCGGGGGCGAGCACGCGTCCGGGTCGATGCTCGGATCCGCCGTGCGCATCGACTGCCGACTGAACGCCGACGTGCTCCGCGCGGACGCGGCCTCGGTCGAGATCCGCGACGCCGCCGGCGACCGGGTCGCGGTCGCCGAGCTCCCGCCCGTGGACGCCTGACCCCTGCCCGACACGGTCGGCATCGGATCCCGCCGCCGCGGGGACCCGGTCGGCAGCCGCCCGGTGCGCCCTCAGCCGATGCGCACCAGCAGCTCCAGGGACCGCTCGAGCACGAGCGCGGTGGCCACGGGATCCGACGACGGCAGGGATGCGTCCGTGAACAGGTGGGCGTCCCCGTCGTAGACGAAGACCTCCGCGAGCTCGGGGCCGACGAGGTCGACCAGCTCGCGGGCGCCGTCGAGGTCGCCCTCGCCGGCGAAGAACGGATCCCGCGCCATGCCGTGCACCTGCACCGGCACCCCCGCGGGCCACGGCCCGAACGCCCACTCGGCGGTGAGCGACACGAACGACTCGTAGAGGAGCGCGCCGCGGGCGCCGGGCCGGGTCTGCGCGAGGCGCTGGGCGATGGATCCGCCCCAGGACACGCCCGCGTAGACGAGCTCCGCGGGCAGCCCGTCGAGGGCGCGCGCGGTGCGCTCGGCCATGACGTCGTCGGGCAGTCCCGCCATGAGCGCGAGGCCCGCCTCGATGCTCTCCGGCAGCGCGCCGGCGAAGAGGTCGGGCACGTGCACGGTGTGCCCGCCGTCCCGGAGCGCGTCCGCGAACGCGTGGACGCCGGGCGTCGCGCCCTGCACGTGGTGGAACAGCACGATCTCGGCCACGGGTGCGCCTCCGTCCGCCGCGCGGACGCGGGTCCTCGCGGCCCTGCGCCGCGCGGGGCCGTCGCTGCCCACGATAGGGAGCGCGGTCAGCCGGCGGAAGGGCCGTCGGCGGATGCATCGGCGGCGGCGCCGCCCGCGGCGTCCGGGCCCGCAGGACCTGTCCCCGCAGGACCCGTGCCCGCAGTACCCGAGCCCGCCGACGCATCGCCCACCGGCTGCCCGCCCGCCGGGCGGCGTACCAGGTGCGCGCCGAACGACGAGCGCCTCGCGTCGTCGACCGCGTCGTCGAAGCGCAGCTCCGGGTCGCGGAGCATTGCGAGGGTCGCGAGCGCGTGGATCCGCACCCGCGCGTCCGCCGCCTGCCGCGACCGCTCGACGACGGGCTGCGACGCCCGGCCGACCGCGACGAACGCGCGCGTCAGGCTGTGCTGCATCTCGGTGGATCCGCGGCCGAGCTGCGACGCCAGCTCGCGGAGCAGCAGGCGCGCACCCGCCGGGTCGCGGTCGGCGTCGAGCAGCCCGGACGCCGTGCGCCAGGCCGTGCGCGCCACGTGCTCGTCCGCGTCGCGCAGCAGCGCGGGGGTGATCGCCGGCAGCGCCCGCCGGTCCCCGATCTTGGAGAGGGTGTGCAGCGCCTGGCTGCGCGCCTGCGGGATGGGCGAGGCGAGCTCGGCGACCAGCTGCGGGATCGTGGCCTCCCGGTCGTGCCGGATCAGCGCCCACGTGAGCATCTCGCGCACGTTGAGGTCGGGCTCCACGCGGCAGCGGTGCACGAGGCCCTCGACGAGCGCCGGATCCGGCCGGGTGCCCGCGGTGAGCGCCGCCTGCAGGCGCGCGGACGGGTCGGGCGCGCGCAGCGCGGCGGCGAGCCGGGCGGCGATCTCGGCGTCGGCCGGCCGGGCGGGCCGCGGAGATCCCGCGGTCGACTCGGCGGGCTCGGGCCGCTCGGGCTGCGCGGCAGGTTCGGGCCGCTCGGGCCGCTCGACGAGATCGGGCCGCTCGGCCGGGTCGGGTCCGTCGGTCACAGCACGTCCTCGATCGCGGCGAGCACCCGTTCCGGGTCCTCGAGCTGCATGTCGTGGTGGATCCCGGGGAGCCGGCGCACGTCCCACCCCGCGGCGGCCAGCTCGGCCGCGTACGCGTCGGGCAGCACGGCGGGGGCGTCGTCGGAGAGCACGATCGTCGACGGCACGGCCGGCGCGCTGACGGCGACCGGGTGGAAGGCGACGTCGCGGAACACGCCCACGGCCATCCGCCGGTCGAAGCGCCCCTGCGCGGCGTCGAGGGAGGCGCGGACCGCGGCCGGGTACGCGGCGCGCACGCGGGCGGCCGCCCGGGCGCGCGGGATCTGCGCGGCGGCGAGGCCCACCAGCGGCGCGGCCCAGAACAGCCGGCCGCGGATGCCGGCGGTCGGCAGCGCGAGGCGGAACCCGGGATCGAGGTACACGGCGTGCGCGGGCTCGAGGCGGGCGACGGCGCGCACCAGCACGGATCCGCCCAGCGAGTGCCCGACGACCGCGTCGAGCCCCCGGGGCAGGGACTCCGCGAGGTCGTCGGCCATCTCCTCGACGCCGTAGGAGCCGGCGCGGTCGCTCCGGCCGTGCCCGCGGAGGTCGATCGCGGTGACGGTGAACCGGCCGGTCGCCACGAGCCGGTCGACGACGGGCGCCCAGGTGGCGCCGTCCGCGCCGAGGCCGTGCACCAGGCCGACGTGGCGGGGACCGGACCCGGTGGTGACGCGGTGCAGCTGCATGGGTCCAGTGTCCTCCCGGTGCGGGGCCCGCGCGGCCGGATGACGACGGCCCCGCATCCACGGGAGGATGCGGGGCCGTCGGGTCGAGCGGGTGGTGCGGGTCGAGCGGGTGGTGCGGGTCCGGCGCTACAGCGTCGCGGCCGCCGGGTCCCAGTCCTCGGCGAGCGGCGTCGGCTTCTCCACCGTGGACGCGACCTGCACGACCTCGCGGCTGTCGGCCGCGTCGCGGATCGCGAGCAGCACGTCGAGCACGTGCGCGGCGACCTCGCCGGACGCGCGCACGGGGTCGCCGCCGCGGATGCTGCGCGCCAGGTCCAGCACGCCGGAGCCCCGGCCGTACGTGGATCCCGTCGCGGCCAGCGTCTCGGGCTCCTCCTGGCCGAAGCGCCACAGCTGGCTCTCGCCGTCGAACATGTTCGGGTCGGGGAGCACGATGGTGCCCTCGCTGCCCGAGATCTCGACGAAGCCGGCCCGCGGCAGCGCGTTCTGGAAGCTGAACGTGGACTGCGCCGACTGGCCCCCCGCGAACGAGATGAGCGCCGCGTGGTGCGTGGGCACCTCCACCGGGAAGTCGGTGCCCGCGCGCGGGCCGCTGCCGATGGTGCGGGTGGTGCGCGACGTCGAGGACACCGCGCTGACCTTCTCGGCCGCGCCGAACGCGTGCACCAGCGTCGTCACGTAGTACGGGCCCATGTCGAAGAGGGGCCCGGCGCCGTGCGCGAACAGGAACTCGGGGTTCGGGTGCCAGGCGTCGGGGCCGGGCACGTGGAAGATCGTCGTCGCCGTGAGCGGCTCGCCGATGTCGCCGCGGGCGATGGACCGCATGGCGCTCTGGATCCCCGCGCCGAGCACGGTGTCCGGGGCGCACGCGACCTGCACGCCGGCCGCGCGGGCCGCCTCCAGCAGATCCGCGCCCGAGGCGTGGTCGAGGGCCAGCGGCTTCTCGCTCCACACGTTCTTGCCGGCGGCGACGATGCGCCGGCCGACCTCGGCGTGGGTGGCGGGCAGCGTGAGGTTCACGACGATCTCGATCTCCTCGATCGCGAGCAGCTCCTCGACGGTGCCGTGGCCCGGCACGCCGTGCTCCTCGGCGCGCGAGCGCGCCCGGTCGAGGTCGATGTCGGCGACGAACAGGACCTCGAGGTCCGGGAACGCCGTCATGTTCTCCAGGTAGGTGCCCGAGATGACGCCCGCGCCGATGACGCCGACGCCGACGCGTCCGGTGCCGCGGCTCACTTGTCGTTCTCCTGCAGCCAGGCGTACGACGCCGCGATGCCGTCGAACACGTCGTGCTCGTAGTCGTCGAACTCCACGACGCGCAGCGCGTGCGGCGCGGCCGCCAGCACGGCGGCGACGTCGACGTCGCCCTGGCCGGCGGGGAGCTGCAGCTTGAAGGCCTGCGCGAGCTCCGCCGGCACCTCGAGCGCGGACTCGGCGCTCGGGAGCACCTTCGCGATCGCCTCGGAGATCTTGCCGTCCTTCACGTGCAGGAACTGCACGCGGTCGCCGAGGGAGCGGAGGAGCGCCGGCGTGTCCATGCCGCCGACGGTCGACCAGAACGTGTCGAGCTCGAGGACGACCTCGGCGTTCAGGCGCTCGACGAACAGCTCGTAGACGGGGCGTCCGTCGACCTTGTTCGCGAACTCCCACTGGTGGTTGTGGTATCCGAAGGCGAGCCCGCGCGCGGCGGCCTGCGCCTGCAGGTCGTTGACCCGGTCGGCGATGCGGTGCGCGTCGTCGGCGGTCTGCCAGCGCTCCGAGGGGATGAACGGGTCGATGACGGTGCGGATCCCGAGCTTCGCAGCGGCGTCGAAGGTGCGGGCGGCCTGGTCGTCGTCGCCGTCGATGACGGGCGCGTGGCCGGAGGGCGCGGTGACGCCGGACGCGGCGAAGGCCGCGGCGAACTCGTCGGCGCGCTCGACGAACGCGTACGGCTCGACCTGCGTGTAGCCGATCTCGGCCACGCGGGCGACGGCGCCCTGGAGGTCCGCGGAGACTGCGTCGCGGACCGTGTAGAGCTGGACGGAGGGGGCGGTCATGGTCGCTCCTTTCAGGAGGGGACTGGTGGCCCGACGGCCGTCGTCCGCTCCCGCCGTCCGTGGACGACCTGAGCGACGATGCCCGCAGGGTGGTCGGCGCGTGAGGCGCCGTCGTCAAACCTACCGCCGGTCGGGCGTCGGATCCCAGTGCCGCGGCGATGCATCCGGTGCGGGATCCGCGCGGACGCCCCCGACGCGGCGGACGCCGCCCCCGTCCCGCCCCGGCGTGGCGGACCCTCGGGGGTGCCGCGGTATCCTCCCCCTCACAGCACGGAGCACGTCAGCGGGCGGCCAGGTGCGCGGCCGTCGTCGGGGGCGGCCCCCGACGTCGAACGGAGGTCCCGTGACCGATCTGGTGCGCCACCGCGTCCGGACCCGCCGGGCGGACGAGGCCGAGCGGACCCTCCGCGAGCTGTACGGCCACGTCGAGCTGGCGGGGGACGACTTCGGCTACGCGGAGGACATGGTGGCCGAGCCCCGGTTCGCGCTCGGCTCCGTGGTGTCCGACGGCACGTTCCAGTGCGTGGCGGAGAGCCGCGTCCCGGCCGGTACCTCCGCCGGACGCGGCTGGCCGCGGCGCACATGGACCTCGTCGACGCGGACCCCACGCGGGGGCCGGGCGTCGCGGACATCGCGCTGCGGTGGGGCTTCCCCAGGTCGGCCGCTTCGCCCGGCACTACCGGGACGCGTACGGCGTCGATCCCGCGGTCACGCTGCACCGCTAGCCGGCTGCTCCCGGTGGGCGCGCCGCGCGACCGCCCATCCCGGAACGCCCGTCCCGGACCGCCCTTCCCCGACCGCCGACCGGGTGCCAGGCTGGCAGCACCGCTCGACGACGAGGAGGAGCAGCCGTGAGGATCCACCGCACGATCACCGTGTTCGACGCCCCCGACCTGGCCGCGGAGAGCGCCTTCTGGGCCGGCCTCCTCGGCGGGGAGGTCGACGCGGAGGACGACTGGCACAGCGTCCGCGTCGACGGCGAGTGGCGCCTCGGGTTCCAGCTCGCGCCCGACTTCACGCCGCCGGTGTGGCCGGGCGAGGGCCCGCGCCAGCAGATGCAGATGCACCTCGACCTCTACGTGGACGACCTCGACGCGGGCCGCGAGCGCGTGCTCGCCCTGGGTGGGGTGCCTCCTGCAGCCCGCCGAGGACCCGACGGCCGCCGACCGCTTCGACGTGTACGCGGATCCCGCGGGCCACCCGTTCTGCCTCTGCGTCTCGGGTGGGGACGCCGCCGCCTGAGCGGACGCGCACGTGGCCGGCTCGCCTGTCCGCCCGGCCCCCGCCCGGCGACTCCCGAGGCGCGGTGCCCTAGCGTGGACGCCTCGCGGATCCACGCGCCGTCCACCCCGAGGAGCCCGCATGGCCCACCGCCCGCACGCCGCCCGACCGGCGGGCAGCCGGTCCGCTCCCCGCCCGCGCGACCGCTCCGACACGCGCGTCACCGTCACGCGCGTCGTCCGCGACGGCCTCGCGGTGCGGATCAGCACCATCGGCACCGACGGCGACCGCCCCTTCGTGCTCGTCCCCGGCATCGGCGTCTCGTCGGACTACTTCGAGCGCCTCGCCCCCGTGCTCAACGACCACGGCCCGGTGCACGCCCTCGACCTGCCGGGCTTCGCGGGCGTCGCGCACCCGGGCGCGCCCTCGAGATCCGCGAGTACGCCGACCTGGTGGGCGCCGGCGATCGACGAGCTCTCGGCCTCGACCACCCGGTGCTCGTCGGCCACTCGATGGGCACGCAGGTGGTGGCGGACCTCGCCTCCCGGCCGCCCGGGCTCAGCACGCTGGTGCTCATCGGCCCGGTCGTGTACCCTGCGCGGAGCGCACCATCCCGCGGGCCGCGGTGCGGTTCCTGCAGTCGACGCTGCACGAGCCGTCGCGCATCAAGGTGCTCGCGATCCGCGCCTACCTGGTCTGCGGGGTCCGCTGGTTCCTCCGGGTGCTGCCGAAGATGATGCGGTACCGGATCGAGGACCGCCTCCCCCGCATCCGGGCCAGCACGCTCGTCATCCGCGGCGAGCACGACGCCGTCGCCCCGCGCGCCTGGGTGGAGGAGATGGGGGCGGCCGCCGCCGCGGGCCCGGCTGTGGGAGATCCCCGGGGCGGCGCACTCGGTGATGCACGCGCACGCCGACGAGGTCGCCCGCCTCTGCGTCGAGCACGCCGCACGGCGGGCCGAGGACGCGGGATCGGCCGAGCTGCGGCGCCTCCCCGAGGGTCTGGCCGGCGACGGCGACGAGCACGAGGACTTCGCGCCCACGCCCGCCGACTCGCTGCGGGCGTTCACGGCGCAGGTGGCGGAGGGCGTCGCCATCCTCCGGGACGACGACGAGGCCCTCGGGGCGGCGAAGACCGGCGCATGCCGAGGCCATGGCCGATGCGGCCGAGCGCGCCCGCGAGCGCCGCGAGCGCGACGGGTAGGCGGAGCCGGCACGCGCGGGGGTCGCCGGAGGTCAGGGGCCGTCGGAGGTCAGGAGCGACCGGCGTCAGCGGCTGTCGGCGTCAGCGGGCCGGCGGGTCGGACGCGGCCCGCGCGGCGGCGTGGCGGCGGAGGGCCGCCGCGACGACGCGCGCCGCCTCGAGCTCCTCGGCGTCGAGGGCGTCGATGAACACCTCGCGCACGAGGCGCAGGTGCGAGGAGGAGGAGCTGCGGAACACGGTGGCCCCGTCGGCGGTCAGGGAGGAAATCCACGCCCCGCGGCTGTCGGAGGCGTCCCGGTCGCGGCGGATGAGGCCCCGCTCCTCCATGCGGCGCAGGTGGTGCGACAGCCTGCTGCGCTCCCAGCCGACGACGTCGGCGAGGTCGGACGAGCGGAGCCGGTGCTCCGGCGCCTCGCTGAGCGCCAGCATCACGCCGTAGTCGCCCGTGGAGATGCCGGAGGTCGACTGGAAGTCCGACGCCAGGGTGCGGCGCACGGCCTCGGCCGTCTCGAGGTACTCGCGCCACACGTGCAGCTCCGCCGGGGTCGGCGAGCGCCGGCGGCGCGGGGCTGCGGGCGTCGCGGACCGCGTCGTCCTCCTCGGTGGATCCAGGGTACCGGGGCGTCGTCGCCCGCGGCCGGGCTCAGGCGTGCACGGGTCCGCCGTCCGCGGTGATGCGCGCCGGCCGGCGCCCCGCGAGCCGAGCGCCCCCGGGGTCGGCGGCGAGCAGCTCGCGCACGCGCGGCGTCGACCTCCTCGCCGAGCAGGCGGATGCTGCGCTCGCGCGCCTGGCGCGGCATGTGCAGGAGGTCGTACTTGAGGTCGAACCGGGAGAGGTGGTTCTCGCGTGCGATCCACGCGATGCGGCGGGCGACGGTGTCGGGCGAGCCGACGAAGAGGGATCCGGTGACCGTCTCCTCCGTGTACCGCTCGGCGGTGGGCGCGTAGAAGCCGCGCTCCTCGCTCATCCGCGTGACGACGGGCTCCCAGTAGCGCCAGTACAGCTCGCGGGCCTCCTCGTCGGGGTGCCTCGGCGACGAGGCCGAGCGAGTGCTGGCCGATGGGCAGCTCGGCGTGGCCGGCCTGCGCGAGGGCCCGGAGGTACAGCGCCGCGTGGCCGGCGAAGCGCTCGGCACGCCCGCCGATGATCGCCATCATGAGCGGCAGGCCGTACCGGGCCGCGCGCACCACGGAGTCGGGGCTGCCGCCGATGCCGATCCAGGCGGGGATGCCCGCCGGCGGGCATGCGCGGCTGCAGGCGCACGTCGTCCAGCGGCGGGCGGTGCCGGCCGGACCAGGTGACGCGCTCCTCGCGCATGAGCCGCACGAAGAGCTCCAGCTTCTCCTCGAACAGCTCCTCGGCATCCTGCGCGATGTCGTAGCCGAACAGCGGGAGGGACTCGGTGGCGGATGCGCGGCCGAGCACGAGCTGGGTGCGTCCGCCGGAGATCGAGCTCGACCGTCGCGAACTCCTGGTAGAGCCGCACGGGGTCCTGCGTCGACAGCACCGTGACGGACGTGCCGAGCCGGATTGTCGAGGTGGCCTGCGCGGCCGCGGCGAGGAGGACCGGGGTGGCCTGGAAGCAGTCGGACGTTGCCCTGCCGGTAGTGCTCGCCGACGCTGAAGACGTCGAGCCCCACGGCCTCCGCGAGCTGCGCCTCCTCCACGAGCAGGCGCACGGTCTCGGCGTCGCCGAGGATCCGGTCGCCGTCGGTCGCGAGCTCGCCGAACGAGTCCAGGCCGATCTCGAAGCGCGTCGGGTCGACGATCGCGGGTCGCCCGGGAGCGGCCCCGGTGGTGGCCTCGGTGGCGTTCATGGCGGATCCTCCCGGACGGTCGCGCGCCGGGAGCCCGACGCGGTGGTTGACGTGTCCACCATCGCGCAGAGTGGTTGACGTGTCAACCCTCGGGCGGCACCGCGCCGAACGCGTGCAGGCCCAGGGCGTCCGCGAGGTCGTGCGCGAGCCGTGCGCCGGCGCAGTCGCTGGTGCCCCGGTCGTCGAGGGGCGGGCTGAAGACCGCGGCTCCCAGCCGGCCGGGCGCCGCGAGCACGAGGGCGCCGGACACGCTCGACTTGGCGGGCACGCCCACCCGGCGCATCCACCGTCCCGAGCCGTCGTAGACGCCGCACGTCGCCATCACCGAGACCACGTCGCGCGCGACGCGCTCCTCGACACCACGCGCGATCCCGTCAGCGGGTTCCGGCCGCCGCATGCGAGCGTCGCGCCCATCGCCGCCAGCGCCTCGGCCGACACGAGCACGGCGCATGCGCGGGCGTACGCGGCGACGCCCTCGTCGGCCGTCACGTGCAGCGTGCCCTCCGAGCGCATCAGGTGCGCGAGCGCGTGGTTGCGGTCGCCGAGCAGCCGCTCGGACTCCGCGACCTCCTCGTCGACCTCGAGGCGGCGCCCCGCGAACGCGCCGAGGCCCGCGAGGATCCGCTCCGAGCGCTCCGCCGGGGACGACCCGCGGACGAGGCTCGCCGTGAGGATCGCCCCCGCGTTGACCATCGGGTTCGGCGGACGCCCGGTGCCGCTCTCGAGCTCCATCGCGTCGAACGCCTCGCCCGTCGGCTCGATGCCGACGGCGTCGAGGGCGTCCCCGCCGGTGTCGGCGAGCGCCAGGGCGAGCAGGAACGGCTTCACCGCCGACTGGATGGAGAACGGGTGCGCGCTGTCCCCGGCGCGGCGGGTGCGGCCGTCGGGCGTGACGAGCGCGACGGCCGACAGCCCGGGATCCGCATCGGCCAGCTGCGGGATGCTGTCGTCGACCGCGCCGCCGTCCTCGCCCGCGACGCCCGCGAGCATCCGCTCGAGGTCGAGCGCGTGGGCGCGGTCGTGGGCGGGGTCGTGCGGGGCGGATCCGGGTGCGGGCATGCCCCCACCCTCGCAGGGTGCGCCCCCTGGGCGCGGCCCACGCCGGGCCCCGGCGCTCCGGCACTGCCCGCTGAGGACATCTCGACCGCGCGCGACGCCCCGTCGGCGCAGACTCCTGCGCTCGCACCACCCCGCGATCGGTCGTGCATCCCCCGCCCCACCCCGACAGGAGAAGCCATGCCGAGAGATCCCTTCTACGACGGAAGAGCAGCGGAGTCGTCGTCGCCGCGCTCCTGATCAGCGGGGCCCTCCTCGCCACCGGTACCGCCCCCGCCCACGCCGCGATCGCCGCGCGGTACCTCGACATCCAGACCCGCCAGACCGGGGCGGCCAACGATGTCCGCTCCGTCCTGATCACGGACGGCGGCAGCAGGAGTACGTGCATGTCCATGGTCGTCGGCGACGGTGCGGAGGAGCTCCTGGACGACGACGCGTCCAAGAGGCTCCTGGTCTACGGGGACCAGGCGTACGACGCCTTCAGCTATTCCGACGACCACTGCACGGACGGGTACTACCTCATCGGCTCGAAGGGCAGCACTCCCACCCCTGGGCCTCCATCCGCTGGTCCGTGTACAGCGGGCGACCGCCGCGCATCGCCTACTGACCTCGTCCGCGAGGACCGCGCGGTCTCCCCCTCCGACAGGGACGTCGCGGCACGCGACCGCGGCCGGCACCTCCACGGTGCCGGCCGCATCGTCGTCCGCCCGGCTGCGACTGCACGGCCGCGTGCGGGAGACCCGCGGCCCGGCTCCCGGCCCTGGACTCCCGGCCCCCGGCTGCAGCCGGCGGCGCCGCGCGGCAGCCCCGGCTGACCGCCGACGGCGACGAGACGCGGCCATCACCCGGAACGAGGACCACCATGCCGACGAGCTCCACGAGGGTCTGCGTGACCACGACCAGGGGCGCCAGCGCCGAGGGACGCGGGCAGCGCTATTGCGAGCGGCAGCACGACGAGGGAGTTGCGCGTCGCCGCGCTGAAGGCGAGCGCCCGGGTACCGCCGGCACGTCGAGCCGGAACAGCGTCCCCAGGCCGATGCCGACGACGGTCGCGAGCACGACGAACGCCGCGTAGACCGGGACCAGCACCACCAGGCGCCCGGCCGCCGCCCCGACGGCGGCCGCCTGCGAGGCGACGACCGTGAGGAGCGTCGCCATCAGCAGCGGCACCATGGTGGCCTGCATCGAGCGCTCGACGGCGCGCCCGGCCGGGTGGCGGCGGGCGATGGCCTGGACCACCCCCGCCGCCGTCAGCGGCAGCACGATGAGGACCAGGAAGCCCCCGGACGAACGGCCCGACGTCGACGACCGCGACGCCCTCGGGGCCGATCATCAGGAGCAGGTACACCGGCAGCAGCAGGATCTGCGCGAGCATCAGCAGCGGCGCCGCGGCGAGGAGCCGGTCGGCGGCTCCGCCGGCAAGGCCCGCGAAGACGATGACGTAGTCCACGCACGGGGTCAGCAGCACCAGCAGCACCCCGAACAGCAGCGCCGGGTCGTCGGCGACGAAGCGGGACAGCCCGTACGCGATGAGGGGCACGACGACGAAGTCCGCCACCGCGACCGCGGCGAGGAAGCGGACGTCCCGGAGCGCGCGTCCCATGGCGGCGAAGGGGGACGCCGAGGAACGTCGCGAACAGCAGCAGAGCGAGCACCGGCTCGATGGCGGCCTCGAGATGACGGGCCCCGGGGATCAGGAGACCGATGCCGGCGCCTGCGGCGATCGCGGCGAGGGGGAGGGCGACCTGGTGGCGCTCGAGCCACGGCACGACGCCGGTCACGGCGCCGGTCGCAGCGCGCGCGCCGCTCGCACAGCCGCTGCCACCAGGTCCCCGTCGGTCAGGTCGTGCGCCGCCTCCCCGCCACCGGGCCCGACGCGGGTCGCGGCCACGCGCCGCCGGGCGGAGAGGGTGCACGGCGTCGACGCCCGCGGCCACGAGCTCGGGGATGGCGTCGACCGTGACCCCTCCGCCGGGCCTGGATCTCGATCCGCCCGTCCGCCCGCGCCGACCAGCTCCGCGAGCGCCGGCAGCCCGTCGCCCGCCCGCGCGGCCCCGCCGGACGTGAGCACGCGCACCGACCCCGGCCGCGAGGAGCGCGTCCAGCGCCGAGAGCCGGTCGTCGACGGCGTCGATCGCGCGGTGGAAGGTGACGACGGCGCCGCCCGCGGCGTCGACCAGCCGCGCGACCAGGTCCGCGTCGACGCGCCCGTCGTCCGTCAGGCCGCCGGAGACGATGCCGGCCGCGCCCGCGGCGAGCGCCGCCCGCACGTCGCGCAGCATGACCGCGCGCTCGTCGGCGTCGTGCACGAACCCGCCCGGGCGGGGTCGCACGAGGACGTGGACGGGCAGCCCGGCGCCCACCGCCGCCTCCACGAGCCCGATGCTCGGGGTCACGCCGCCCGTCGTCGCGAGCGCCGAGCACAGCTCGACCCGGTCGGCGCCGGCGGCCGCCGCGATGCGCGCGGACGCCGCGTCCTGCACGGCGACCTCCACGGCCACGCGTCGACGGGGGACGGGTCGGCGGGTCGCGGCATGCGCCCATGGAAGCACGGGCACCCGGGTCCGGCCGGACGGGAGATGAAGAACATGTTTATGCAGGCGCGATTTACACGCCGCACGCCTGCGCGGCCCTCCGCGCTCGGAGCATGGGTGCCACCCGCCACCGCACACGTGCAGACCAGGAGAACCGCCATGGCCGACATCACCCGCCGCACCGCCATCGGGCTGGGAGGGGCCTTCGGCCTCACCGCGCTCCTCGCCGCCTGCGCCTCCGGATCCAGCGGCTCGGGCGGCCCCGCCACCGCCGACCTCCGCGTCTGGATGATGACCGACTCGGTCTCCCAGGAGGCGCGCGACTGGCTGAAGAGGACGTTCGAGGAGCAGCACCCGGGATCCACCCTCACCATCGAGCTGCAGGTGTGGGACGGCATCGTCTCCAAGCTCCAGACCTCGCTCGCGAGCGCCGACTCGACCCCGGACATCATCGAGCTGGGCAACACGCAGGCGCCTACCTTCTGCGCGGTCGGCGCGCTGATGAGCCTCGAGGACATGAAGGAGGAGCTCGGCGGCGACAGCCTCACGCAGTCGCTCGTGGAGCTCGGCTCCTTCGACGGGGAGATGTACGCGGCCCCGTTCTACGCGGGCAGCCGCCTGTTCTTCTACCGGAAGAGCATGTTCGCCGAGGCGGGGGTCGCCATCCCCACGAGCATGGACGAGCTGACCGCCGCGGCCGCGACCCTCCAGGCCGCGCACGCGGACGACCCGTCGTTCTCCGGCATCTACCTGCCGGGCATCTCCTGGCAGTCGGCGCTGGCGTGGCAGTTCACCACGGCGGCCGGCTCGCCGAGCAGGACGGCGACACCTGGAAGGGGTCGCTCTCGAGCCCGGAGAGCCAGGAGGCGCTGGCGGCGCTGCAGGAGATCTGGAGCACCGGATCCACCGCCGGCGGCGTCACCGACAGCGAGGTCGCCGAGAAGCCGTGGGTGCCGTTCAACGCGGGCGAGACCGCGATGTTCTTCGGCTTCAACTGGCACCTGGCGAACATCGACCAGGCTCTCGTCGATGCCGGGGACGTGGGGTACTTCGGCTTCCCCGCGGCCGCGGGAGGCGATGCCGGGCACCCGTTCGCGGGCGGCTCCAACGTCGCCATCGGGGCGCTCGAAGAACCAGGACCTCGCCAAGGAGGCGATGAGGCTCATCTTCTCGCAGCCCTTCCAGGAGTACTTCGCGACCGTGGGCGGCTGGGTGCCCGGCAACCTCGACTACGCCGCCGCCCTCGGCAGCGACGAGCTCGCCACCCTCACCACCGAGGCGGTGCGGAACTCCGTGGGCACGCCGGCCGCCGAGAACTGGGCCCTCGTCGAGGGCGCGCGGGTCATCGACGACTTCTACGTCGCGGTCGCCGCCGGCGGCGACCCGGTCGCGCTCGCCTCCGCCGCCGACGCCAAGCTCACGAGCCTCCTCGGCCCGTCGTGACCCGCCCGTGAGCGCCGTCCTCAGCACGTCCACCTCGACGCCGGCGCCCGCGCCGGCGCTCGAGGCGCCCCGGGAGCCCGCGCGCCGAGCGCCGCCTCGCGCTGGTGCTCGTCCTGCCCGCGGTCGCGATCGTCGCGGTCGGCCTCGGCTACCCGCTCGCGCGGCAGGTGATCATGTCGTTCCAGCGCTTCGGCCTCGCCCAGCAGTTCGGGCAGGCGCCGGAGCTCGTGGGGCTCGACAACTACGCGCAGGTCCTCGGGGATCCCGCGTTCTGGGCCGCGTCGGCCGGTCGGTGGGCTTCTGCCTCGCGTGCGCCGCCGCCACCGTGGCTCATCGGCACCGCGGGCGCGATGCTGCTGACGCAGGTGCGCCGGTCGATCGCGGTGGGCGTGCAGATCGTCATGCTGGTCGCCTGGGCGATGCCCGTGCTCAGCTCGCTTCAGGTGTTCCAGCTGCTGTTCGACCCGCGCAGCGGCGTCGTCGGCTGGGTCCTCGGCCGGCTGGGGGCTCCGGGGATGGTCGGCTACAACTGGCTGTCGGATCCGCTCACGTTCTTCGTGGTGGCGGGCCTCCTCATCACGTGGATGAGCGTGCCGCTCGTCGTGTTCATGGTCTACGCGTCGGCTGACGCAGCTCGACGAGTCGATGATGGAGGCCGCCCAGCTCGACGGGGCCGACGCCCGGCAGCGCTTCGTGCACATCGTGGCGCCGTCGGTGGCGCCCGTGCTCCTGCTGGTCAGCCTCCTGCAGGTGATCTGGGACCTGCGGGTCTTCACGCAGGTGCACATCCTGCAGCAGAGCAGCGGCATCACCGACCAGACCAACGTGCTCGGCACGTTCGTCTACCAGATCGGGCTCTCCGGCGGGAACTACGGCGTCGCCTCGGCGGCCGCCATGGTCATGCTCGCGGTCAGCCTGGTGCTCACGTGGCGCTACATCCGGGCGCTCCTGACCGAGGGGGACAGCTGATGACCGCCACCATCGACCGCAGCGCGACCACGACCGGGGGCTCGTCGGCCGCGAGCCCGTCGACCGGGGGCTCTCCCGACGCGGCGCCGCCGCCCGTGCCCCGCCCACCCCGGGGCGCCCCGCGCCCGGCGCCGCCGCTCGCCCGGCCGCATCGCGCTCGACGTCGTGGCGGTCGCGTTCGGCCTCCTCTGGCTCTTCCCCGTCTACTGGATGGCGGACGCGGCGTTCCTCACGCCCGCGCAGCTGTCGTCGCGCACCCCCACCTGGATCCCGATCGGCGGGACGGTCGAGCACTTCGCCCGCGTCCTGGGCGACGCCCGCTTCTGGTCGGCGCTGCGGATGAGCACGCTCATCGCGCTCGTCGTGGTGGCGGGATCGCTCGCCTTCGGCGTGGTGGCGGCGTTCGCGCTCAGCCGGTTCCGCTTCCGCGGGCGCACGTCGATGATCGTGGCGGTGCTCGTGATCCAGATGATCCCCGCGGAGGCGCTGTTCATCTCCCAGTACCGCATGCTCGACGGCTGGGGCCTCCTCAACTCCGTCCTCGGCCTGAGCGTGCTCTACCTGGCCGCAAACGTGCCGTTCACCATCTGGGTCCTCAAGGGCTTCGTCGACGGGATCCCCGTCGAGCTCGAGGAGGCCGCCATGCTCGACGGCTGCAGCCGGGTCGGCGCGTTCCGCCGGGTGACGCTGCCGCTGCTCGGATCCGGGCTCGTCGCCTCCAGCATCTTCAGCTTCCTGGCCGCGTGGAACGAGTACACGCTCGCGCTGGTGACGCTCTCCGCCGACGACAGCCGCACGCTGCCGCTCTGGCTGCAGGGCTTCCGCGGCCAGATGCAGGAGACCGACTGGGGCGGGATCATGGCAGGATCCACTCTCATGGCGCTCCCCGTGGTGGTCCTCTTCCTCATCGTGCAGAAGCGCATGGCGACGGGCCTCACCGCGGGCGCGGTCAAGTGACGGACCTCCCGCGGCTCGAGCTGCGGGTCCCCCGGCCGGTCGCCGCGTTCGACATCGGCGGCACCGACATCAAGATCGCCCTGGTGGAAGCCGGCGGCCGGGTCCTCGAGGCCCGTTCCATCCCGACCCCCACGCACGATGCCGAGGCCCTGGTCGCCGCGCTCGCCACCGTCGTGGCGGATGCGGCCCGCGACCACCCGGAGGCGGCCCCGCAGGCGATCGGCGTGCACGTCGCCGGCGTCGTCGACGACGACCGGGGCGTGGTCGTGCTGGCGGAGCACGTGGGACTCCGCGACGTGCCCATGCGCGACCTGCTCGCGGCCGCCACCGGGCTGCCGGTCGCGTTCGGCAACGACGCGCGCGGCGCCGGGGTGGCCGAGTTCGAGATGGGCGCGGCCCGCGGCGCACGCGACGCGGTCGTGATCACGATCGGCACGGGCATCGGCGCGGCCGTCTTCGTGGACGGCCGGCTGTACACCGCCGGCGGGCGCGGCGCCGAGCTCGGGCACCTGCGCACGACGCCGGTGGGATCCGAGGCGGGCGTCCGCTGCGCGTGCGGCGGATCCGGCTGCCTCGAGACCGTCGCCTCCGCCCAGGGCGTCGCGGCAGGCGTACGCCCGCGCGACCGGCAGCGCGACGACCGCCGGCGGGTCGGCCCGCGTCTTCCGGGCCGCCGCCGCGGGCGATGCGGTCGCCCAGCGGGTTGTCGACGCGTGCATCGACGCGCTGGCGCTCGCCCTCGCCCAGCTCACGGCGATCCTCTCCCCCGAGGTCGTCGTGGTCGCCGGGGGGCTGTCCCGCGCGGGCGAGCAGCTGCTCGGCCCGCTGCGCGAGCGGCTCGACTCCCTCCTCACCTTCCAGCGGCGCCCGCACGTGGTCGCCGCCCGCTTCGGCGGGCAGGCCGGCGTCATCGCGTCGGCGCTCATCGCGGGACGGCTGCCGGTGGAGGCCGCCGTCGAGGTCGTGAGCGCGTGAGCCTGCTCCCGCCGCCCGGCCCCGGCGGGCGCGCGCCCGACCGCCTCCTCGGCGTCCCCCGCCTGGTGCCGCCGCCCCGCGGATCCGGCGCCAGGTCCCCGACAGCGAGATCGCGGGCGAGACCGCGTCGGCGCTGCTGTACATGATCGCGACGGGCTCGGCCACGAACCGCGCCGACCTCGCCCGCACGCTCGGCCTGCCGCCGTCGACCATCACGGGGAAGATCGCGCAGCTGCTCCGCGCGGGCCTGGTGGAGGAGCGCGGATCGGGCGACCCGACGGGCGGACGCCGCCCGCGCGTCCTGCACCTGCGCGACGACGCGGGCGTGATGCTCGCCGCCGACCTCGGCCGGAGCCACGCGCGCCTCGCCCTCCTCAGCATGTCGGGCACCATCGTCGACGCGCGCACCATCCCCATCGACATCGGCGCGGGCCCGCACGGCGTCCTCGCGCTCGTGGCCGCGGCGCTGCGCGTCCTGGTCGCCGGGTCGGGGCACCCCGTCGTGCGCGGCGTCGGCATGTGCCTGCCCGGGCCCGTCGACACCGCCCGCGGCATGGTGGAGTCGCCCGCGTCGATGCCGGGCTGGCACCGGTTCGACGTCGTCGGCTGGCTCGCGGACGAGTTCGACGCGGTCGCCGTGGTCGACAACGACGCCAACATGATGGGCCTCGGCGAGCACGCGACACTCGACCGCCGGGGCCGCCGCCTCCCGCGTGCGCGTGGGCAGCATGCTGTTCCTCAAGGCCGGCGCGTCCGTCGGCTGCGGCATCGTGATCAACGGCCACGTGTACCGCGGGGCGACCGCGCTGGCGGGCGACATCGCGCACGTGCGGGTCGCGGCGGCCGCCGGGAACCCGTGCAACTGCGGCAACAGCGGCTGCCTGGAGACGGTCGTCGGCGCCGCCGGCATCGTCGCCGGGCTGCGGGCCGCGGGCGCGCCCGTGCGGGACCTCCCGGACGCCGTGCGGCTCGCCCACGACGGGGATCCGCGCGCCACCACGCAGCTGCGTCAGGCGGGTCGCACGGTCGGCGACACGCTCGCGGCCGTCGTCAACTTCTTCAACCCCGAGGTGGTGGTCATCGGCGGGATGCTGTCCACCGTCGAGCCGTTCGTCGCCGCCATCCGCTCGCAGCTGTACGAGAGCTGCCACCCGCTCGCGACGACCGCGCTCCGCATCCAGCAGACCGAGGCCGGCCTCGACGCGGGCGTGCTCGGCATCGGCCAGCTCTGCCTGCGGCGGGCGCTCGCGCAGCTCTACTGAGCGACGCCACCGCCCCGGTCAGGTCGCGCGCGTCATCATCCGCGCCGAGAGGTCCGGCGTCCCCGTCACCTCGTCGAACGGCACCATCGGCCGGATGATGCGGTGGTGCGGCAGCCGCGCGAGGTCCTGGTCGACCCCGCCGGGCGTCAGCGCCATCATCCAGTCCGCCGCCATGGCGTGCAGCTCCGGCTCCAGGTAGCCGATCTTCACCACCACCACGTCCGCCTGCCGCGGGTCGATGCCGTTCCGCGTGAAGTCCGACTCGAGGTGGTACGGCTTCCGCCGGGCCGTGAGGATCACCCGGAGCCCGCCCACGCGCACCACCGCCTCCACGTCCGCCGCCGGGTCGCCCTCGGCGAGATGCTCGACCGTTCCGCGGAGCTCCGCCGGCGGGGCCACCGTGTCGTCCACGAGCGCGCCCGCGCGGACGTCGACCTCGCCGCCGACGCCGGCCGCCACGCACGCCGCGACGGCGCCGGGGTCCGGGATCGACGCGTACACGGCCTGCACGGCGCCCGAGCGGATCTCCGGCCGGTCGAGCAGCGCGCGCAGGGTGCCCGTCGCATCCCCCGCGCCTCCCGCCGTCGGGTTGTCGCCGGAGTCGCTGACGAGGAAGGGCCGGGCGTCGCTCGCCGCGGCCCGGTCGAGGCACTCCTCGAGCGTGCCGACGGGCGCGACGAACCGGAAGTCGTCGCGCACCCGCCAGAGCTCGGCGGCGAGCTCCTCGGCGGAGGCCGCGACCACCCGGGCGTCGTCGCCGGTCACCACGACGGCCGCGTGGTTGCGGGGCTCGTCGGCCCAGGCATAGCCGATCCAGAGGCCCGCGTCGATCACGCCCTCGCGCGCCGTGATGCCGGGGATCCGCCCGTAGAGGCTCCGCGCCGGCTCGTCGCGCGTGCTCGTCTTCTCACCGGGCAGCAGGATCGGCACGGGCACCCACGCGGTCGCGACCGGCTCCCCGCGGCGCGGCCCCGTGAGCCGGTCGACGAGGTTCCGCACGGCCCGCTCGACCGTCTCGAGCGCGTCCTCGTGCGGCGCGAGGCGGTAGCAGGTCATGAGGTCGACCGTGCCGGCGAGCAGCGGCGTGACGTTGCCGTGCAGGTCCATCGTCGCGGAGATCACGGCGTCGGGGCCCACCAGCGCGCGGATCCGGGCCGCGAGCACGCCCTCCGGGTCGTCCGTGCCGATGACGCTCATGGCGCCGTGCACGTCGTAGAGCACGCCGTCGACGGGGCCGTCCTCCGCGAGGGTGCGGGCGAGCGCGCCGAGGAGGTCGTCGACGATGACGCGGTGGTCGTCGGCGGGCACCGGGCCGCCGGGGATGGCGCGGAAGTGCGGCAGCGCCGTCCAGCGCGTGCGCTCCCGCAGCGGCGCGCCGGGCGCGAGGAACGGGTAGCGCGCGAGGTAGGCGTCGCCCTCGGTGCGCACGAACTGGTCGACGCGCGTCCTGGCGGGCGAGTACACGCTCGCCTCGAGCGACATCCCGAGCGAGACGATCCGGGGGCGGTGCGGCATGGGTCCCTCCAGCGGGGTCGGCGGCGCGGGCGGGCCGCGTCCTCCTCACGATATGGATCCGCGCGCCCCGGCCCGCCGGGAGGTGGTTACGTCTCCGTTAACCGGTCGCGTCCGAACCGTCCGCGCACGACGCCCGCCTACCGTGGGTCACGTCGGCCGCTCGGCCGCGGGATCCGGAAGGCCGCACATGCGCATCGGCGTCAGCTCCTACACGTTCGCCCCGGCCCTGGAGGCCGGCACCATGACCGTCCCCGACGTGGTCGACCTCGTCGCCGACTCCGACGCCAGCCACCTGGAGATCTCCATCGCGGGCCTCGGCAGCGAGCTCGTCGACGACCCGGGCCTCGTCGCCGCCATCCGGGCCCGCGCCGACGCCCGCGGGGTGGAGCTCGCGAACTACGCGGTCGGCGCCGACCTGCTCGACCCCGACCTCGACGCCCAGGTCGCGCGCCTGCACGCCCACCTCCGCGTCGCGCACGAGCTGGGGATCCCGCTGCTGCGCCACGACGTGTTCGCCTGGCCGTGGCGGGAGGCCGACGACGACGCCTTCGAGCGCGCGTTCGCGACGATCGTGCCCGTCTGCCGGGCGCTGTCCGACCACGCCGCCACGCTGGGCATCGCCACCACCGTGGAGAACCACGGCATGAGCATGAACGCGAGCGACCGGATCCTCCGCCTCGTGGAGGCCGTCGACCGGCCGGGCTTCCGCGTCACGCTCGACGTCGGCAACTCCCTGTGCGTCGACGAGGATCCCGAGACGGCCGTCCCGCTCCTCCTCCCCCACGCCGCCGTCGTGCACCTCAAGGACTTCGACGTGCGCGACACGGCTCCGGACGACACGTGGATGACCACGCTCGGCGGACGGGGCATCCGCGGCGCGGTCGTCGGCTCCGGCGACCTGCCCATCGGCCGCCTCCTCGGGCTCGTCGCCGCGTCCGGCTTCGACGGTCCGGTGTCGATCGAGTACGAGGGCCTCGAGGATCCGCTCACCGGCTTCACCGCGGGCCTCGCCGCCGCGCAGCGCCTCGCCGCGGAGGCCGTCCGATGAGCGGTCCCGTGCGCATCGGCGTCATCGGCGCCGGCACCATCGCGGGCCTCCACCTCGCCGCCTACGCCCAGAACCCGGACGTCGTCGTCGCGGGCATCTGCGACGTCGACGCCGACCGGGCGGCCCGGCGCGCGGCCGAGACCGGCGCGACCCTCGTCACGACCGACCACCGGGAGCTCCTCGCCTCCCCCGACATCGACGCCGTGAGCGTGTGCACGCGCAACGACACGCACGCGGAGATCGCCGTCGCCGCGCTCGAGGCCGGCAAGAGCGTGCTGCTGGAGAAGCCGATGGCCCTGACCGTCGCGCAGGCGGAGGCGATCGTCCGCGCGGAGGCGGCGAGCGCCGGATCCGTGCAGGTCGGCTACGTGCGCCGCCACTCCTCCAACGCGGTCACCCTCAAGCGCTTCGTCGACGCCGGCGACCTCGGGCCGATCTACTACGCGAAGGCGGTCTTCCTCCGGCAGGCGGGCGACCCGGGCGGCTGGTTCTCCGACCGGTCGATCTCCGGGGGCGGACCGCTCGTCGACCTCGGCGTGCACCTGATCGACATGGCCCTGTACCTCATGGACTTCCCCGAGCCCGTCGCCGTGACCGGGTACACGTTCCGGAAGCTCGGTGGCCGGACGAACATCCGCGGACTGACGCGCTACCTCAGCGCCGACCAGGTGCCGTCGACCGAGCCCGTCGAGGACCTCGCGGGCGCGCTCGTGCGGTTCGCCGACGGCGCGGTGCTCTCGATCGAGACCTCGTACTCCGTGCACGGCCGCGACGACCTGTCGTTCGAGGTGTTCGGCGAGCGCGGCGGGGCGACGCTCGAGCCGGAGCTCCGGATCACCACGGAGCTGCACGACACGGTGGTGGAGCTGCGGCCCAACATCGACTCCCTGTCGTTCGACCTCGAGGAGGGCTTCCAGGCGGAGATCGACGCGTTCGTGCGCATGGTGCGCGGGGAGGGCGCGTCGATGGCGCCGGCGACGCACGGCCTGCACCTCACGCGCATCCTCGAGGCCGTCTACGAGTCGGCCGCGACCGGCCGCGAGGTGCGGCTCGACCACGACGCGGCCGAGCGGGCCGCCGCGGGGGCGGACGCGGCCGTCGGCGCAGCCGCGCGCTCCCGGGTCACGCCGGCTGCAGAAGACCCCCGTCCCGCACGAGCCTGAGCGACAGCACGCGGTAGCCCTCCCTCTCGAAGAACACGGTGATCCGGTCGTCCTCGGTGCTCATCACGGTGCCGGGGCCCCACTCGGCGTGGGTCACGGCCGACTGCGCGGGGAACGGGTCGTCGGACGGCCCGTCCGCGCCGGGGACCGCGCCGGCGGCACCGGGGTCGGCACCCTCGGCCGCCTCCATCGCCGCGTCGTGCGCGTCGTCGCCCGCGAGCCGGTCGCACGCGTCGCAGTTGCCGCAGCGCTCCGGGGACTCCTCGCCGAAGTAGCCGAGCAGGTACTGGCGGCGGCACTGCTGCGTCTCCGCGTAGCCGCGCATCATCTCCAGGCGCGAGACCTCGATGCGCTCGCGCTCCTCGGCGACCTCCTTCGCGCGCGCGGCGGCCTCGCGGGGGTCGAGGCTCCTCCGCCACGACGGCGCCCTCGCGGTCGGATCCGAGGACCCCCGCGTCCACGAGCAGGTTGAGCACGCCGCCGACGGTGCGCGGTGACATGCCGGCGCGGTCCGCGACGGCCGCCGGTCGCACCGGGCCGTCGGCGCCCGCCACCGCGACCGCCGCGTAGACGTCGCGGAGGGTCGCCGGCCGGGGCGTGCGCGCCGCGAAGAAGCGGCGGAGGCCCAGGTCCTCGGGGCGGTAGTGGAGGATCCCCACTGCCGGCTCCCCGTCGCGCCCCGCGCGCCCGACCTCCTGGTAGTAGGCGTCCACCGACTCGGGCGGCGCCGCGTGCACCACGTACCGGACGGTCGGCTTGTCGATGCCCATGCCGAACGCGCTCGTGGCCACCACGACGTCGACGTCGTCCTCGTGGAAGGCGGTCTGCACCCGCTCGCGCTCGGCCGCCGGCAGGCCCGCGTGGTACGCGTCGGTGCGCAGGCCGCTCGCCCGGATCTCCTCCGAGTACTGCTCCGCGTCCTTCCGCGTGGCGACGTAGACGAGGCCCGGCTGGGTCTGCTCCCGCACGTGCTCGACGATCGCGCGGCGCTTCTCGGGCTCCTCCGTGTGCCGCCGCACCTCGAGCCGGATGTTCGGGCGGTCGAAGCCCGACGACAGCACGAACGGGTCCCGGAGGCCCAGGCGCTCCTCGATCTCGGTGCGCACGGGCGTCGACCCGGTCGCGGTCATGGCGATGGTCGGCGGGCGCCCGAGCGCGTCGATCACGCCGCCGAGCCCCAGGTAGTCGGGGCGGAAGTCGTGGCCCCAGGACGCCACGCAGTGCGCCTCGTCGATGACCACGAGGGACACGCCGCGCCGCACCAGCCGCTCGACGACCTCGTCGCGCGCCAGCTGCTCGGGGGTGAGGAACACGATCCGCGCGCCGGGCTCCTCCACGGTCGCCCACGCCTCGTCGAGCGCCGTCCCGCGGACGGTGCTGTTGATCACGCGCGCGGGCGGGGCGGCGGGCGCCTCCTCGAGGTTCTGCACCTGGTCGGCCTGCAGTGCGATGAGCGGCGAGACGACGACCGTGAGGCCGTCCAGGAGCACGGTGGCGACCTGGTAGATGGCGGAGTTGCCGTAGCCCGTGGGCATCACGACGAGTGCGTCGCGGCCGCGCACGAGCGGCCCGATGGTGCGCACCTGGCCGTCGTGCAGCTCGTCCCAGCCGAACGCCTCGCGGGCGACGCGGAGCGCGTCCTCGGGGTCGGGACCGGGCTCCGGCGGCGGGACGATGGCGGCGTCCTCGGCGGCCGCGGCGCCCTCGTCCGGGGCCTCGGCGGTGGTCGTGGCGGTCGTGCGGGTGCTGCCCTCTGCGGTGCGGTTCTGCTTCACCTCCCCACTGAACGCCGGGCGCCGAGCAGTGCCCAGGGCCTTGACGCCCCTCTCGGCGGACCGTCACCCTCCCCGGCGTCCGGGCGCGCCGCGTTCAGTCCGCGTCCACCCGGGGGAACGGATCCGCGTACCCGGACCACTCCGCCGGCCCCGCCGCCAGCTCCTCCCCCGTGAGCACCGCCCGCCCGATCGCCCGCCGCAGCACGTCGGGTCGGAGCCCCACCCCGAAGAACGCGATCCCGGTGCCGCGCGGCGCGTGCTCCTGCCACGGGTCGATCCCGGTCGGCTGGAGCGTCAGCATCGACCCCACGCTCGACCAGCCGCCCACCTCGCCCGGCCGCGACGCCAGCGCCACGAACCCCTTCGAGCGGAGCACCAGCCCCGCGCGGTCGGGCCGCAGCTCCTCCTCCACCGCCCGGGCGAGCCGCCCGGGGTGCAGCGGCCGCGGGTCGCCGACGACGACCGATCCGACGGGCCCGTCCCGCCGATCGACGTCGGCGGGACGGAGGGCCCGGTCCGCGGCCGTGAGCTCGCGCATCCACCCGGCCGACGCCGCGAGCCCCGCGACGTCGCCCCACCGCGGCAGCCGACCGAGCGCGAGGGGCCGACGCGCATCCAGCACGGTGGCACGGGGGGCGAGCCGGCGCACGAGCGCGAGCAGGGTCCCGCGGGCCTCGACGGGCACCCGCGCCATGCCGGTCAGCACCACGACGGTGGCGTACTCCACGAGGTCCACGAGCGTCTCCGCCTCCTCGAAGGCGTCGTCGACGCGCCCGGACGCCGTCGCGTGCAGCCGGTCGGCGGGCACGACCGAGACCACGTGCCGGAGCCCGAATCCGGATCCCGGCGCACCGAGGGCGCGTCGCAGCCCGTGCTCGCGGCGCAGCAGGAGGTCGAGGCCCATGCCGGTCGCGCGCGCGTCGGCGGTCGCCGGGATCCCGACCACGGCCTCGGCGCCCGGCCCGCGCCCGGCGAGGTCGTCGAGGAAGCGCGCGATCGGCTCGACCGGGTCCGCCTCCTCGGGCGGCAGCACGAGCAGCGACGCCGAGACCTCGTCGACCGCGTCCCGCAGCACGGAGCGGAGGCCGGATCCGTCCCCCACGACGAGCACGACGCCCGACGGCGGCTGGGCGTGCACGGGCAGGGGTCGGCGAGGAGCGGGCATGGCGCTAGTCTATTGAGAACTGTTCTCACGAAAGGACCACCATGAAGGTGCGCAACTCGCTCAAGGCCCTCAAGAAGCTCCCCGGCGCGCAGGTCGTGCGCCGCCGCGGCCGCGTCTTCGTCATCAACAAGCTCACCCCGCGGAACAAGGCCCGGCAGGGCTGACCGCGGCGGGCGACGGGCGGCGGGCGGCGGGCGCGCATCGTCCGCCGCCCGCTGCCGCTCCCACCGCCCGACACCGCGACCGCGGGCGTCAGAGCGGGAAGCGCAGCCGCAGCAGGTGCGATCCGTCGGGGCGCAGCTCGGCCGTGAGCCCCCCGCCGAGCAGCTGCGCGCGCTCGCGCAGCCCGGTGAGGCCGTGGCGTCCGCTCGGCAGGTCGAGCAGCGGCATCGTCGCGCGCCCCGCGTCCACCTCCACCACGACGGACCCGGCCTCCATCCGCCCCGTGACCCGCACCGCCGCACCGGTCGCGTGCTTGCGCGCGTTCGTCAGGCCCTCCTGCACGGTCCGGTAGACCGCGCGCTGACCCGCGGCGGGCAGGTCGGCCGGCAGGTCGAGGTCGAGGTCCACCCGCATGCCGCTCGCCGCCACCAGCGCCGGCACGTCGTCGAGCGTCGGCTGCGGCGCGAGCCCGCGCCGGTCGCCGCCCGCGGCCCGGAGCAGCTCCACCATGCCGCGCAGCTCCTCCAGCGTGACGGCGCTGAGGGCGCGGATGGTGCGCGCGACCTCGCGGGAGCGCTCATCGGCGGCGCCCACCTGCAGCGCACCGGCCTGCACGGCGATGAGGCTCACCTGGTGCGACACGACGTCGTGCATCTCGCGCGCCAGCACCGCCCGCTCCCGGGCGAGCGCGACCTGGGCGGCCTGCCGCTGGCCGAGCGTGTGGGCCTCCCGCAGCTCCGCGAGCTGCGCCGCCGCATCACGCCGCTGCCGCAGGAACGCGCCGAGGAGCAGCGGCCCGATCGTGTAGATGGTCGCGTCGACCAACGGCTCGACCACCGCCTGCAGGTCCGCCGGCGTCCCGAAGGGCAGCAGGTCCGCGCCCACGACGAGCGCGGTCAGGGCGATGACGCACCACCGCGGGGTCCGTGCGAGGCCCAGGCCGAAGAGGCCGACCAGCACGGGCACGTAGGCGATGCCGATGTACACGGCCGGGACCGCGAGCAGCACGCTCAGCCACGGCCATCGGCGGCGCAGGAGCAGGCCGAGGCAGGCGACCGCGCCGGCGACGGCGTCCCACGGCGTGTCCGGCTCGGCGAGGAAGGTCAGCGAGGCGCCCGCCGCGACACCCGCGAGCAGCAGGTCGACGAGGAAGGCCCGCACGCGCTCCGACGGCGCGGCCCGACCGCCGGCGGCCTCATCGTCGGCGGACGCGTCGTCGGCGGACGCGTCATCCCCGACCGCGGTGCGTGCGGCGTCTCTTCTCGCCACGCCGGCCCCGACGTGCGGTCCCGCGGCGCCGCCCGCCCCCGGGCGTCCCGCGCCCCTCACGCGCATGCCGCGCTCACCGCCTGGGCACGAGCCCGGCGCGATCGGCGACCACGGCCGCCTCGACGCGCGATCCGACGCCGAGCGCCTGCACGATCGAGCTGATGGTCTCCTTCACCGTGCCGAGCGTCAGCCCGCACTCGGCGCCGATCTCGGCGTTGGACAGGCCGCGGGCGAGCGCGCGCAGCACGGTCACCTCGCGTTCGCCCAGCCGCGCGACCCGCTCCCGTTCGGAGTCGTCCTCGACCGAGCGGAAGAGGCGTCCGGGCCGGAGGCCGGGCGCGAGCACGATGCCGCCGGACGCGAGCGTGAGCACGTGCCGGGCGAGCTGCTCCGGATCCGTGTCCTTCAGCAGGAAGCCGGACGCCCCGCGGTGCAGCGCCTCCAGCACCTGGTCGTCGGTGTCGAACGTGGTGAGCATGGCGACGGCCGGCGGACGCGGCTCGGCCATGAGCTCCGCGAGGATCGTGAGGCCGTCGGGGGCGGGCATCCGGATGTCGAGGAGGACGACGTCGGGCGCGTGCTCCCGCACGGTCGCGACCGCGGTGCCGCTCGAGACGGCCGCGAGCACCTCGATGCGGGGGACGCCCCCAGGACCATCGCGATGCCGGAGCGGACGAGCGACTCGTCGTCGACCACGACGACGCTCACGGCGGATGCCGCCGCGGCCGCGGGTCCGCGCCCCTCTCCCGGTGCCGTGCTCACGCGTCCCGCCTCCCGCCGGCTGATCCGGCGGCGACGCCGGTCGCGACGCCGCGGTCCCCCGCCTGGCCGAGGCTAGCGCGCCGGGCCGCGCGGGCCGCCCAGCGCGTCGCCCGGCGGCCGGCGCGGACCTCGGCCGACGCGACCCGGAGCGCGCCCACGAGGTGGCGGATCCGCAGGGTCGGGACGTACGCGGCCGTGAGCGCGCGGCCGATCGGCGCGAGGTCCGCCGCCGTGGGGCAGGCGAGCCAGAGCGTCTCGTAGCGCGGGTCGAACTTGGCCTTGAACCGCAGCAGCGAGGTGAAGCCGTACGAGGGCTCGAGGACCCGGCCCGTCGCCGTCAGCAGGCGCGCGACGAGGCGGTCGGCGGCGCCGCGCCCGCACGTCGTGCCCACGCCCGCGAGCGGAGTGCCCGACAGGCTCAGCGTCGCGAGCCCCTCCTCCTGGAAGGCGCGCGCGGCGGTCGCGATGAGGAACTCCATCACGCCCGGCATCGGGTCGACGCCGCGGCGCATCACGTCGAGGGTGCGGCCGACGAGCGCCCCGTCCCGGTGCTCGGGCAGCCAGCTGGTGACGCCGTGCACGCGCCCGGACGCGTCGACCGCGAGCAGGACCCGGACCTCCGGGTCGTCGAGCTCGCGGAGCCCGCCGAGCGTGAAGCCCATCTCCGGCAGCGCCTTCGCGTCCGCCCAGTGGCCGCTCAGGGCGTCGACCGCGCGGCGGAGGGCCTCGGGGAGGGTCCGGTAGGTGCCCCAGACGGCCTCGACGCCGTCCCGAGCTGCCCGGTTCGCGGCCGTGCGCAGGTCCTGCCGCCGCTTGCCGGACGTCGAGAAGCCCGCGAGGTCGATCACCGCCTCCTCGGCCACCGGAGTGACGCTCCAGCCGAGCTCGGCGAAGACCGGCAGGTGGCCCGAGTGGATGCTGTAGAAGGCGGGACGAGCCCGCGCGCGGAGCAGTGGCGGGCGAAGGCGCGGATGGTGGCGGGCGCATCCGCCGCCGTGGCCAAGGGGTCGGACACCGTGATCGCCACGCCGTGGGCCGCGCGGTAGGCGACGGCGCCCCGGGCGTCGGACCCGGGCTCGTCCGCCGCGAACCAGTGGCTGCTGCCGGACCAGGTGCCCATGAACCCGAGGGATCCGGCATCCGAGGCCGCCAGCTGGGCGAGCACCCGCTCGCGGTCGGCGGCCCGGTCGGCGACGTCGGCGCGCGCGCGGAACGACCGGCGCCGGGCGACGAGCACGAGCAGCGCGGCCGCGGGGGCGAGCCAGGTCGTCAGGACCACGAGGGGGAGCTCCAGATCGGACCAGGAGTCCGCCGGGAGGTCGAACCAGCCCTCGGCGATCGGGATGACCGTGTAGTACCAGGCGAGGAGGCCCGTGATGAGGAGCAGCGCCGCGATCCCGAGCACCAGCCCCAGGCGCCTGCCGCGGAGGAGCAGCGCGACGGCGACGATGAGGACGGTGAGCACCGCGACGGTGCTGCCGGGGTCGAGCAGCGCGCCCATGGACGACAGCACGCCGATCCCGTCGCCCGCGACGGCGGCGATCCACCAGCTGAGGGTGACCGTGCCGAGCACGGTCGCGGCCACCACGCGGGCGCTCGACGCGGCGGGGTCGTGCCAGGCGGGCCGGTCCGAGAGGGGCACCAGGATCCGGCCGAGCCCGAGGCCGATGAGCAGCGCGACGCCGCGCGTGAGGTCGACGCCGTGGCCGCCCGCGAGGAGACCCGCGAGCACGGCCGCGAGGACCGCGGCGCGGAGGCCCTCCCGATGGGCGGGTGCGAGACCGCGGCTGGCGGTGGCGACGACCGCGACGAGCACCACGGACGGCGCCCACAGCCGGTCGGCCGCGTCCAGCTGGGAGTACCAGTCGCCGAGCGCGACGCCGGCGGCGAGGAGGAGGGACGCCACGGCGACGGGCGCGAGCGATCCGAGGCCCGCCGCGAGCGCGGTGCGCAGGATGCCGATGCGGCTCTCCGACCAGGCGAGGACCATCACGGTGACGGCCACCGCCACGGCCGTCGCCACGGGGTGCGCCAGCTCGCCGAGGCCGGTCATGACGCCCATCCACAGGCTGCCGGCGGGCACCGCGAGCACCGTGAGCGGATGGCGGGCGAGGGCCCGCCCGACGACGCGCATCGCGCTCGGCGCGGCTGCCGCGGAATCGACGACGGCTGGCGTCGACGCGGGTGCGGGCGGAGCAGGCGGTCGCGTCGCGGGGTCGGCGGCGGTCGGGCGGAGGGCAGGGGGAGCGTCGGGTGCGGCACCGATCCAGTGTGCGGAGCGGCGCCCATCCCGGTCATCGGCCGCCGGACCGAACCCGGCAGCCCTTCGGCGGGGCGCGACCGCCGATCGGCTGCGTGCTCCCGCCGCACGTCCGGGCGGGCGCCCCGTGGCGAGGAGCCGTCGGCACGCGAGGACGTCCCTCATGCGAGAAGGCCCCCGGGGGAACCGGGGGCCTTCTGCTCTGGTGGTGCGCGAGGGGGGACTTGAACCCCCACGTCCTCACGGACACACGGACCTGAACCGTGCGCGTCTACCAATTCCGCCACTCGCGCCAACCGGACGACATTATCACGCCCGGCGCCCGTCCTCGTGCCGCCCGCCGGGCGGGATGGACGTCGCACGGCCCGGCGGGCCGCGGCCGGAGCGGGCGATCCGCACCCGTCCTCGGGCCGGTGTCCAGGGCCCGGTCGCACGAGTTGGCGACCATCTGTCTAAATCATCCGCGGAAGGACCGCGCGAGGACGGATCACACGTGGGAATCCTGGACAACTTCGAGAAGGGCCTCGAGCGCGCCGTCAACGGCGCCTTCGTGAAGACCTTCAAGTCCGGCCTGCAGCCCGTGGAGATCGTCGCGCAGCTGCGGCGCGAGCTCGACACGCACGCCGCCATCGTCGACCGCGACCTCATCCTCGTCCCGAACTCGTTCACCCTCCGCGTCTCCCGCGCCGACCACGAGCGCATGGAGTCCATCGGCTCGACGCTCACCGACGAGCTGCGCCAGGCCGTCGAACGCCACGCCTCCAGTCAGGGCTACCAGTTCGCGGGCGTCGTGCAGGTCGCCTTCCGCCGGGACGACCAGCTCTCGGAGGGCGTGCTCGAGATCGACACCCGCACCGTCGAGGGCAGCGTCACGTGGATGCCCGTGGTCGACGTCGCCGGCGTCCGCCACCCCCTCGCGGTCGGGCGCACGGTGATCGGCCGCGGCAGCGACGCGGACATCACGGTCGACGACCCGGGCACCTCGCGCCGCCACGTCGAGATCGCGTGGGACGGGACCCGCGCCCAGGTGCGCGACCTCGGCTCCACGAACGGCTCCGAGCTCAACGGCGCGCCGGTCACGAAGGCGCCGCTCCCGCCGGAGTCCGTCATCCGCATCGGCCGCACCGCCATCACCTTCCGCGTCGTGCCGCAGGCCGCCGAGGACCGCGGGCGCGACGCCGGCCGTCCCCGCCGGGACGACGGCTTCTGGGGAGCGTCATGACCGAGCTGACCCTCCTCGTCCTCCGCCTCGCGTTCCTCGCGGTGCTGTGGCTCTTCGTCTTCGGCATCGTGTACGCCCTCCGCTCCGACCTGTTCGGCCAGCGCGTGCAGAAGCTCCGCGAGGAGTCGGGCCCGGCGGGCGGATCCCCGTTCCCGCAGTCCCCGTACGCGGCATCGGCGGCGTCCGCGCCGCCCCGCGCGGCGCAACCCGCACAGCAGCCGCCGCCCATCTCGACGATGCCGTCCGGCGCCAACTCGGGTGCGTTCCCGTCGCGCGCGAAGGCCACCACGTCCACGGCGCGCCACCTGGTCATCACCTCGGGCGCGAAGGCGGGCACGGAGATCCCGCTCGGCACGGAGCCGCTCACCATCGGGCGCTCGAGCGAGTCGGGGCTCATGATCCGGGACGACTACACGTCCACCCACCACGCGCGCCTGCTGCTCTGGAACGACGAGTGGATGATCCAGGACCTGGACTCGACCAACGGCACCTTCCTCGACGGCAAGCGCGTGAGCGTGCCGACTCAGGTGCCGCTCGACACGCCGATCCGCATCGGCGCGACCAGCTTCGAGCTCAGGCGGTAGCGGCGTGGCGACAGTGACGCAGGCCGCTGCCGTCTCCCACGTGGGCAAGGTCCGGTCGAACAACCAGGACTCCGGCTACGCGGGGCGGAACCTCTTCGTCGTCGCCGACGGCATGGGCGGGCACGCGGGCGGCGACGTCGCCTCCGCGGTGGCCCTCACCCGCATCGTCGAGGCCGACAAGGCCTACGCCTCCGCGCACGACGCCGAGTTCGCGCTCCAGGCGGGCCTCGTCGCCGCCAACCAGCTCCTCGCCGAGACCGTGTTCGAGCACTCCGAGCTCACGGGCATGGGCACCACCGTCAGCGCGCTCGCCCGCGTCGACCGCCATGTCGCGATCGCCCACATCGGCGACTCGCGCATCTACCTCTTCCGCCGCGGCGAGCTCAGCCAGATCTCCGCCGACCACACCTTCGTGCAGCGCCTCGTCGACAGCGGGCGCATCACCCCCGAGGAGGCGCTGGTCCACCCGCGCCGCTCGGTGCTCATGCGGGTGCTCGGCGACGTCGACGCCGCACCGGAGGTGGACACCCAGGTCCTCGACACGCACACGGGCGACCGCTGGCTCCTCTGCTCGGACGGCCTCAGCAGCTACGTCACCGAGGAGAGGATCACCGAGATCCTCGCGGCCGCGGGCACGCCCGAGACCGTCGCCGACGCGCTGGTGAAGGAGTCGCTCGACCACGGCGCCCCTGACAACGTCACCGTCGTGGTGGTCGACGTCCTCGACGAGGACGACGAGGCGGTCGCGTCCCGCCCCGATCCGGTGCCCGTGCTCGTCGGATCCGCGTCGCAGCCCCTGGCCTTCGGCGACGAGCCGTCCAAGCGCGCCGTGCGCCTCCCCTCGCTCCTCCTGCACCCGCTGCGCGCCACCACGGCCGCCCGAGACGCGCAGTTCGAGCCCGAGTCGGACCAGTACCTCGAGGCCCTCATCGCCGAGGACCGGCGCCGGGCGCTCCGGCGCCGCGTCACGTGGCTCGTCGGCGTCGCGCTGATCCTCGCGGGCCTCGTGCTCGCCTGCGTCCTCGGCTACCGCTGGACCCAGTCGCGCTACTACGTGGGCGAGGCCGACGGCACGGTCGCGGTCTACAACGGCGTGCAGCAGACCATCGGCCCGATCGAGCTCTCCCACGTCTACGCCCGCACCGAGGTGCGGGTCGACGACCTCCAGCCGTTCTACCGCCAGCAGGTCGAGCAGACCATCAACGCCGACTCGCTCGCGGGCGCGCAGGAGATCGTGAACCGGCTGCAGGAGGCCGCGGGTGGCTAGGGCCGGCGTGGCGGACGCCCCCGCGCGCGGCCGCGAGCGCGCGCCCAAGGTCCCGCGGATCCGGGTGCCGCGCCGCCTCCGCAACCTCGAGCTGGCGCTGGTCGTGCTGGCGTCGGTCATCAACGGCGGCGCCCTCTACCTCGTGCAGCTCGGGGCGCTCGGCGCCTTCGACCGGAGCTTCTTCCTGCCCGCCACCGGCCTCGCGGTGCTCGTCCTCGGCATGCACGTGGCCCTGCGCTGGCTCGCGCCGGACGCCGATCCCTTCATCCTCCCCATCGCGACGGTGCTCAACGGCCTCGGCCTCGCGGCCATCTACCGCCTCGACCTCGCGGGCGGCTACTCCGGCTGGGACAGCGTGGCCGTGCGCCAGATCGTCTGGTCGGGCCTCGCCATCGTGTGCGCGCTCGCGGTCATCGTGCTGCTGAAGAACCACCGCGTCCTGCAGCGCTACCGCTACATCGCCATGTTCACGGGCCTCGTGCTGCTGCTCCTGCCGATGCTCCCGGTCATCGGCCAGAACATCAACGGCGCCCGCGTGTGGATCCACATCGGCGGGTTCTCGTTCCAGCCCGGCGAGATCGCGAAGATCTGCCTCGCCGTGTTCTTCGCCGGCTACCTCGTCACGGCGCGCGACAGCCTCTCGATGGTGGGCGTCAAGGTGCTCGGGATGCGGTTCCCGCGCGTCCGCGACCTCGGCCCCATCCTCCTGGTGTGGGCGGTCTCGATGAGCGTCCTCGTCTTCCAGCGCGACCTCGGCACGTCGCTGCTCTACTTCGGCCTCTTCATCGTCATGACGTACGTCAGCACCGGACGCATC
This sequence comes from Clavibacter sp. AC415, assembly GCF_979252985.1. Classification (NCBI taxonomy): domain Bacteria; kingdom Bacillati; phylum Actinomycetota; class Actinomycetes; order Micrococcales; family Microbacteriaceae; genus Clavibacter; species Clavibacter sp. AC415. The sequence goes on along the minus strand of NZ_CEEDAR010000018.1, from coordinate 205,362 downwards.
GGCTGGGTCGTGCTCGGCGCCGTGCTCTTCCTCGGCGGCGCGTACGGCGCGAGCACGCTCGGCTACGTCGGGGGCCGCGTCGACGCATGGCTGAACCCGTTCCGACCCGGCCGTCTACGACGCGCAGGGCGGCAGCTACCAGCTGGTCACGGGCCTGTTCGGCATGGCCGACGGCGGCCTGTTCGGGCAGGGGCTCGGCAGCGGCAGCCCCCAGCTCACGCCGCTCGCCAACAGCGACTTCATCCTCGCGAGCCTCGGCGAGGAGCTGGGCCTCACGGGCGTCTTCGCGATCCTCGCCCTCTACCTCCTGCTCGTCTCGCGCGGCTTCCGCATCGGCTTCGCCGGCCAGGACGACTTCGGCAAGCTGCTCGGCATCGGCCTGTCGTTCGTCATCGCGCTGCAGGTCTTCATCGTCATCGGCGGCGTCACCCGGGTCATCCCGCTCACGGGCCTCACCACGCCGTTCATGGCCGCGGGCGGGTCCTCCCTGCTGGCCAACTGGATCATCGCGGCCCTGCTGCTGCGCCTGTCCGACACCGTCCGCAACCAGCCGCGATTGGTGGTCGAGTCGTGAACCGCGAGCTGAAGCGCGTCTCCGTGTTCGTCCTGGCCATGTTCGTGGCCCTGTTCGTCGCTGCGTCGATCATCCAGGTGGTCTCGGCGCCCACCCTGCAGGCCGATCCCCGCAACTCCCGCACCATCCTCGCCAGCTACTCCGCGGAGCGCGGCGCCATCCTCGTCGACGGCACCCCCATCGCCTCCTCGGTGCCCGTCGACGACCAGTACGAGTTCCTCCGCACCTACGCGCAGCCCGACCTGTACAGCGCGGTCACCGGGTACTACACGCTCGGCCAGGGCTCCACGGGCATCGAGGCGTCCATGAACGACGTCCTCAGCGGCACGAGCGGCACGCAGTTCTTCGACAGCCTCACCCGCACGTTCACGGGCCAGTCCCCGAAGGGCGCGTCGGTCGAGCTGACCCTCGACCCCGCGGTGCAGCAGGCGGCCTACGACGCGCTCGGCGGCCTGCAGGGATCCGTCGTCGCCATCGAGCCCTCCACCGGCCGCATCCTCGCGATGGTCTCCACGCCCGGGTACGACCCGAACGCGCTCGCCTCGCACGACCGGGACGCCGTGAAGCAGAGCTACGCGTCGCTGCTGGCCGACCCCGCGGATCCCCTCATCGACCGGGCGGTCGACAGCCTCAACCCGCCCGGGTCCACGTTCAAGCTGGTCGTCACGGCGGCCGCCATCGAGTCCGGCGAGTACACGCCCGACTCCCTGCTCCCCAACCCGGCCACGTTCACGCTGCCGGGCACCAGCACGGTCATCACCAACGCGGGCGAGGGCGCGTGCGGCAGTGAGCCCGAGGTGAGCCTCGCGACCGCGCTGCGCCTCAGCTGCAACATCCCGTTCGCGCAGCTCGGCATCGCGCTCGGATCGGAGCGGATCGCCGACATGGCCGACGCGTTCGGCTACGGGCGGTCGATCGAGGTCCCCATGGCCAGCGCGAAGAGCGTCTTCTCCCCCGACCTCGACGACGCGCAGACCGCGCAGCTCGGCCTTCGGCCAGCTCGACGTCCGCGCGACGCCCCTCCAGACCGCCATGGTCACCGCGGGCATCGCGAACGGCGGCGACGTCATGCAGCCGAGCGTCGTCGACAGCGTCCTCAACCCCGACCTCAGCGAGCTCTCCGGCTTCACGCCCCGCCGCTTCGCCGATCCGATCTCGAAGGAGACCGCCGACACGATGACCCGGATGATGATCGACAACGTCGAGAGCGGCGTCGCCACGAATGCGAGAATCGGGGGCGTCGACGTGGCCGGCAAAGACGGGCACCGCCCAGAACGGCGCGGACGACCCCTACACGCTGTGGTTCACCGGCTTCGCGCCGGCGGAGTCGCCGCAGGTGGCGGTCGCGGTCCTGGTGGAGGACGGCGGCGGACGAGGACGATCGGGCTCGGGGAGTACCTCGCCGCCCCGGTGGCGAAGCGAGTGATTGAGGCGGTGCTGGACAGATGAGACCCACGAGCGGACTGACCTTCGGAGGGCGTTACCAGCTGGGCGATCGCATCGCCATCGGCGGCATGGGCGAGGTGTGGGAGGCCACCGACCTCGTCATCGGGCGCAAGGTCGCCATCAAGATCCTCAAGGACGAGTACCTCGGCGACCCCGGCTTCCTCGAGCGCTTCCGCGCCGAGGCCCGGCACGCCGCGCTCGTGAACCACGAGGGCATCGCGAACGTCTTCGACTACGGCGAGGAGGACGGCAGCGCCTTCCTCGTGATGGAGCTGGTGCCCGGAGAGGCCCTGTCCACCATCCTCGAGCGGGAGCGCGTGCTCTCCACCGACAAGGTGCTCGACATCATCGCCCAGACCGCGCTGGCGCTCCACGCGGCCCACCAGGCCGGTCTCGTGCACCGCGACATCAAGCCGGGCAACCTGCTCATAACGCCCGACGGCCGCGTCAAGATCACCGACTTCGGCATAGCGCGCATCGCCGACCAGGTCCCGCTCACCGCCACGGGCCAGGTCATGGGCACCGTGCAGTACCTCTCCCCCGAGCAGGCGAGCGGCCACCCCGCCTCGCCCTCGACGGACGTCTACTCCATGGGCATCGTCGCGTACGAGTGCCTGGCCGGGCGCCGTCCCTTCACGGGCGAGTCCCAGGTCGCCATCGCGATGGCGCAGATCAACGAGCAGCCGCCCGAGCTCCCGGTCACCGTGGCCGAGCCCGTCCGCAACCTCGTCATGTCCTGCATCGCGAAGAAGCCGGCCGACCGACCGCAGAGCGCCGCGCACCTCGCGCGCGCCGCGCAGGCGCTCCGCCGCGGCGACGTGGCCACCGCCACCATCGCGGTCGCGGCAGTCGCCGGTGCCGCCGCGCTGGCCGACCCGGGGACGCCCACGCAGGCCACCCAGCTGATGCCGCCGGGCCGTCGCGCCGCGGACACCGGCGCGACCACGATCCTGTCCTCCGCGCCGGCGGGCGCCGCGTCCCCCCTCGTCTTCGACGACGAGGACGACGAGGAGGCCGATCAGCCGCGCGCCCGGAAGCGCGCCATCTGGATCTTCGTCGTCGTCGCCCTCCTCGTCCTCGGTGCCATCGCCGCCGGCATCGCGGCCTACGTCGCCGGCCAGAACCGCGACGATGCGGCTCCCGCACCCGCCGAGACCAGCGCGAGCCCGAGTCCCACCCCGTCCGAGACGCCGACCCCAACCCCGTCGCCCACCGCGAGCACCGTCCAGGTGAATCGCGACGACTACCTCGGACGCGACCAGGCGGAGGTCTCGGCCGACCTCACCGACCTCGGCCTCAAGGTGACGGTCGTCACCGGGGGCGCCGCGCCGTCCGGCGAGGAGGAGGGCCGCGTCACCGCCATCACCCCCACCGGCAGCGTGGCGAAGGGCGCCACCATCCAGATCACTGCGTACGGCGCACCCACCCTGCCCACGGCCGCACCCGGGACCCCCACCGTGGAGCCCACGACGGTCCGCGCCGGGCAGGCGGTCGACGTCTCGTGGCCGGCCTACTCGTGCCCCGCGGGCCAGACCCTCAACGGGTACCAGGTGCAGACCGACTCCGTCTCGAACGGCGCCACGGGCACGTGGGGCGGCAGCACCAACCCGACCAACGCGCAGACCACCTCGGGTGAGATCACGGCGGGCTCGACCCCGGGCACGTTCACCGTCAAGTACCTCGCCATCTGCGGCACGAACGAGTCGCCGTACAGCAGCACGGTCACCGTCACGGTCGAGGACGCCCCGGGGGATCCGGCGGCACCGGCGGCGGCACCGGCGGCGGGACCGGCGGCGGCACGGGAGGCGGCGACGGCGGCACGACCGGCTCGGCACCGAGTCCGGCCCCCGGCCGCTCCGACGAGCGCTCGCTCGTCTCGAGCTCGCACCCGCGCCCCTGACGCGCGACGCACCCGGGCTGCCGGCCGCACGCCGGCAGCCCGGGCGAGCGCGGGACCGCCGTGATCCCCAGCGGACGCCGGGTAAGCTCATCCCCGTCCTGAACCCGATCCCGACGAGAGGCAGTCCGTGACCGACGCGCGTGTTCTGGGCGGCCGTTACGAGATCGGGGCGCTGCTGGGCCGCGGGGGCATGGCGGACGTCTTCGAGGGCGTCGACTCCCGCCTCGGTCGCCGCGTGGCGGTCAAGGTCCTCCGACGCGGTCTCTCCGAGGACCCCGCCTTCCGCAGCCGCTTCCGCCAGGAGGCCCAGGCGGCGGCGCGCATGTCGCACCCCACCATCGTCCGCGTCTTCGACGCCGGCGAGGACGTCGTGACCGAACAGGACGGCGCCAGCCACACCGTGCCGTTCATCGTCATGGAGCGGGTCGAGGGCCGTCTCCTGAAGGACCTCATCACCGACGGTCCGCTCGAACCCGACGAGGCCGTCCGCATCATGCGCCAGGTGCTCACCGCCCTGGAGTACTCGCACCGCGCGGGCGTGGTGCACCGCGACATCAAGCCGGGCAACATCATGATCACCCCGGCCGGCCAGGCCAAGGTCATGGACTTCGGCATCGCGCGGGCCGTCTCCGACACCTCCGCGACCATCGCGCAGACCACGGCCATACTCGGCACCGCCCGCTACTTCTCCCCGGAGCAGGCCAAGGGCGAGTCGGTCGACGCGCGCACGGACCTGTACTCGGCGGGCGTCGTCCTCTTCGAGATGCTCACCGGCCAGGCGCCGTTCCGCGCGGACACGGCGGTGGCCGTGGCCTACCAGCACGTCAGCGAGACGCCCGTCGCCCCCAGCGCGGTGCAGGAGCACGTGTCCCCGCAGCTCGACCAGGTCGTCCTGCAGGCCATGGCGAAGGACCGGTACGCCCGCTTCCAGACCGCCGGCGAGTTCCGCGCCGACCTCGACCGCGCCGCCGAGGGCACGCTCGCACCGCGCGAGGCGCCGACCAACGACGTGGGCGCCACGCTCTTCGGGTCCCCCGCCGGTCCGTCGTCCTCGCAGCAGGCACTCCGCCAGCTCGGCGTCGACGACGACCGCACGGTCCGCACGCAGAGCCGTCCGCCAGTGCCGTGGATCTGGGCCGGCGTGACCGTGGTCGTCGTGATCCTCATCGCCGTGGTCATCTGGGTCACCAACCTCAGCACCATCGGGCCCCCCGACATCAGCCCCACCGTGCCGGACGTCGTGGGATCCACCTATGCCAGCGCCGCCGCGGCCCTCGAGGAGGCCGACCTCGTCCCCCTCGAGCGCGACGAGGCGAGCACCACGGTCGAGGAGGGTCTCGTGCTGCGCACGAACCCGGACCCGGGCGAGAACGTCGCCTCGAAGACCGAGATCGACGTCTTCGTGTCGTCCGGTCCGCCGGAGGTGCAGGTGCCCAACCTCGCGAACATGGACGAGGGCACGGCGACGGGGAACCTCGAGGCCGCGGGCCTCACGGTGGGCGAGGTCGTGCGCGAGTCGTCGCCGACGGTCCCGGACGGCGTCGTGCTCCGGACGGAGCCGGCCGCCACCGAGCAGGCCGACCAGGGCTCGGCGGTCAAGCTGGTCCTGTCGAACGGCCGGGTCGCCCTCCCGGACGTGATCGGGCAGCCGCTGGCCGACGCGCAGAAGCTGCTCGAGTCGTCGGAGCTCGTGGTCACCACGCGCCGCGACCCGTCCTGCGGGCGGGCCGACGGCTCCCCGGTGAACCAGCAGTCGGTGCCTCCGGGCGACGTCGCGCAGCGGTCCACCGTCTCGCTCACCTACTGCACCGGCGCCCCGCGGAGCACCCCGGCTCCCACCCCGACGCCCACGACCGCCCGGGGCTGATCCGGAGCACCGCTTCCGGTCGGAGACTGGTCGTGCAGGTCAGCTCCCGGTCCTGCGCCCAGGACCGCCGGCCGGCAGGCGCGTCCGATCAGACGATGCGGACGAGCGGCGACAGCCGGGAGGACGTGTCCCGGGCGCCCACGAGCCCGGCGCCCTCGAGCCAGTTGCCGAGCATGCGGTAGCCGCCCTCCGTGAGGACGGACTCCGGGTGGAACTGCACGCCGACGATGGGGCGCCGCCTCGTGGCGGAGGCCCATGATGACGCCGCCGTCGGTCCGCGAGGTGACCACGAGGTCCGACGGGACGGTGCCGTCGACGACGGCCAGCGAGTGGTAGCGCGTGGCCGTGAACGGCTGCGGGACGCCGAGGTAGAAGTCGCCGTCGTCGTGCGTGACCAGCGATGTCTTGCCGTGCATCAGCTCCTCGGCGTTCGTCACCGTCGCCCCGAAGGCCTCCGCGATGGCCTGGTGGCCGAGGCAGACCCCGAGCAGCGGGGTGCCGGACGCGAGCGCCGCCGTGACCGTGGGGATCGAGACGCCGGCCTCGGACGGCTTGCCCGGCCCGGGCGACACGAGCACCGCGTCGTACTCCGAGATCACGCCCGCCATGTCGGCGTCGGCGTGGTCGTCGTTGCGCATGACGACGGTCTCGGCGCCGAGCTGCTGCAGGTACCCGTTGAGGGTGTAGACAAAGCTGTCGTAGTTGTCGATGACGAGGACGCGTGTCACTGATGCACCGTGACTTCCTGGGTGTTGACGATGGAGTCGACCCAGGGGAAGACCCAGGTGACGAGCGAGAAGAGCACGGCCGCGAGCAGCACGAGCAGTATCAGGAGGCGGACCCACACCGGCCCGGGCAGGATGCGCCAGAACGCCGCGTACACGGTCAGCCCGCCTGCGCGAACGACGTGCCGGAGAGGGCGGGGACGGGGGACGCGTCGGACCGCGGCTGCCACGACTCGAAGACGCTGTACGCCACCACGCGCTCGGCGGCGGAGAACAGCGGGTTGCAGCTCGTCATGGTGAGGATGCGGTCGCCCGGCTGGCTGTCGGGTGCCTGGGGCACCTCCGCGAGCACGTCGACTCCGGTGGGCTTCACGTACTCGAGTGTACGGAAGCGGTAGGTGTACCAGCCGTCCTGCGTCTCGACCACGATGGCGTCGCCCACCCGCAGGTCGGTGATCTGGTTGAAGGGCTTGCCGTAGGTGGTGCGGTGCGCGGCGACGGCGAAGTTGCCGACCTCACCGGGCATCTGCGTGTCGCGGTAGTGCCCGACCTTGCCGAGGTTCAGCACGTTGCCGAGGCCGACGCCGGTCGCGACCGGCACGACGTAGTCGGCGCCGAAGCGCGGGATGTAGATGTTGCCGAAGTCGGTCGCGTCCGACGTGGGAGCCGTGGTGATGACCGGATCCCCCGGGCCCGTCGGGGAGGCCGCCGGATCCGGGGAGGCCGCGGCGTCGGGCGTGGCCGATGCCCAGCTCCGGCTGTTCTGCAGCGCCTGGTCGCGCTGGCCGCTGCTCACGACGATGTCGTTGAACCAGAGCTGCCAGCCGAGGAACAGCATGATGAGCACGCCCGCCGTGAGGAGCAGCTCCCCGACCACGCCGACCGTGCCGAGCAGCGCATCGCCCCGCCGGCCGCGGCGCCGCGTGGAGCGGCGGGTGGGCGCGGGATCCTGAGCACTCATGTGCCGATTGTAGGTGGCGCGCATGCACGCGACGGCGCCCGGGCGAGCCCGCGGACGCGGGCATCCTCCCGGCTCCGGGGAGGAGGGTACGGCTAGAATCACCGCATGGCCCGCGACAAGACGACGAGACCCTCCCGCCAGGAACGCGTGCGCGACGAGGACGCCCCGAACCCCGTGTGGTTCAAGCCCATCATGTTCGGCTTCATGCTCGTGGGCCTCGCCTGGCTCATCGTCTACTACGTGAGCCTCAACGCGTTCCCCATCCCCGACCTCGGCGTCGGCAACATCCTCATCGGCTTCGGCCTCATCCTGGTCGGGTTCCTCATGACCACCAGGTGGCGCTGACCCGAGCGCGTCCCCGAGAGCCCGTCACCGCACCTGGTGACGGGCTCTCGTGCGTCCAGGGCGATGACGGCTGCGGATGCATCCACGATCGCGTTCTCCACAGACTCGCTGTGCACAACGCTCCACACCTGTGGAGAACCGCGCATCTGGAGCTCCGCACCGAGAGCCGGCCCGGCGGGTTACCGGCAGAAGGCCGCCATGCCGCCCATCCGGCTCCCCCTCGGTCGTCGCGGACCGGGTTCCGAGCCTGCACCGCGCGGCGGTAATGACACCCGTGTAACTATCCCCACTGTGGACGGGCCTGTGGATAACCCCACTCCGCCCCGGATCCACGGTCATCCACGGCCTGCGCCGTCCCGAGGGCGCGCGGGAGGAGCCGCCCACCGGGAGCGGCTGCGGACGTCCGCGACGTCAGAGGGCGACGGGGAAGGCGGCGGCCGCCACCACGATCGCCACGGCGAGACCCGCGAGCGAGGCCGCCTGGACGCCGCGCTGACGGTCCGCGCGGGTGCGCAGGAGGACGAGCGCCACGAGGGCACCCGTCACGAGGCCGCCCACGTGCGCCTGCCAGCTGACCCCCTGGACCACGAAGCCCAGGAGGAGGTTCAGCACGATGACCCCCAGCAGCGGCCCGACGTTGCCGCCGAGCTTGCGGGCCAGGACGAAGTAGCCGCCCATGAGCCCGAAGATGGCGCCGGAGGCGCCGACGACCGCGGTGAGCGAGTCGCCCATCGCGGCGCCGATGACCTCGACGCCGAGGGAGCCGCCGAGCGCCGAGATCACGAAAAGCGCGAGGAAGCGGGCACGTCCGAGCATGGGCTCGAGGACGCGGCCGAAGACGAAGACCGACAGCATGTTCAGGAGGATGTGGAAGATGCTGTCCGGGGAGTGCGTGAAGGCGCTCGTGAGCATCCGCCACGGCTCGTAGTCCCCGGAGGCGAGGCTGCCGTAGACGGGCGCGAACCACAGCGACGTGGTGACGTAGCCGCCGACGACGGGCAGCACCTGGAGGATCCAGACCACGGCGCAGACAGCCATGATGCCGTACGTCACGACGGGCGCCGAGCTCCGCGTCATCCGCGTGACGAACGAGGCCCGGGACCTCGGAGCGGTGCGGCGCTGCTCCTTCATGTCCTCCGGGCAGATCACCCCGACGGCGGCCGGCGTCTGGCACTCGGGGCAGATGGTCCGCCCGCATCGCTGGCACAGCACGAAGCTCTGCCGGTCGGGGTGCCGGTAGCAGCGGTCGGCCGCCGTACGGGGTGAATCGGTCATCAGACCTTCTCGACGGTGACGCTCTCGATCACGACGTCCTCGCGGGGACGGTCGCGGCCGTCGGTGGCGACGGCGTTGAGCGCGTCGACGACCTTCTTGGACGCGTCGTCGGCGACCTCGCCGAAGATCGTGTGCTTGCCCTGGAGCCAGGTGGTGGGCGCCGTGGTGATGAAGAACTGCGAGCCGTTCGTGCCGCGGCCGCCCTGGGTGCCGGCGTTCGCCATGGCGAGGATGTAGGGCTTCGAGAAGTCGAGGTCGCGGCTGATCTCGTCGTCGAACTGGTAGCCGGGGCCGCCGGTGCCCTGGCCGAGCGGGTCGCCGCCCTGGAGCATGAAGTCCTTGATGATGCGGTGGAAGACGACGCCGTCGTAGAGCGGGTCGGTCGACTTCCTGCCCGTCTGGGCGGGTCCACTCCTTCTCGCCCGTGGCGAGGCCGACGAAGTTCTCGACGGTCTGGGGCGCGTGCGACCCGAAGAGGTTGAGGACGATGGTGCCGTGGTTGGTCGTCATGGTGGCGACGTGAGTGTGCGCAGACATGGAGCAATGGTCTCACGGCGGAGCTGGGACTCGGCGGACGCACAGCGTCCACCGTGTTTGACCCCGGAGGCACCCGTGCCAGACTGGGATTCCTGGCGAAATCACACCGATGGAGGTCCCCTTGGGTCTGTCACGCAAGAACAAGAAGGAGTTGGCGAAGCTCCGCACCCACGCGGCCGCCGTCCTCAAGGAGCAGCGCGAGGTCCTCGACCGGGCCAACGTCGTCGTGGCCGAGGCCGCGCACACGGCCCGCAAGCTCTCCGACCAGCACGTCGTCCCCGCCGTCAAGCGCGGCGTCGACGACCACATCCGTCCGGGCTACGAGGCCGGCGCCGAGCGCGTCCGCACCGCGGCCGACTCGGCCTACAAGGGATTCACGCACACGGTGCTCCCCGCGGTCGCCGGAGCAGCCGGATCCGCGGTGGCGGCCACCGAGGGCATCCGCAACAGCAAGCAGGTCAAGGACGCGGTCAAGAAGGCCGGCAAGGTCTCCTCGAAGGCCCAGGAGTTCGGCAAGCACTACGTCGACAACGGCCGCTCGTACGTCGGTCGCTACGTCCCCCAGGTCGCGCCCGCGAAGAAGGGCCTCGGCTTCGGCGGAGTCGCCCTCATCGCCCTCGGCGTGGTCGTGGTCGGCGGCGTCGGCTACGCCCTGTACCAGACGTTCCGCGCGGACGACGACCTGTGGATCGCCGACGACGAGCCCGAGGCCGTCGACGCGAAGGACCAGCCCGCGAGCTGACCCACGCTCCCCGATCGCCCCGCGATCCGACGAAGGCCCGGACACCGAGAGGTGGCCGGGCCTTCGTCGCGTGCACGTCGTGGCGTCGGACGCCGTCGCTGACACCGAGGTCGATGCATCACAGGGAGTCGGCGCAGGCGACGACCGGCGAGAGGGAGGACGACCCGGAGACGGGCTGGATGTGGAGTCACGGGGAATCGAACCCCGGACCTCCTGCTTGCAAAGCAGGCGCTCTACCAATTGAGCTATGACCCCGATCGGCGAGTCTCGGATCGCCGTGCGATCTCCCGACTCGATTCCCGCCATGCCCCCGGATCATGCGGATCCGGGGGTGTTGGTGGGGATACCAGGATTTGAACCTGGGACCTCTTCATTATCAGTGAAGCGCTCTAACCAACTGAGCTATATCCCCATCGGGCAGGTACACGTTACCGTACGCCTGCCCGTTTCTCCCAATCGGCTACGCGTTGGTGAACCCGACGAGGACGCCGCCCGTGATGCGCACGCTCAGGTTGTAGAGCAGCGCGGCCACGGCGCCGAGCACGGTGCCGACCACGATGTTGAGGACGGCCACCACGATCGCGAATCCGAGCACCTGGCCCAGGCCGAAGACGTCCTGCAGCGAGAAGTCCGCTGAGCCCGACACCTCCTGGAACAGCTGGTCGACCGTGCCGAACACGTTCGTGGTCTGCAGGACGACGTAGATGAGGAACGTCGCCACCACGGTGATGATGCCGAGCACCACGGAGAAGAGGAACGCGAGCTTCAGCGCCGACCAGAAGTCGACGTACACGAGCTTCAGACGCACCTGCTTGGTGGTGGTGGCTCGCGACGACTTCTTCGCGAGCTTCTCGGCGACACTGACTCATCGGGTGTTCCCTTTCCAGCAGCGGTACCGTCGGACGCGTCGGGCGCAGCTTCGGGGACCACCAGGTTGCGTTCGGAGTTCTTGGCCAGTGAGATGATCCTGTCGTCGTCCGCGAACCGGGCGAACACGACACCCATGGTGTCTCTGCCCTTCGCCGGGACCTCGGCCACGACAGACCGTACCACCTTGCCGCTGGCGAGCACGACGAGGATCTCGTCCTCCTCGCCTACGATCAGGGCGCCCGCGAGGTCGCCTCGCGCGTCCTGCAGCTTGGCCACCTTGATGCCCATGCCGCCGCGGTTCTGCACGCGGTACTGGTCGGCCGCGGTGCGCTTGGCGAAGCCGCCCTCGGTGACGACGAAGACGTATCCCTGGTGTCCGACGACCGACGCGCTGAGCAGGGTGTCGTCCCCGCGGAACGTCATGCCCTTCACTCCGGACGTCGAGCGGCCCATCGGACGGAGCGCCGAGTTGTCGGCGGAGAACCGCAGCGACATGCCCTTGCGCGACACGAGCAGCAGGTCGTCGTCCTCGTCGACGAGGAGCGCCGACACGAGCGCGTCGCCGTCGCGGAGGTTGATCGCGATGATGCCGCCGGTGCGGTTCGTGTCGTACTCGGTCAGGGCCGTCTTCTTCATGAGGCCGTCGCGGGTGGCGAGCACGAGGTACTGCGCCACCTGGTAGTCGCGGATGTCGAGGACCTGCTGGATCTCCTCGTCCGGCTGCATGGCGAGAAGGTTCGCCACGTGCTGGCCCTTCGCGTCGCGGCCGGCCTCCTGCAGCTCGTATGCCTTCGCGCGGTAGACGCGTCCCTTGTCCGTGAGGAACAGGAGCCAGTGGTGCGTGGTGGTGACGAAGAAGTGCTCCACCACGTCGTCGGCCCGGAGCTGCGCCCCGCGCACGCCCTTGCCGCCGCGGTGCTGGCTGCGGTAGTTGTCGATGCGCGTGCGCTTGATGTACCCGCCGCGCGTGACCGTGACCACCATCTCCTCCTCGGGGATGAGGTCCTCCATGCTCATGTCGCCGTCGAAGCCGAGCATGATCTCCGTGCGCCGGTCGTCGCCGTACTTGTCGGTGATCTCCTGCAGCTCGGTGCTGATGATCTCCCGCTGGACGCTGGGCGTGGCCAGGATGTGCTGGTACTCGGCGATGCGCTCCTCGAGCTCGGCCGCCTGGTCCTGGATCTTGCGGCGCTCGAGCGCGGCGAGCCGGCGGAGCTGCATCTCGAGGATCGCGTTGGCCTGCAGCTCGTCGATGTCGAGCAGGTGCATCAGGCCGCTGCGCGCGACCTCCACCGTCTCGGACCGTCGGATGAGGGCGATGACCTCGTCGAGCGCGTCCAGCGCCTTGAGGTACCCGCGCAGGATGTGGGCACGCGCCTCGGCCTCGGCGAGCCGGTACTGCGTGCGGCGGACGATGACGTCGATCTGGTGGTCCACCCACGCCGAGATGAAGCCGTCGAGCGCCAGCGTGCGCGGGATGCCGTCGACGATCGCGAGCATGTTCGCGCCGAAGTTCTCCTGCAGCTGGGTGTGCTTGTAGAGGTTGTTCAGCACGACCTTCGCCACGGCGTCGCGCTTCAGCACGATCACGAGGCGCTGGCCCGTGCGGCCCGACGTCTCGTCGCGGATGTCGGCGACGCCGCCGAGCTTGCCGTCCTTGACCAGCTCGGCGATCTTGATGGCGAGGTTGTCGGGGTTGACCTGGTACGGGAGCTCGGTGACCACGAGGCACACGCGGCCCTGGATCTCCTCCACCGCGACGACCGCGCGCATGGTGATGGAGCCGCGCCCGGTGCGGTAGGCGTCGATGATGCCCTTGGTCCCGAGCACCTGCGCGCCGGTCGGGAAGTCGGGGCCCTTGATCCGCTCGAGCAGGGCCTCGAGGAGCTCCTCCCGGTCCGCGTCGGGGTGGGCGAGCAGCCACTGGGCACCCGCGGCGACCTCGCGCAGGTTGTGCGGAGGGATGTTGGTCGCCATGCCGACCGCGATGCCGACGGACCCGTTGACCAGCAGGTTCGGGAAGCGCGACGGCAGGATCTTGGGCTCGAGCGTCCGGCCGTCGTAGTTGTCCTGGAAGTCGACCGTGTCCTCGGTGATGTCGCGGACCATCTCCATGGCCAGCGGCGCCATCTTGGTCTCGGTGTACCGCGGGGCGGCGGCGCCGTCGTTGCCCGCGGAGCCGAAGTTGCCCTGGCCGAGCGCCAGCGGGTACCGCAGGCTCCACGGCTGCACGAGGCGCACGAGCGCGTCGTAGATGGAGGAGTCGCCGTGCGGGTGGAACTGGCCCATGACCTCGCCGACCACGCGGGCCGACTTGAAGAAGGAACGGTCGGGACGGTAGCCGCCGTCGTACATCGCGTAGATCACCCGACGGTGCACGGGCTTCAGCCCGTCGCGCACCTCGGGGAGCGCCCGCTGCACGATGACGCTCATCGCGTAGTCGAGGAAGGAGCGCTGCATCTCGAGCTGGAGGTCCACCTGCTCGATGCGGTCGTGCGTGACGATGACGGTCGCATCCGGGTCGACGATGGCGCCGGGCAGCGAGTCGGACGCGGCGGCGGCCGATGACGCCGGCGTCACGCCCTCCTGGGGCAGCGCGGCGTCGGTCGACGAGACCTGCTCGTCGTCCGGGGTCGCACCCGTGCCCTGCTCGTCGTCCGGGGTGATGTCGTCGGCCATGGAGGTCCTGTTCAGCTCGTGATGGATCGTGGAGTCGGTGCCGGGCGGCGGGCGGCATCGTGCCGGACCGCCGCCCGTTCGATCAGATGTCGAGGAACCTGACGTCCTTGGCGTTGCGCTGGATGAAGCTGCGACGGGACTCGACGTCCTCGCCCATCAGCGTCGAGAACACCTCGTCGGCGCCGGCCGCGTCGTCGAGCGTGACCTGCATGAGCGTGCGCGTCGCGGGATCCATGGTGGTCTCCCACAGCTCCTTGTAGTCCATCTCGCCCAGGCCCTTGTAGCGCTGGATGCCGTTGTCCTTGGGGATGCGCTTGCCGTTCGCCTGCCCGTGCGCGAGCAGCGCGTCGCGCTCCGCGTCGGTGTAGACGTACTGGTGCTCGGCGTTCGACCACTTCAGGCGGTAGAGCGGCGGCTGCGCCAGGTACACGTAGCCGAGCTCGATGAGCGGCCGCATGTAGCGGAACAGCAGGGTGAGCAGCAGCGTGGTGATGTGCTGGCCGTCGACGTCGGCGTCGGCCATGAGCACGATCTTGTGGTACCTGACCTTCTCGGCGTTGAAGTCCTCGCCGATTCCCGCGCCGAACGCGGTGATCATCGACTGCACCTCGTTGTTCTGCAGCGCCCGGTCGAGGCGGGCCTTCTCCACGTTGAGGATCTTCCCCCGCAGCGGCAGGATCGCCTGCGTCGTGGGGTTGCGGCCCTGCACCGCGGAGCCGCCGGCCGAGTCGCCCTCGACGAGGAACACCTCGCTGAGCGCGGGGTCCTTGCTCTGGCAGTCCTTGAGCTTGCCCGGCATGCCACCGGACTCGAGCAGGCCCTTGCGCCGGGTCTGCTCGCGCGCCTTGCGGGCCGCGAGACGCGCCTGCGACGCCTGCATGCCCTTCCGGATGACGTCCTTCGCCTGCGCGGGGTTCTTCTCGAACCAGTCTCCGAGCTGCTGGCCGACGATGCGCTGGACGTAGGCCTTCGCCTCCGTGTTGCCCAGCTTCGTCTTCGTCTGGCCCTCGAACTGCGGCTCCCCGAGCTTGACGGAGATGACGGCGGTGAGGCCCTCGCGCACGTCGTCGCCCGTGAGGTTCTCGTCCTTCTCCCGCAGGAGCTTGTTCTCGCGCGCGTAGCGGTTCACGAGCGTCGTGAGCGCCGCGCGGAACCCCTCCTCGTGCGTGCCGCCCTCGTGCGTGTTGATGGTGTTGGCGTAGGTGTGGACGCTCTCCGTGTAGGAGGTGGTCCACTGCATGGCGACCTCGAGGCTGATCTTCTTGACCGTGTCCTCGGACTCGAAGGCGATGACGTCGGCATTGACGACCTCGGTCTTCTTCGCCTTCACCAGGTGCTCGACGTAGTCGACGAGCCCGCGCTCGTAGAGGAACTTCTCCGTGCGGTGCTCGGCGGGATCCGCCGCGCGCTCGTCGTGGAGGGTGAGCGCGAGGCCCTTGTTGAGGAATGCCATCTGCTGGAACCGGGCGCGCAGCGTGTCGTAGTCGAACTCGACGGTCTCGAAGATCTCCCGGCTCGGCCAGAAGGTGATCGTGGTGCCCGTCTCGGTGGACCCCTCCCCCTTCGCGAGCGGTGCGTCGGGGACGCCGATGGTGAAGCTCTGGCGCCAGACGGCGCCCTGTCGGCGGACCTCGACGTCGAGGCGCTCCGACAGCGCGTTCACGACGGAGCTGCCGACACCGTGCAGGCCGCCGGAGACCGCGTACCCGCCGCCGCCGAACTTGCCCCCCGCGTGCAGCTTGGTCAGGACGAGCTCGACCGTGGAGATGCCCTCGACCGGGTGGATGTCCACGGGGATGCCGCGGCCGTCGTCGACGACGCGGATGCCGCCGTCCTTCCGCATGGTGACCTGGATGTCGCTCGCGAAGCCGGCCAGGGCCTCGTCGACCGAGTTGTCGACGATCTCGCTGACCAGGTGGTGCAGGCCGCGCGGTCCGGTCGAGCCGATGTACATGCCGGGCCGCTTGCGGACGGCCTCGAGGCCCTCGAGCACCTGGATCTCGTTGGCGCCGTAGTCGTTGCTCACCTGCTGGCGGGTGATGTGGTCGGAGTCGTTGTGCGTCTCCTCGACCTCCACCTCGTCCGGGGTGGAGTCGTCGGGGAGGTCCTGTGAGGAATCCGATGTCATGAAGTGGTGGCTCCTGCCGCGTCGACGCGCCCCTGCCCGACGGCGGACGCGCGCGGATCACGAGGTGATCCGGGGACCGTCGTCCTGGACTGCGGGCGACCCCTCATTCTATCGCAGGTGTACGCTCCGCACCGCCTATCCGCCCGTCTGACGCGTTTTCGTGGCAGGGGTGACCTGATTCGCCTCCCTACCCGTAGGTATCGCGCGGACCCCGCCCTGGGATCGACCTGGGACCCCGTTTCCAGGACGGGGCGTTGGGCCCCTGGAAGCGGATCGACCGGATGCCCGCGTCGGGGAAGCGCTCGGCGATGCGCGTCGTGATCTCCACGCGCATCAACCGGAGCTGGGTCGCCCATGCCGTGGACTCGCACTCGACCGTGAGCAGCCCGTCCTCGATGCCGACCGGTGAGGAGTGCACGGCCGTCTCCTCGCCCGCGATGGTCGTCCACGCCGCCATCAGCTCGGCCTGCGACAGCGAGGAGGTCCAGCCCATGCGCGATGTCAGGGAGTCCATCACGTTCCCGAGGGCGTGGGGGTCCCGGCCCGGCTGGAAGGGCGAGCTGCCGGCCTTCTGCTCCCGGCGCTTCCGCGCGGACGGGGACCTGACGGAGGCGTCGCCGAACACACGGCGGAACCGGCGGTAGACGGCGACGGCCTCGGAGTCCGGCATCGGTCCGCCGTCGGGGGCGCGGGGGATCACTCCGCTCCCCCGGCCTCGGGGTCGGTCGCGCCGGCCACGTGATCCGCGGGATCCTCGACGATCTCGCCCGCCCGGATGTGGACCGCGTTCGCCGCGAGGTGCTCGGGCACGTCCTCGAGCACGGCGGCCGTGATCAGGACCTGCTCGAATCCCGTGACGGCCTCGGCCAGGCGGCTGCGTCGGGCCTGGTCGAGCTCCGCGAACACGTCGTCGAGGATGAGCACGGGGTCCCCCGTCTGCGAGTCCCGCCGCAGGAGCTCGGCGGAGGCGAGCTTGACCGCCAGGGCGAAGGACCAGGACTCCCCGTGGCTGGCATAGCCCTTCGCCGGTAACCCGTTGAGCCGGAACAGCACGTCGTCGCGGTGCGGGCCGACGAGGGTGAGACCACGCTCGAGCTCCCGGGGACGCATGCGGGCGATGGCAGCCGTGAAGACGGGGACGACGTCCTCCGTGCGGGTGAAGCGGCCCCCGTCCCGGGAACCGGACTCGTCCACGGCATCGTCCTCCCCCGGGTCGTCGGCCAGGATGCTCAGCTCCGGCCGGGCCGAAGGACCGTGGTCGGAGCCCGCCACCGCGAGGTAGGCGCGCGCGAGCTCGGGCTGGAGGTCCTGGACGAGCGCACCGCGGGCCGCGATGATCTGCGAGCCGATGGCGACCAGCCGCTCGTCCCAGATGTCGAGGGTGCCGAGCTGGTCCGCCTTCATGCCGCGCGCGCGGGCCGACTTGAGCAGGGTGTTCCGCTGCTTGAGCGCACGGTCGTAGTCCGACAGGACGCCCGCCAGCCGCGGGGTCCGCAGGACGAGGAGCTGGTCGAGCAGCCGACGACGGCCGGAGGGATCGCCGCGCACGAGCGCCAGGTCCTCGGGCGCGAACAGGACGCTCGAGAAGTACCGGGGCAGCTCGCGGGGCTTCGTGGGCGTGCTGTTCACCTGCGCGCGGTTGGCCGCAGCCCGGTTGATCTGCACCTCCACGCGGAGCTCACGACCCGCGTGCTGCAGCAGGGCCCGGATCACGGCGGACTCGGCTCCCTGCCGGATGAGGGCCTGATCGGTGGAGACGCGGTGGGACCCGAGCGTGCTCAGGAACCCCAGCGCCTCCACCAGGTTCGTCTTGCCCTGCCCGTTGCTGCCCACGAAGAGGGTGGCACCGGGCAGGAGCTCGACGTCCGCGCGGGTGTAGTTGCGGAAGTCACCCAGGGAGAGGTGACGGACGATCATCCGGTGGTCAGGACTTCTTCTGCACCGAGTGGCCGCCGAACTGGTTGCGCAGCGCCGCGACGGCCTTCATGGCCGGGGAGTCCTCCTGGCGGGAGGAGAAGCGCGCGAAGATCGACGCGCTGATGGCCGGCATGGGCACCGCGTTGTCGAGCGCCTCCTCGATGGTCCACCGTCCCTCACCGGAGTCCTGCACGAAGCCCTCGATGTCCTCGAAGCCCGGGTCCTCCTTGAGGGCCTTGACCAGCAGCTCGAGGAGCCAGGAGCGGACGACGGTGCCGCGCTGCCAGGCCTCGAACGTGCCGGTGACGTCCTTGATGATGTCGTTCCGTGCTGCGAGCAGCTCGTAGCCCTCCGCGAACGACTGCATCATCGCGTACTCGATGCCGTTGTGGACCATCTTCGCGTAGTGCCCGGCGCCGGAGTCGCCCACGTGGACGAAGCCCTCCTCGCGAGGGCCCTCGGGACGCAGCGCGTCGAAGACGGGCATGGCGCGCTCGACCTGCTCCTTCGGGCCGCCGACCATGAGGCCGTAGCCGTTCTCGAGGCCCCAGACTCCGCCGGAGACGCCGGCGTCGACGAAGTCGATGCCCTTCTCGGCCAGGAGGCCGGCGTGGGCGAAGTCGTCGGTGAACTTGGAGTTGCCGCCGTCGATGACGAGGTCCCCGGGCTGCAGGATCCGGGCCAGGTCTCCCACGACGTTCTGCGTGACCTTGCCGGCCGGCACCATGACCCACACCAGGCGGGGGGCGGGGAGCGCCGCGGCCAGGTCGTCGAGCGTCGCGACGTCGGAGACGTCGGGGTTGGTGTCGTATCCGGTCACCTCGATGCCGTTCGCCTCGAGGCGCGCGCGCATGCGGGCGCCCATCTTGCCGAGTCCGACGAGTCCGATGTGCATGTTCTCTCCTTGGTCGCGGTCTAGCGCAGCAGCAGGTTGGGCTGCAGCAGGTACCGGTAGTTGTCTGCTCCAGCCTGGTCCTTCGACGACTGACTGGTGATCAGCACCGGACCGGGCTTGTTCGGGTTGTCCGTCTTCGTGAACGACAGGCGGACGAACTCGGAGTGGACGGCGCCGAGGCCGTCCAGCAGGAACTGCGGCTTGAGCGAGACCACGGTGTCCACGCCGGTGAGGAGGGCGTCGATGCTCTCCGATGCCTGCGCGTGCTCGGAGCCGATGGCCTCCAGGGTGAGGCCGTCGATGGTGAAGGTGAAGCGGAGTGCGGCCTCGCGCTCGAGGACGAGCTGGACCCGGCGGGTGGCCTCGATGAGGTCGGCCGTGTTGATGACCGCGTAGTTGTCGACCGTGTCGGGGAAGAGGCGCTTGACCGGCGGGAAGTTGCCGCGGATGAGCAGCGACGTCACGGTCTTCCGGTCCGCGCTGAAGGCGATGAGCTGACGGTCGTCGGTGTCGGTGATGGCGACGGAGATGGTTCCGCTGTGCCCGAACGTCTTGCCGATCTCCTGCAGCGTGCGCGCCGGCACGAGCGCGGTGCGGCTGGTGCCGTCCGTCGTGGAGTCGCCGCCGTCCCAGTCGATCTCCCGGACCGCCACGCGGTAGCGGTCGGTGGCGATGAGGCCGAGGCTGGTCTCCCCCACCTCGAGCTGGACGCCGGTGATGACGGGGGTCACGTCGTCGCGGGACGCGGCGACGGCGACCTGCGCGACAGCGGCGGCGAACTGCTCCGCCGGCAGCAGGCCCGACTGCTCGGAGATCTGCGGCAGGGTCGGGTACTCCTCCACGGGCATGCTGAGCAGCGTGAAGTGCGCGGATCCGCACGAGACCGTGATCTTCGAGTCCTCGGTGGTGAACCGCACCGGGGCGTTCGGGAGCCGGTTCGCGATGTCGGCCAGCAGGCGTCCGGAGACGAGGACGCGGCCGGCCTCCTCGATGTCGGCCTGGATCTGCGTGCGCGCCGAGACCTCGTAGTCGAACGACGACAGCGTCAGTCCGTCCTCGGTCGCCTCGATGAGCACCCCGCTGAGGATCGGGAGGGTCGTCCGCTGCGGCAGGAGCTTGACGGCGAACGAAACCGCCTCGCTGAAGACGTCCCTGTTGACTTGGAACTTCACGTTGTGGACCCCTCGATGAGCGGAAGATTTGTCGCTCAATGCTAGCCGTGCCGTGAGGGGCGGCCGGGACCGCGGATCCGTCCACACCCCTGAGGTTCTTGGGCGACATCCAATGAAGGGTTCCTCAAGGACAACAGCCTTAACCGCTGTGGAATCTGTGGACAACTCCCGGATCCCCGGCGATCGAGCGGGAACTACACGTCTGGAAGTTGTGGGACGGGTGTGGAACGGGCTGGGGACTCGGCGGAACGACGTCGACGCGGGCGAGCCGGTTCCACAGGCGGCCTCCGCGAACCCACAACGGCTCCGGCGGTTCTCCACAGTTATCCACACTCTGTGCACACTGTGGGGAACGCCGCAGCCTCGGTCATGTGGCGCGTTCCCCGGCTCTCGAGCAGACGCTGGCGCACGCTCTCGCGGCTCATCGGTGCGGTGCCGATCAGCCCGACGCAGCCGCAGAAGCCTGGTCCGGTCGCTCGGGACACATGCGGTGGACCCCGGAGACATGGAGCCCGGGGACGTGGACGCTCGGCGGCGGTCCTGACGCGCATCCGCAGCTGCCGGGGACGACGAAGGGGCCGGACCCGACGGTCCGACCCCTGGTGCGTGCTCGGCCGCGCTCACCCGGCGGTGATGCGCGACGCGGGCGTCACATCTTGCCGTAGCGGTGGTTCTGCTTGATCCGGCTCGTGAGCTCCGTCACCTGGTTGTAGATGGAGCGGCGCTCCTTCATGAGCTCGGTGATCTTCTTGTTCGCGTACATGACGGTCGTGTGGTCGCGGTTGCCGAACAGCTGCCCGATCTTCGGCAGCGACAGGTTCGTCAGCTCCCGGCACAGGTACATGGCGATCTGACGGGCGGTGGCCACCGCCTGCGACCGCGACGACCCGTAGAGGTCGTCCACGGTGAGCTTGAAGTAGCTCGCGGTGTGGTTGATGATGTCGACCGGTGCGATGACGTTGTCCTCGTCCAGCGTGATGAGGTCCTTCAGGACCGTCTGCACGAGCGCGAGGTCGACCGGGGTCTTGTTCAGGCTCGCGAACGCGGTGACCCGGATGAGGGTGCCCTCGAGCTCGCGGATGTTCGACGTGACCTTCGTGGCCATGTACTCGAGGATGTCGTCCGGCACCTGCAGCTTCTCGCTCTGCGCCTTCTTGCGGAGGATCGCGATGCGGGTCTCGAGGTCGGGCGCCTGCACGTCGGTGATGAGGCCCCACTCGAAGCGCGACCGCATCCGGTCCTCGAAGCCCGTGAGGTGCTTCGGGGCAGGTCGCTGGTGATGACCACCTGCTTGTTGTGGTCGTGCAGGGTGTTGAAGGTGTGGAAGAAGGCCTCCTGGGTGGAGTCCTTGCCCTGGAGGAACTGGATGTCGTCGATCAGGAGGATGTCGTTGTCGCGGTAGCGCGACTGGAACAGCGACGACCGGTTGTTGGCGATCGAGTTGATGAAGTCGTTGGTGAACTCCTCGGAGCTCACGTACCGCACGCGGATGCCGGGGTAGAGGCTGATCGCGTAGTGCCCGATCGCGTGCAGGAGGTGGGTCTTGCCGAGGCCGGAGTCCCCGTAGATGAAGAGGGGGTTGTACGCCTTCGCCGGCGCCTCGGCGACCGCGACGGCAGCGGCGTGGGCGAAGCGGTTGGATCCGCCGATGACGAAGGTGTCGAAGCCGTACTTCGGGTTGAGGCGGGAGTCGCCGCGGGACGGCGACGCCGGGAGCCCGGGGTTGTCCGTCGGCGCGGTGATGGTCGGGGTCTCGATGTACGGCTGCTCGGCCGCCGGCTCGGGGTGCTGGGCGAAGGCGTCCTGCGCGATCTCGGGGTTGACCACGATGGCGAAGTTGCTGACGCCGGCCGCCTCGTCGAGGGAGCCGATGGCGTTGAGGAGGGGGACGCGGATGCGCTGCTCGAGCATGCCGCGGGTGAGGTCGTTGGGGACCTCGAGGTAGAGGGTGCCGGTCATGACGCCCTTGGGTTCCACGAGGCTGATGAACCCGTGCAGCTGCGGGGTGATCCGGTCGTCCGCGGTGAGGGCGGCGAGCACCTTCTGCCAGATCGCGTGCGTCGGGTCGGAGCGGTCGGACATGTTTCCCCATCTGCCGTCACCGGGCGGGGTCCCACGGCGGATGCCGGGGCCGCCACGCGGTGCGCGGGCTGCTGTCGACGCTGGAAGGGCGTCGCGGTCGAGCGTGCGGCGTCCGTCCCCGGAGGCTCCGGGGGTGCGGACCGTCCCGGCAGCGCGACCGCGGACAGCATAGTTACTCACAGGGTTATCCACCCTGTGTGCGAACGGGCCGTCAGCACCGCGCGGGCGACACCCGACGCGTCGCGGCCACGCCACACGGTAGCCACTGTCGGGGATCAGGACAAATCGACCCTATCCACGACGGCATGTCAATACCGGCCGATCGGCTCTCCGTGTGGATAATCGCGATCCCGCCCGTGGGTTTGACCGGAAGGCCCTCGCCCCGTAGATTTAGGCAGTTGACCCAGCCTGTCGAGGCTGCCCCATCTTCCCAGCCGCACTCGTCGGCCCCGTGGACCAACCTGAGTGGAGACTCACCGTGAGCAAGCGCACCTTCCAGCCGAACAACCGCAAGAAGGCCAAGAAGCACGGCTTCCGCCTCCGCATGCGCACCCGTGCCGGCCGTGCCATCCTCGCCGCCCGCCGTGGCAAGGGACGCACCGAGCTCTCCGCGTAGCACGTGCTCGCTCGGCGGAACCGCGTGACGAGCGGTGCGGACTACCGCACCATCGTCAGGCGGGGCCGCCGCTCGACGACGGCGACCGCGGTGGTCTCGGCACTGGCCGGACCCGCGGGATCGCCTGCCCGGTTCGGGTTCATCGTCTCCAAGAAGGTCGGCAACGCCGTCACGCGCAACCTGGTGCGACGACGCCTCAAGGCGGTCTCCGCCGGGCTGCTGCCCTCCGTGCCCCCGGGGACGTCCATCGTGATCCGCGTACTGCCAGGCATGGAGCAGACGCCGTGGGTTACCCTGCAGGAGGAGATGGCGTCAGCCGTGACGCGGGCCGTGAGGACGATATGAAGAGGGTACTGACCTCCATCGTCCTGGCGCCCCGGAACGCGGTGATCGCGCTGATCACCCTCTACCGGCGTGCGGTCTCCCTCTCTATGGGGACGTCTGCAGGTACTACCCCTCCTGCTCCGCCTACGGCCTCAAGGCCGTGCAGGAGCACGGCGTCCTCCGCGGAGGCTTCCTCGCCGCATGGCGTGTGTGCCGATGCCACCCCTGGGCGGAGGGCGGCATCGACGACGTCCCCGCTCGTCGGGTCCCGCAGTATCGACGCACGAGGCTCGGATTCGTCGTCGCACCCAGCCACGGAAAGGGGCTAACGACCACCTCATGGACTTCCTCGGAACGATCCTGTGGCCGATCAAGTGGGTCATCGAACTCATCCTGGTCGGCTTCCACACGCTCTGGACCAGCCTCGGGTTGGATCCCGACAACGGTGCCACCTGGGTGCTGTCCATCGTGGGCCTCGTGCTCGTGGTGCGGGCGGCGCTCATCCCCATCTTCGTCCGCCAGATCAAGAACCAGCGCCGCATGATGGAGGTCGCGCCGCAGCTGAAGAAGATCCAGGACAAGTACAAGGGCAAGCGCGACCAGTTCTCCCGCGAGGCCATGTCCCGCGAGACCATGGCGCTCTACAAGGACACCGGCACCAACCCCCTCAGCAGCTGCCTTCCCCTGCTGCTGCAGATGCCGATCTTCTTCTCCCTCTACTCGGTGCTCCACCGGGCCGCGGTCGAGGAGCTCCCGGGCATCGGCTTGCTCAACGCCCAGCTCTCGCGTTCGTTCGGCGAGTCCGTGTTCCTCGGAGCGCCGCTGCAGTCCGCCATCTCGACGGCGAACGGCAACATCACCGTCATCGTGATCGCGACGACCATGGTCATCCTCATGAGCGCGTCCCAGTTCATCACGCAGCTGCAGATCATGGCCAAGAACATGTCCGAGGAGACCAAGGCCAGCCCGATGTTCAAGCAGCAGCGCATCCTGCTGTACATCCTCCCCCTGGTCTTCGCCGTCTCCGGCATCGCCTTCCCCCTCGGCGTCATGTTCTACTGGCTCGTCTCGAACTTCTGGACCATGGGCCAGCAGTTCCTCGTCATCCGCAACATGCCGACTCCCGGGAGCGAGGCCGCGCGTGCTCGTGAGGCGCGTCTGGCCAAGAAGGGCAAGCTCGTGGCTCCGGAGGGCTCCACGGAGTCGGCGACGATCGTCGTCGAGGAGCGCAAGCCGGCGCAGCGTCAGCAGCCGGTGGGCAAGAACCGTGCCAAGAAGCAGGCGGGATCCAAGAGCCGATGAGCGACACGACCGACACCTCGACCCCCGACATCGCGGTCCCCGACGCATCCCCCACGCAGTCCCCGGACGGGCTGGTGGCAGCTCCTGAGGGCGCCGCTGCTGTGGACGAAGGGGACATCGCGGCGGACTACATCGAGGAACTCCTGGACATCTGCGACCTCGACGGCGACATCGACATCGATCAGCGCGGTGGCAGGGCGTACGTCTCCGTGGACGCGGCCGACTCCGAGGATCTCCGTCTGCTGTCCAACCCGGAGACCGTGACGGCGTTGCAGGAGCTGACGCGTCTCGCGGTGCAGAACAAGACGGGTGCGTTCAGCCGTCTGATCCTCGACGTGGGCGGCTCGCGCGATGCCCGCCAGGTGGAGCTCGCGCAGCTCGTCGACCGAGCTGTGGAGCGCATCTCGGCGGGCTCGACTAGCGCGTCGCTGCCGCCCATGTCGTCGTACGAGCGCAAGCTGGTGCACGACATCGTCGCGGAGAAGGGCTACACGTCGGAGTCCGAGGGCGAAGGCCGCGACCGGCATACGGTGATCAGCAAGGCCTGATCCGCCGGCTGCATTCGAGGAGGCTCGTTCCTGACGGAACGGGCCTCCTTCGTCTATGCGGTGTCCTTGAATAATACAGACGTGTTACCAAAATTGTGGCGCTTTGCGAAGGGCGATGCCGACCGGTGCCGCGGAGGTGTCACGCGGTCTGCGTTCCACTCCCCCTGGGTGCTGCTGATTTTCGCCCGGGTCGTCGCTCATTCTGGACGCTCGTCTCCGCGCGGTGATCCTCGGCGGCTGGCAGCGGACTAAAGAGGGTCGTCGATCGGGGCTCAGTCAGTGGACACCGCACGCTGGTAGGTGCGAGAGACCCGACGAGGTGCAGGACGTCGTGTCGGGCGCCGATAGTGGTGTCGTGTTTCACGTGAAACTAGCGACACGTTCGCGCGGCGACACGGTCGCGCGGCGACACCGGCGGGCCAACTAGCGTGGCGCTGGTAGTCCGGCTGTCGGCATGGTGGGTGTCAGGTTCGTTCTACGTCCTTGTCCGCGGGTAGATATGACTGTTGCGGTCACTGACCTGCGGAAGTCGCCGCGGAGTCGAATCCGATCAAGTGGGTTCAGTGGCACTGGGTTGTTCTGGTGGGTGTCGCGTCACCGGTTGGCTGCAATGGAGGTCGCCTGACGAGACCGCAGGGCATGTTTCACGTGAAACACGATGCAACAGCATGTCAGAGGACTCATTACAGCGAAAGCTGATCGCATTGATCCCACTAGGACGACGACACAACTTTCAGCCACACCGTGCTGTGAGATGCGGCGCCAGGCGTACGACGTGCCCGCTTCCGAGCTGGGTGCCCCGCCATTCAGAGTGAGGTATCCCTGCAAGCAGCAACTCTGAGTTTCACGTGAAACATCTAGCGCCAGACGCTGTGAGTCGGCATGCGCACGTGAGCATCGCGCATCAGTGCGGGGTGCGTATACCTCGACGGATCGCCGCTAAACTCGGACGATGCTGGTTGTGCCGGACGCGATCGAGATGACCGCAGGCCCGATGCGGCTCAATCTAGGGCATCTACGACGCACGACCACAGGATGGATCAAGAATGCCCGATGAGGTCCTGATCGAGGCGGAGCCCGCGGTCGCCGCTGAGTTGTTCGGAGCCCGCATCGACGTGGCCCGCGAGTTCACGCGTCAACTAGGGGAGCGGGGTGAGGAGCTCGGCCTGATTGGCCCGCTGGAGCCGCCTCGCCTGTGGACCCGTCATGTCCTCAACTCGGTTCTCCTTGCGCCGCTGCTGCGCCCGGGCCTGGTCGGCGACATCGGATCCGGTGCAGGACTTCCGGGTCTGGTCCTCGCCATCGCCCGTCCTGATGTGGAGTTCGTGCTCATCGAACCCATGGAGCGCCGCGTAGCGTGGCTCGAGGAGCAGGTGCAGCATCTGGACCTGTCCAATGTCGCCGTCCGACGTGCCAGGGCCGAGGACGTGGCGCGCGCCTACACACTCGATCAGGTGACAGCACGTGCGGTCAGCGCGTTCTCCAAGTTGATTCCTCTGACCGTGCCGCTGGTTCGAACTGACGGGGAACTGGTCCTGATGAAGGGCGCCAATGCCGAGCGTGAGGTGGAGGCGGCGAGCAAGGCCATCCGGAAGTTCCACTTGGAGGACGTGGAAGTGCTCACCCTTGGCGCGGGTCAGGTCTCCGAGATCACCAGGGTGATCAGGGCTCGTGTCGCGTGATCGGCAGGCGTGTACTCAAAGAGAAAAACCTGACCAGCTGTGCATTTGTAGCAACATCAGTGCCACGAACAGCCATGTTCCACGTGAAACATCACAAATGTCAGAGTCAAGGAGTGGTCATGTCCATACGAATGGGGGATCCTCGTGGATGACGAACTCAGCCCGATCGCGCGGGAGATCTCGGAGACCAGCCGACGCCGCAAGGCACTCGCCGGTCTGATCCTCCCGCGACCTCCGGCGACCCGGGTACTGACGATCGCCAATCAAAAGGGGGGCGTCGGCAAGACCACGACCACCGTCAACCTGGCTGCGGCGCTGGCCAAATCCGGGTCGCGAACCTTGGTGATCGACCTCGATCCACAGGGCAATGCGTCCACGGCTCTGGGCGCCGATCGGTCGACGGAACTCCCCAGCGTCTACGACGTACTCGTGAACGACGTCCCGATCTCGGAAGCCATACAACGCAGTCCCGAGTTCGACACGCTCTTCTGCGTTCCCGCGACCATCCACCTCGCCGGTGCGGAGATCGAACTGGTCACTCTGGACCAGCGCGAGCGTCGTCTCCGAGCGGCATTGGACGCATTCCTGGCCTCTGATGCCGGTCGAGACATCGACTACGTCCTGATCGATTGCCCGCCCTCGCTCGGCCTCCTGACCATCAACGCCTTCAGCGCTGCGAAGGAGGTGCTCATCCCCATCCAATGCGAGTACTACGCGTTGGAGGGTCTCAGTCAGCTCTTGTCCAACATCGAGCTCATCGCCCAGCACCTGAACCCGGAGCTGGAGATGAGCACGATCCTCCTCACCATGTACGACGGCCGGACGAACCTCGCTCAACAGGTGGCAGCGGAAGTCCGGGAGCACTTCCCGCAGCAGACTCTCACCACGCTCATCCCACGATCGGTGCGCATCAGCGAGGCACCGAGCTACGGCCAGAGCGTCATCAGCTACGACCCCAACTCTCCCGGCGCCCTGTCCTATCTGGAAGCGGCAGCCGAGATCGCACACCGAGGAGCTCAGAAGTAATGGCAACGAAGAGAACCGGCCTGGGACGCGGCATCGGAGCCCTCATCCCGACCTCCGATGAGCGAAGCCGACCCGTCGACGTCTTCTTCCCAGACAGCGTCGGCGCGGGTGCGCCGAGCGGTGTCCAGGGTGGCGCATCCACGGCATCGTCCACGAAATCCGGTGATCCGGAGCTCGTCGAGGTGCCGGGCGCACGCCTGGCGAACCTCGATCCCGCGGACATCACGCCCAACGCGCAGCAGCCGCGGACCGACTTCCGACCGGATGAGCTCCAGGAGCTCGTCGTGTCGATCCGGGAGTACGGAGTGCTCCAGCCCATCGTGGTCCGGCCTCTCGGTTCGGATGCCAAGGGCAAGGCGAGGTACGAGCTCGTCATGGGCGAGCGCCGGTTGCGCGCCACGAAGGAGCTCGGGCTTCCCACGATCCCCGCGGTCATCAAGGACACGGCCGACGAGTCGATGCTCCGAGACGCCCTCCTCGAGAACCTCCACCGGTCGGAGCTGAATCCCCTGGAGGAGGCCAGCGCCTACCAGCAGCTGCTCGCGGACTTCGCCATCACGCAGGATGAGCTGGCCCAGCGTCTGGGACGTTCACGGCCCCAGATCACCAACACGATCCGTCTGCTCCGCCTTCCGCAGGAAGTCCAGCACCGCGTCGCTGCCGGAGTGCTCTCCGCCGGCCACGCTCGGGCGATCCTGTCGTCGGGGGACGAGGAGGCCATGCGCCACCTTGCCGACAAGATCGTCAACGAGGACCTCTCCGTGAGGGCGGCGGAGGCCGCGGCCCAGCGCGGTCAGCGCACGACCACGCCACGGAAGAGCGCCGCGTCGTCTCGGGACGGCGCATCTCGACGAGGCGGCCCAGCGCATCGGCGACCACTTCAACACCAGTGCGCGCGTCACGATGTCGGCGCAGAAGGGCCAGATCGTCATCGACTTCGCGACGCTCGGGGACCTCATGCGCATCGTGCAGGAGATGGGCATTCCCGGCGGCGAACCGGTCTGAGGCGCGACTCGCCACGTCAGGATGGCTGCCGAGACGTCTCTGTTCGGGTGACGCGACGAAGCGGGGCCTGGCGATGCTGTCGTGGCCGACGACTGCCACGCACTCGGGCATCGAACGCCACGTGCCATGCGTGAGCGAGCAGGGAGCCGTGCGTGCTCCACGCGCCTCACTGGCCCGCTGGGACTACATCTCGTCTCGACCGCGAGGCAGTCGTCGGCCACGCATGAACCCGTCGGCAGCCCGTACACCGGTCAGTGTGACTGACCGGCGTGGGCGTGACACGCGGGATCAGTCAGACACGCGGGATGAGTCAGACACGCGGGATGAGTCAGACACGCGGGATGAGTCAGACACGCGGGATCAGTCAGACACGCGGGATCAGTCAGACACGCGGGATCAGTCAGACACGCGGGATCAGTCAGACACGCGGGATCAGTCAGACACGCGGGATCAGTCAGACACGCGGGATCAGTCAGACACGCGGGATGAGTCAGACACGCGGGATCAGTCAGACGAGGGGGCGCCGAGGGCCGCCTCGGCCAGGCGGCGGTACAGCTCGCCGACCTCGACACCAGCGGCGGCGAGACCCTGGGGGAGCAGGGACGTCTCCGTGAGGCCGGGGATGACGTTCACCTCGAGGAACCACGGGGACCCGTCAGCGTCGACGATGATGTCCACCCGGGAGATCTGCCCGATCCCGAGCGCGACATGGATCCGGACCGCGGCGTCCGCCACGGAAGCGGCCGCCTCCGGGGAGATGCGCGCTGGGGTGTAGAAGCGGGTCAGCCCGGCGTTGTAGCGCGCCTCGTAGCCGTACACGCCGGACGTCGGCACGATCTCCGTGGCCGGCAGGGCCTCCGGCCCAGCCCCCGCGTCCAGCACGCCGATGGCGATCTCGGTGCCCTCCACGAGCTGCTCGATGAGGGCGACGTCTCCGTACGTGTAGGCGTCCACCATCGCCCGGGGGAGGGCCTCGGCGTCGCGGACGATGGTGACTCCCTGGGCCGAGCCCCCGCGGGCGGGCTTGACGGCGTACGGAGCCGGGAGGGCCTCGGTGACGAGGCGCAGCACGGCAGCGGCGCCCAGCTCGCGGAAGGTGTCCTTCGGCAGGGTGATCGAGCGCGGCGTGCGAAGACCCGCCGCTTCCGCCAGCGCCTTCGCGGTCGGCTTGTCCCAGGCGAGACGAGCGGATCGCGCGGAGGATCCGACGTAGGGCACGCCCGCCAGCTCGAGCAGGCCGAGGAGGGCACCGTCCTCGCCGCTCGCGCCGTGCAGGACCGGCCAGACCACGGCGGGAGGCGTCTCCCGGAGGAAGTCGAGCAGGGTCGCATCCGGGTCGCGCAGGGTGGCGTCGACCCCGACGCTGCGCAGCGCATCGGCGACCCGCCGGCCGCTGCGCAGCGATACGTCGCGCTCGTGGGAGATGCCGCCGGCCAGGACGACGACGGAGAGGGGGTCGTGTGCGGTCATGATGCTCGATCCAGTCGTGGGCGGTGTCCGAGGGCGTGAGGGGTGGGCTCAGTCCAGATCCGGGGGCGGCGCCGCCACGGAGGTGGTGGGGCGCGAGGCGAGTGCACCCGTGCCGGAGAACGTGCTGAGGAGGTCCAGCTCGTCGTCGATGACGGTCGACATGCGTCGCACCCCCTCGCGGATGCGCTCCGGAGTCGGGTAGCAGAACGACAGGCGGATGGCGTCGCGCCCTCGGCCGTCCGCGTAGAACGCGGTACCCGGCGTGTAGGCCACCAGGGCAGTTACCGCGCGGGGCAGCATCTGCTTCGAGTCGAGCTGCTCGGGCAGCTTCAGCCACACGTAGAAGCCGCCGTTCGGAACGGTCCAGCTGAGGCTCGGGAGGTGCTCCTGGAGAGCGGAGAGCGTCGCGTCGCGCCGCTCGCGGTACACACCGCGGAAGGTGTCGATCTGGCCCTTCCAGTCCGAGGCGTGCAGGTACTCGGAGATGATGAGCTGGCTGAAGGAGCTGGGGGAGAGGACCGCGGACTCCTGCGCGAGGATCAGCTTCTCCCGGATGGCGTGCGGTGCCAGTGCCCAGCCGACCCGGAAGCCGGGGGCGAGCGTCTTCGAGAACGACCCGAGGTAGATGACCCCCTCGTCGTCGAGGCTCCGCAGGGCGTCGGGCGCCGGGCGGTCGAACCACAGGAGGCCGTAGGGGTTGTCCTCCAGGACGAGGATGTCGTTCGACCGGCAGATCTCCAGGATCTCGGGACGACGCGCCGCCGACATGGTGACGCCGGCCGGGTTGTGGAAGTTGGGGACCGTGTAGAGGAACTTGATGGTGCGGCCCTCGCCGCGGATCCGCGCGATGGCCTCGCGCAGGGCCTCCGGGACGAGGCCGTCGTCGTCCATCACGACGTGCTCCACGACGGCCTGGTAGCTGCGGAACACGCCGATCGCCCCGACGTAGCTGGGCGCCTCGGCGAGGATCACGTCACCCGGGTCGATGAAGAGCTTCGTGACGAGGTCGAGCGCCTGCTGGGACCCCGTGGTGGTGACGATGTCGTCCACGCTGCCGCGGATGCCCTCGAGCGCCATGATCTCCAGGATGTCCTCGCGGAGCTCCGGGTCCCCTGTCCGCCGCCGTACTGGAGGGCGACGGGGCCGCGCTCGCGCATCACCTTCTCCATCGCCGTGACGATGAGCTCCTGCGGGAGGGCGGAGACGAACGGCATGCCGCCGGCGAGGGAGACGACCTCCGGGCGCGAGGCCACGGCGAAGAGGGCGCGGACCTCGGAGGCGCTGAGGCCCGAGGTCCTCTCCGCGTAGTGGGGGAACCAGGGGTCGAGGTTGGTGCCCGCGGGATCGCGGGGGGTGCCTGCAGGTGTCACGTCACGTCTCTCACTGTCCGATTGCCGTCCAGCCTAATGGGCGGCCCCGCGCGGTCCTCGGTGCGGCAGCGCGGCGGAGGGGCGGCGCGCCGGCGGACCGGACCGAGGTGCGTGCCCGACGCTGGGGCATGCCGGAGGGCCCGGCACCTCGCGGTGCCGGGCCCTCCGGGCGGTGCCTCCTGCGGCAGCCTGCGAGCGGGTCCTACTTGAGGAACTCCGCGAACTCCTGCTCGAGCGCCGGCTTCGGCTTGGCGCCGATGACGGTCTTGACGACCTCGCCGCCACGGAAGACCTTCATCGCCGGGATGGAGGTGATCTTGTACTTCATGGCGACCTCGGGGTTGTCGTCCACGTCGATCTTGACGAGCTCGATGCCGGGGTTCTCGGCGGCGATCTGGTCGAGGACGGGGAGACGGCCTTGCACGGGCCGCACCAGGGCGCCCAGAAGTCGACGATGACGGTCTTCTCGGCGTCGAGGACGTCGGCCTGGAAGCTGGCGTCGGTGACGTCGCGGGAGTGGGACATGGGTGCTCCTTCGTGTGGTTCGGGGGAGCCGGGCGGTTCCCGGATCCTTCGGTGCTGTCGGGCGTCGCGAGGCGCCGCGAGGACTACAGGCGGTCGGCGCCGACGAGCTCGCCGTCGGGGTCCACCGCGCTGCCGGCGGCGGCGAGCGCCGTGACCGGCAGGGCCCTCCGGGCCGTCCGACGCCGCGTCGAGCAGGGCGTCGGGCAGCGACGCGAGGAAGTGCTCGGCGTCCAGCGCCGCGATGGTGCCCGATGCCGCGGCCGTGATGGCCTGGCGGTAGGTCGGGTCGATCACGTCGCCGGCGGCGAACACGCCCGGCAGGTTGGTGCGGGAGGAGCGGCCGTCGACGGCGATGGTGCCCTCGCTCGTCAGCTCCAGCTGCTGGTGGAAGAGGTGCGTGCGGGGGTCGTTCCCGATGGCGATGAAGAGTCCCTCGAGCGCCAGCGGTCGCTGCTCGCCCGTGACCGTGTCCTCGAGCACGACGCCGTCGACCTTCTCGCCACCCGTGATGTCGACCACCTGCGCGTTCCAGACGAACTCGATCTTCGGGTTCTCGAACGCCCGGTCCTGCATGATCTTCGACGCGCGCAGGCTGTCCTTGCGGTGGATGACGTAGACCTTATCCGCGAAGCGCGTGAGGAAGGTGGCCTCCTCCATGGCGCTGTCGCCGCCGCCGACGACCGCGATGGTCTTCTGGCGGAAGAAGAAGCCGTCGCAGGTGGCGCACCACGAGACGCCGTGGCCGCTCAGGCGGTCCTCCGAGGGGAGGCCCAGCTTGCGGTACGCGGACCCGGTCGCGGCGATGACCGTGAGGCCCTCGTGCACGTCGCCGTTGCCGAGCGTGACGCGCTTGACGTCGCCCTGCAGCTCGACGGACGTGACGTCGTCGAGGACGACCTCGGTGCCGAACCTCTCGGCCTGCGCCTGCATGGCCATCATGAGGTCGGGGCCCTGGATGCCCTCGGGGAAGCCCGGGTAGTTCTCGACCTCGGTGGTGTTCATCAGCTCGCCGCCGGCCTCGACCGAGCTCGCGATGAGGAGGGGGGTGAGGTTGGCGCGGGCGGCGTAGATGGCGGCCGTGTATCCCGCGGGACCCGAACCGATGATGATGATCTGACGCACGACGGCTTCTCCTCCACTGCTCGGCGGGGCACCGTCCCGGCGCCCGCTCACCTCTGCAACAGCCCCACGCTAGCGGCTATTCCTCCGCCTCCCCAGGGCGGCGGCATGCGTGCGGACGGCGTCGGCCAGGACCTCGCGCGCCGGTCGTCGGAGGGGTCAGCGGCGGCGGATGCGGCGCATCACGGGACCGGCGAGCTGCTGCAGCTCGGAGGACCGCATCGCGGCGAGGGAGGCCAGGTAGACAGCCGTCATGACGGCGGCGAGCGGGATCCCGATCAGCAGGGCCGAGCCCTTCGAGTCCACGCCGACGCCCGTGAAGGCTCCCCCCGAGACCAGCTGCAGGAGTCCCAGGCCGACGAGGGTCGTCGGGACGGCCGCGACGGCGAACCGGACGGAGCTGCGGAGGATCCGGTGCCCGTCGATGCGCCCGATCCGGCATCGGAGCAGGACCGCCGCGAGCACGGCCTGCCCGGTGACGGTGACGGTCTGCAGGACGGCCAGCCCCACGCCGATCAGCTCGACGGGCTGCTGCGCGATCACCAGCGCGCCGACGATGAACACCACGACCTGCGCGCACTGGATGAAGAAGGGCGTGCGCGTGTCCGAGAGCGCGTAGAAGGCGCGCTGCAGGACGAAGAGGGTGCTGAACGCGGGCAGGCCGAGGATGAACGCGATGAGCACCACCCCGTAGCCGCGCACCTCGCCGATGTCGCCCGAGACCATCACCCGGGCGACGGGACCCGCGAGGACGGCGATGAGGGCGGTCGAGAGGACCGTCATGAGCGCGACGGTGCGGATCGCGGAGGAGAGGTCGACCCGCATGCTGTCGTGGTCGCCCTCGCCCGCGTGGGTGCTCATGCGCGTGAAGTACGCGGTGGCGATGGAGACGGCGAAGATCGAGTGCGGGAGCATGAAGAACAGCCACGCGTTCAGCAGGATGGTGCTCGACGGGCTGTCCGAGGTGGCCGCGATGTTGGCGACGTTGGACTGCGCGATTCCGGCGAGCTGCGTGACGACGAGCATGCCGAAGGTCCATCCCGCGAGGCGGCCCGCGGTGCCGAGGCCGACGCCCCGCCAGGCGAAGTCGAATCGGAAGCGGAGTCCCACTCGGCGCCAGAAGACGAACAGGATGAGCGCCTGCGCGACCACGCCGAGGGTGGCGGATCCCGCGAGCACGACGATCTTGTCGAGGCTCCAGTCGTCGACGGGACGGCTGCCGGATCCGAACATGGCCTGGAAGAGGAGGAGCCCGGCGATCGCGACGACGTTGTTGAGGACCGGCGCCCAGGTGAACGGCCCGAACGAGCCCCGCGCGTTGAGGACCTCGCCGAGCACCGCGTAGAGGCCGTAGAAGAGGATCTGGGGCAGGCACCAGTACGCGAACGCGACGACCAGCGCGAAGACGTCCGGCGGCAGCGTGGCGGCGTACAGGCGGGACACGACAGGCGCGCCCACGGTCGCGAGGACCGTGACGCCGCCGAGCACGACGATCGCGATGGTGACGAGCTTGTTGATGTAGCCGGCGCCGCCGTCCGCGTGCTTCGCGGCACGCACGACCTGCGGGACCAGCACGGCGTTGAGGACACCGCCGGCGATGATCACGTAGATGTTGTTCGGGAGCTGGTTCGCGTTCGAGAACGCGTTGGAGCTGCCGAGGGTCGCGCCGATGGTCTGCAGCAGCACGATGGCCTTGACGAAGCCGAGGATGCGCGAGACGAACGTCCCCGACGCCAGGAGCGCCGACGCGCGGCCGATGCCGCCTCCGCGGGGGAGCAGGGGCCGCGGTCATGCCCGGGCCGATGCGGGGGTGCGCGATGCGGGGGTGCGCGATGCGGTCCGGTCAGTCATCGATCTCCTCGGGCAGGCCGGCGAGCTGCCGGGCTCGGGCGCGGCGGCGCTTGCGGATGCTGCGGAACAGGCCGAAGCCGAAGAGGAGGGCCACGGCCGCGATGAAGAGCGTGGTGACGACGGCCTCGAACCCGGCGCGGATGAAGAGCTCGACGGGCGCGCTGTCCCCGATCTGGACCGTGCCGTCCTCCGTCGTGAGTCGCGCCGTGACCACCACGTCGCCGTTGGAGATGGAGGTGATCGGCGGTCGGGCGGAGGCGCTGCCGTGCGCGGGCACGGTGACGACCGCGGAGTCGTCGACGCGGATCCGGCCGCTGCCGGCGATGATCGACAGCCGCACGGTGACGGGCTGGTCGAGCTCGTTGCTGACGTTGATGAGCAGGCTCGTCGTGTCGCTGATCACGGTGTTCTGACGGGTCGTGATGGCCACGGACCCGAGCAGGCCGTCCGCCTGCGCCGTGTAACCGTCCTGGACGGTCACAAGTCCATCCGGGTCGTCGCGCCAGCGGTTCGACAGCGTGGCGAGCAGGAGCATGCGCTGCTGGCCGGTGATGAGCTCCGGCCGCTCCACCGCCCTCGCGAAGGCGGCCACCTGCGCCTCGAGCGACATGGCGTCGGCGACGCGCTGGACGCGGCCGGCGTCCTCGGGCTGGTCCACGACCTGCAGCGGCACGGAGGCGCTCCCGAGCGCGGTGGTGGCCGTGGCGGTGTCGCTGAAGGGGAGGGCCTGGATCGCGTCGAGCAGCTGGCCCAGGCGAGCTCCGGAGGCCGCCCAGCCGCGCTCCAGCCCGGCGACGACGACGTGGCCGTCGGCCTCCCGCGCATCGGCCGCGAGGGTCGCCGAGAGCTGCGCGAGCGCGATCCCGAAGGACTCGTCCGTCGCCGCGGACAGCGCCTGGTCGACGAGCGCCGAGACCCGGGTGTCCGTGACGAGGATCCTCGTGTCGCCGACGGTCCCGGTGGCCCCGACGGGCGCGGTGCCGGCCGGCTGCACGTCGCCGCTCGCGAGGACCGCGGTGGTGATGCCGCTGGCGGCGAGGACGCCGAGGTCGTCCGAGGTCATGGTGCCGGCGGCCGGCCAGGCGACGCCCGAGATCGTGTGGTCCCAGGCCGTGAGGTCGGCGAGGCTGGGGACGGGGGAGAGGACGGGCGCCGTGGGGCTGGGGCTCGGCTCGGGCTCCTCGGTGGGCTCCTGCGTGGGCTCCTCGGCCGGTTGGGTCGAGGCGGCGGCGGACGAGGCGCCGCGCGAGCCGCCCGCGGAGGCGGAGGCCGATCCTGTCCGTCCCAGCCGTCTCCGTGGGCGTGGGCGTCGGTGCGGGTGTCGACCCCGGCTCCGCGAAGCGGGTCGCCTCCACCGCGTAGGAGGCGTCGGTGGGCCCGAGGAGGGTCGCGGCGCCGGCCTGCGGCTGCACGGCCACGTCGGCGTCCGCCCACGCCAGGGCGAAGGTCTCGTTGGGCATCTCGCGGAGGCGCTGCAGCCATTCCACGGCGGATGCCGGGGCGTCGACCCCGAGGATCCGGATGGACGCGAGGATCCGCGGGTCGATGCCGACCGCCACGGGGCGGCCGTACACCGCATCGAGCTGACGCACGAGCGTGCCGCCGGGGGAGGTGTAGGTGGCGAGGGCCTCGGCGTCGATGAAGTCGGACGCGCTGGGCGGGACCGTCAGCGGCATGACCGCGGCGACGGGCACGGGTGCGGGGTCCTCTCCCGGGCTCCAGACGAGTGCGCCCCGGCCGGTCGCCACGTCGACCCCGCCCGCCTCGAGCTCCGCGGTGAGGCCGCGCGGACCGAAGCCGCCGCGGCTGCCCTGCAGGGCCACGGTGCCCGACGGGACGGTCAGGGGCACGTCGACGGTGCCGCCGGCCGGACCTCCGGGCTGTCGGCCCGCCCGATGCGCGGCCCGGTCCGGGAGTTCGCGTCGGTCGCCGCGGTGTCGAGCCAGCCGTCGAGCTCCGTGCGGGTGTCCAGCACGGTGCGGTTGAGGTCGAGGTCGATGCGCCCGGCCGGCACCGCGGAGTCCGTCGCGTTGACGACGGAGACCGTCACCGTGAGGTCCTCGCCGGGCGCGAGGATCCCCTCCGCGGACGGCGTGACGGTGAGCGTCACCCCCTCGGTGGCCGCCCGCGCCGGGGTTGCGGGAGCCGCGACCGTCCCGGCGGCGAGCGTCCCGGCGGCGACCGCGGCGCACACGAGGGTGGAGATCGTGCGTCGCGCGGTTCGCCGGATCAGCCGGAGGGCTCTGTCCGTGCGGGTGGGGCCGGCGTCGTGTCGAGGCGCGGCGTGCATCTGGCGATTCTAAAGCGCGGGTCCCGGACGGCCCGTGCGCGCTCGCCGTGGAGGCCGGATGCGCGACCCGGCGCCGCCGTAGACTGTCCGACCATGCACAGCGTCGCACAGGCCCTCGAGCGTCTCCGCGAGCTGGCCGCATCGCCCCCGGTGGCCGTCCTGGCGCGCGCCTTCCATGAGGCGGGGCACGAGCTGGCGCTCGTCGGCGGCCCCGTGCGCGACGCGTTCCTCGGCCGCGACGCCACCGACCTCGACCTCACGACGGACGCCCGGCCGGACCGCATCCTCGAGATCGTGAAGCCCGTCGCCGACGCGCACTGGGACATCGGGCGCGCGTTCGGCACCATCGGCGCCCGCGTGCGCGGCGAGCAGGTCGAGATCACGACCGTACCGCACCGACCAGTACGACGGCGTCTCCCGGAAGCCCGAGGTCGAGTTCGGGTCCTCCCTGGAGGAGGACCTCGTGCGCCGCGACTTCACCGTCAACGCGCTCGCCGTGCGCCTGCCGCAGGTCGTCCTGGTCGACCCCTCGGGGGCATCGACGACCTCCTCTCCCAGGTGCTCCGCACCCCCGTCGCCCCGGAGGTCTCCTTCGGCGACGATCCGCTCCGCATGATGCGCGCCGTGCGGTTCGCCTCCCAGCTGGGCTTCCACCTCGACGACGCCGCGCTCGCCGCGATCCGCGGCATGTCGCCGCGCATCCTCGACATCTCCGTGGAGCGGGTGAGCGACGAGCTGTCCAAGCTGCTCCGCACCCCCGAGCCGCGTGCGGGGCTCGACCTGCTGGTGGAGGGGGGCCTCGCCGAGCACGTGCTGCCGGAGCTGCCGGCGATGAAGCTCGAGGCCGACGAGCACCACCGGCACAAGGACGTGTACCAGCACTCGCTCCAGGTCCTCGACCAGGCCATCGACCACGAGCGCTCCCGCCACCCGGGTGCCGCGCCGGATCTCGTCCTCCGCCTGGCCGCGCTCCTCCACGACATCGGCAAGCCCTCCACCCGCCGGCTGGAGCCCGGCGGGGTCGTCACCTTCCACCACCACGACGTGGTCGGCGCGAAGATGGCCAAGCGCCGCCTCCGTGCGCTGCGCTTCGACAACGACACGGTCGCGTCGGTGGCCCGGCTCGTCGAGCTGCACCTGCGCTTCTTCGGGTACACCGAGGGCGGCTGGACCGACTCGGCCGTGCGTCGGTACGTCCGCGATGCGGGCCCCGAGCTCGAGCGGCTGCACATGCTCACCCGCGCGGACGTCACGACGCAGAACCGTCGGAAGGCCGACCGGCTCGGCTTCGCGTACGACGACCTCGAGGCGCGCATCGCCGAGCTCGCGGAGCAGGAGGAGATGGCCGCGGTGCGGCCCGACCTCGACGGCGAGGCGATCATGCGCATCCTCGACGTGCCGCCGGGCCCGGTCGTCGGCCGCGCCTACCGGTTCCTGCTGGAGCTGCGGCTCGACGAGGGGCCCCTCCCCGCGGAGGAGGCCACGCGGCGGCTCGTCGCCTGGTGGGCGGCCGAGCAGGGCTGATCCGCCCGGATCCGCATGCTCGTGCGCCGCGGTCTGGTGCGACCCCTCCCCATCCGGTAGGCTTCTGAGGTTGTCCGCCCGGCAACGGGACTCCCCTGCCCCGCGCGGACAGATGCACATACCCTCCTGTCGCAGATCGTCTGCGACCGTTCAAGTCCGAAGGAGGTGGGTTAGTGACGCATCAGTACGAACTCATGGTGATCCTGGATCCCGAGATCGATGAGCGCACCGTCGCTCCCAGTCTCGACAAGTTCCTC
The DNA here is from genome assembly GCF_979252985.1 of Clavibacter sp. AC415. Taxonomy (NCBI): domain Bacteria; kingdom Bacillati; phylum Actinomycetota; class Actinomycetes; order Micrococcales; family Microbacteriaceae; genus Clavibacter; species Clavibacter sp. AC415. The sequence goes on along the minus strand of NZ_CEEDAR010000018.1, from coordinate 166,338 downwards.
AACGTCATCCGCACCAGCGGTGGCACCGTCGACAACGTCGACGTCTGGGGCCGTCGTCGACTGGCGTACGAGATCAACAAGAAGAACGAGGGCATCTACGCCGTCGTCCAGCTCACCGCCACGAGCGAGGCCACGCAGGAGCTCGACCGCCAGCTGGGCCTGTCCGAGGCCGTCATGCGCACCAAGGTGCTGCGTGCCGAGGAGGCCATGGCCATGGTCGCCTCCGCTGCGAAGCTCGCCGACGAGAAGGCCGCCCGCAAGGCAGCCGCCACGTCCAAGGCCGCAGACGCCGCGCCCCAGGCGCCCGCCACGGATGCCGCTCCGGCGACGCCCGGCAAGCCGGCAGCCCAGGCTGCTTCCAGCGAGAAGACCGGGGAGTAGTCGATGGCCGGCGAAACCATCATCACGGTCGTGGGCAACCTCACCAGTGATCCGGAGCTGCGGTACACGCAGAACGGGCTGGCGGTAGCCAACTTCACCATCGCCTCCACGCCGAGGTCCTTCGACCGCGCGAGCAACGACTGGAAGGACGGCGACGCCCTCTTCCTCCGTGCGAGCGTGTGGCGCGAGTTCGCCGAGCACGTGGCGTCCTCGCTCACCAAGGGATCGCGTGTCGTCGCGACCGGCCGCCTCAAGCAGCGGTCGTACGAGACGAAGGAGGGCGAGAAGCGCACCTCCATCGAGCTCGAGGTCGACGAGATCGGCCCCTCGCTCCGCTACGCGACCGCTCAGGTCACGCGCGCGGCCGGCGGCGGCGGCAACGGCGGCGGAGGCAACTCCGGCGGCGGTGGCCGTGGCCAGTTCGGCGGCGGACAGCCCCAGCAGCAGCAGGTGGCCGAGGAGCCGTGGGGCACCCCCGCGAGCTCCGGCGGCAACTCCGGCGGCGGCGACGGCGGCTGGTCCAACCCCGGCAACTTCAACGACGAGACGCCCTTCTAGGGCTCGTCGCACTACGTACGAAAGACAGGAACAATCATGGCTGGAAAGAGCAGCGGCGACCGCCGCAAGCCTCTCCGCGGAGCCAAGGGCGGCAAGAACGCCGCCCCGGCGAAGTCCATCCGCGTCGGCGTCATCGACTACAAGGATGTCGCCACCCTCCGCAAGTTCATCTCCGAGCGGGGAAAGATCCGCGCTCGTCGCATCACCGGTGTCTCGGTGCAGGAGCAGCGCCTCATCGCGCGCGCAGTCAAGAACGCGCGCGAGATGGCACTTCTCCCCTACGCCGGCTCCGGCCGTTAAGGGGTAATGGAATGTCGAAAGTAATCCTGACGACCGAGGTCTCCGGCCTCGGTTCCCCCGGAGACGTCGTCGAGGTCAAGAACGGGTTCTCCCGCAACTACCTCGTGCCCCAGGGCTTCGCGGTCATCTGGAGCCGCGGCGGCGAGAAGCAGATCGAGCAGATCAAGGCCGCGCGTGCCGCTCGCGAGCACGCGACCATCGAGGAGGCGCAGGACCTCAAGAGCCGCCTCGAGGCCAAGATCGTCAAGCTGACCGTCAAGGCCGGCCAGGGCGGGCGCCTCTTCGGCTCCGTCAAGACGTCCGACATCGCCAAGGCGGTCGAGGAGTCCGGCATCGGCCAGGTCGACAAGCGCAAGATCGAGATCCCCACGGCCATCAAGGCCACGGGCAACCACGAGGCCACGATCCGGCTGCGTGACGACATCGTCGCCACGATCAGCCTGCAGGTCGTCGCCGCGAAGTAACGCAGCACGAGCACGGTGGCGGTGGGCATGATGCCCACCGCCATCGGCGGTTCAAGGAGCCGGTCAGAGCGCCTCGATCCCCAGCTCCATCCACAGGCGAGGCCCTAGCAGAAGAACTCTCAAGGGCTGGTCCAGACTAGTTTCCCCACATCGGGTGTGGAACTCCGCGGTGCTGGTCAAACAGCGATTCTGCGGTCATATCCGCGAGTAGTCCACAGGTCCATCCCCAGGTAGTCCACACGATCCCCGGCGTTTCGCCCACATTGTCCACAGCCCCGTCCACAGGTGCATTTGGTCGTGTGCGGGGTCGATCCATATCGTGGGCAGCACCCGTCGAACGGGTCGCCGGATGACCCGACAGGGGTCCGGTCGACGCCGTCCGAGCGGTGTCGGAGGTCCGAGCTAGAACGGTCGTGCGGGCGCATCCGCCCAGCCGACCGAGGGGAGCCGCACGTGTCCATCGCCCATCTGGGTCTCGCCGGCGAACGGGACGAGCGCGACAAGCGCGCCGGTCACGAGCGCACCCCGCCGCACGACCTCCTCGCCGAGCAGAGCGCCATCGGCGGCATGCTCCTCAGCAAGGACGCCGTTGCCGACGCGGTCGAGCAGGTGCGGGCGATCGACTTCTACATCCCGAAGCACGAGATCATCTTCGACGCCATCCTGTCGCTGTACTCGCACGGGGAGCCGACGGACGTCATCGCGGTCACCGACGAGCTCACCAAGCTCGGCGAGCTCAGCCGTGCCGGCGGCGCCGACTACCTCCACACGCTCACGAGCGTCGTGCCCACGGCGGCCAACGCCGGCTTCTACGCGTCCATCGTCGCCGAGAAGGCGGTGCTGCGCCGACTGGTCGAGGCGGGCACCTGCATCGTGCAGATGGGGTACGCGAGCGAGGGCGAGGTCGTCGACCTGGTCAACAACGCGCAGGCGGAGATCTACGGCGTCACGGGCGGCGTGGAGGCCGAGGACTACGTGCCCCTCACCGACGCGGTCACGGTCGCCATCGACGAGATCGAGGCGGCCAAGGGCAAGGACGGCCAGATGACCGGCGTGCCCACGGGCTTCGCCGACCTCGACGCGCTCACGAACGGCCTCCACCCGGGCCAGCTCATCATCGTCGCCGCCCGCCCCGCGCTCGGCAAGTCGACCCTGGCGCTCGACTTCGCCCGTGCGGCGAGCATCAAGTTCGACATGCCGTCCATCTTCTTCAGCCTCGAGATGGGGCGCAGCGAGATCGCGATGCGCCTGCTGTCCGCCGAGGCGTCCGTGCCGCTGCAGAGCATGCGCAAGGGCACCGTGGACGCGCGCGACTGGACCACCATCGCGCAGACCCGCGGCCGCATCAACGACGCGCCGCTCTACATCGACGACAGCCCGAACATGACGCTGGTCGAGATCCGCGCGAAGTGCCGTCGGCTCAAGCAGAAGGTGGGCCTCAAGCTCGTCGTCATCGACTACCTGCAGCTCATGACGAGCGGCAAGAAGGTGGAGTCGCGCCAGCAGGAGGTCTCCGAGTTCTCGCGTGCGCTCAAGCTCATGGCGAAGGAGCTGCAGGTGCCGGTCATCGCGCTGTCGCAGCTGAACCGCGGCCCGGAGCAGCGCGCCGACAAGATGCCGGCCATCTCCGACCTCCGCGAGTCCGGCTCGCTCGAGCAGGACGCCGACATGGTCATCCTGCTGCACCGCGAGAGCGCGTACGAGAAGGACAACCCGCGCGCGGGCGAGGCCGACTTCATCGTCGCCAAGCACCGCAACGGACCGACCGGCACCATCACGGTGGGCTTCCACGGGCACTTCTCGCGCTTCGCGGACATGCCCGCGGGCGGCTAGTCGAGGCAGCCGCCGCGGGCGGTCCTGAGACGTCGCGGGTGGGCCTGGGGCGCCGCGGACGGGCCTGTGGTGCTGCGGGCGCTCCTGCCGCTGCGGGCGGGCCCGGGCGTCGGGGCCGGTGCACCGGCGTTCCGCGCATCGGCGTTCCGCGCATCGGCGTCCCGTGCTCAGGGTGCGGCCCGACGGGGTCCGGCCGCGCCGCCGTCAGGGGGCGAAGTACAGGTGGGCGTGCGCCGCGCATCCGGGGTTGAACGGCGCAGCGCACCGCGGGCACGCCTCGGCCGCGAGGTACTGCGGCACCGTCATCGTCGCGCGGCAGACGCCGCACAGGGCGGCGGGAAGGTCGTGCTCCGCCCGGGGGATCACCTCGAGGGGATGGTCGGCCACGGCCGCGTGGCACAGGTGGCACGGGTACCAGGCACCGCAGCATGGCGCGCGCAGGGCGACGACGTCGAGCCGGGAGCCGTAGTGCTCGCAGCGCGTCTCGGCGTCGATCGTGAGCCCCGAGGACGGCGGGGACGGGGCCCGCCGGGTCGTGACCGGCTGAGGGGGTCACGGCCGCATCCTGGCGGTCACACGTCCGGGAGGGCCGTCGCCGCGTCGACGAGCGTGAGCTCGGGGCTGTCGCGTTCGATCGCCTTGAGGCGCCAGGGGGTGGTGATGAGGGCGATGTGCGTGCCGTCGGAACGCACGAGCACCTCGACGCCGATGGTCTTCGCGAGGGCGGGCGCGGAGGCGGCGTCGGTGATCCGGGCCACCTGGTACTCGAGGGGCTCCATGCGCAGCGGCGCGCGGAACTCGTTCGTCATGCGCTCGACGACGACCTCGAACTGCATGGGGCCGACGGCGCCGAGGACGGGGGCCTGGTCGCCGCGGAGGTCGGAGCGCATCACCTGGATGACGCCCTCGTGGTCGAGCTGCTCGATGCCCTTCCCGGAACTGCTTGTGGGTGCTCGTGTCCTTCGAGCGGACGACGCGGAAGAGCTCCGGCGCGAACTGGGGGAGGCGCGGGAAGGTGACGGGCGCGCCGTCGAAGAGCGTGTCGCCCACGCGGATGTTGGACGCGTTCACGAGCCCCACGACGTCGCCGGGGTAGGCGTCCTCCACCGTGGAGCGCTCACGGCCGAACAGCTGCTGGGCGTACTTGGTGACGAAGGGCCGGCCGGTCTGGGCGTGGGTCACCGTCATGCCCCGGTGGAAGACGCCCGAGCAGATCCGCATGAACGCGAGCCGGTCGCGGTGCGCGGTGTTCATGCCCGACTGGACCTTGAACACGAAGCCCGAGAAGTCGTCCTCGACGGGACGCGTGCGGTCCTGCTCGTCGGGGCGCGGCTGCGCGGCCGGGGCGATGGAGTCGAGGGCGTCGAGGATGTGGGTGACGCCGAAGTTGAGCACGGCCGCCGCGAAGAGGACGGGCGTGGTGCGTCGGGCGAGGAACGACTCCTCGTCGTGGTCCTGGCCCTCCTCGTGCAGGAGCTCGCTCTCCTCGACGGCGTCCGTCCACGCGGATCCGGCGGCGGCGAGGGCCTCCTCGGGCGACATGCGCGTCTCGGGGGCGATGCTCGCGCCGCCCGCGGTGCGCGTGAAGTGGACGCACTCCCCGGTGGAGCGGTCGACCACGCCGAAGAACGCGCCGGACTCGCCGACCGGCCACGTGAGCGGGGTGGGGAGCAGGCCCGTGCGCTCCTTGATCTCGTCCATGAGGTCGAGCGGCTCGCGTCCCGGCCGGTCCCACTTGTTGATGACGGTGATGATCGGGATGCGGCGCTGGCGGCACACCTCGAACAGCTTCATGGTCTGGGTCTCGAGCCCGCGGGAGGCGTCGACGAGCATGATCGCGGCGTCGACCGCGGAGAGCACGCGGTACGTGTCCTCGGAGAAGTCGGCGTGCCCGGGGGTGTCGACGACGTTCATGACGGTGTCGCGGTGGGTGAACTGGATCGCGGCGGAGCTCACCGAGATCCCGCGCTCCTTCTCCATGTCCATCCAGTCGGAGACGGTGGACTTCCGGCCCTGCTTGCCGTGGACGGCCCCCGCGGAGCCGATGGCGTGCGCGTGCAGCAGCAGTGCCTCGGTGAGCGTGGACTTGCCCGCGTCGGGGTGGGAGATGACGGCGAACGTGCGACGTCGGGACGCCTCGCGCAGCACAAGACCGGCGGAGGCCGAGGCGGCGGCGCGGGGAGGGGTGATGGTCGACACCCCTCCATGGTACGAGGCGGTTCCGGGAGGGATGTCCGAGGGCCGGGGCGACCCGGTGCGTCAGCGGGCGCGGAGGCGGTCGAGGAACTCGTCGGCCATGCCGAGGTGCTCCGCCAGTCGCCGTCGGCGCTCCTCCGCGTCGGTGATGAAGGCGGCGAGGTCGGCGCGGAGCGACGCGGTGTCGTCGTCGGGGCCGGCGGCGTCGAGCGCGTCGGTGACCTCGAGCAGGCGCATCATCTCCTCGAGGGAGAAGCCGAGCGGCTTCATCCGGCGGATCAGGAGGAGGCGCTCCAGGTCCTCGTCCGTGTACAGGCGGAAGCCGCCGTCGGATCGGCCGGACGGGCGGAGCAGGCCGGTCTCGTCGTAGTGGCGGAGCGTGCGGTGCGACAGGCCGGTGCGCTCGGCGAGCTCGCCGATCTGCATGGTCGCGGAGCCGGCAGGACGCGTCATGCGGGCCTCCAGACAGACCCTTCCCTCACGTGAGGGCAGGGTAGGGTGGGGTGGGTCGCGACCGGACGGCCGCCTCCGACCATTCTCCCCGAATCCGGGAGACGCATCACCGCCCCGTCCGGGGGCGTCCGCCGTGTGCGGGCACCCGGCCGGCGCCGGGCATGCGCGCCCCGCCGTCACCGGCCGGGGCACGGATCCCACCCCCGTCCTCGTCGCTCCTCCTCCTCCCGATCGGAGCACCGTGTCCGTCACGCCCCCGTCCGCCGTCGACCCGTCCCGCCCCGGGTCGCGGCCCGCGCCCCGCCGCCGCGCCCGCGCCGTCGCCGTCCGTCCTCGAGGCCCTGCGGACGCCCCGCATCCTCACCCGGGAGGTCCTGGCCGGCCTGGTGGTGGCGCTGGCGCTCATCCCCGAGGCCATCTCGTTCTCGATCATCGCGGGCGTGGATCCGCGCGTGGGCCTGTTCTCGTCGTTCGTGATGGCCGTCACCATCGCCTTCCTCGGCGGCCGCCCGGCCATGATCTCCGCGGCGACCGGCGCCGTCGCCCTCGTCATCGCGCCCGTCGCGCGCGAGCACGGCATGGACTACTTCCTCGCCACGGTGATCCTGGCGGGCCTCCTGCAGGTGGTCCTCGCGGTGCTCGGCGTCGCGCGGCTCATGCGGTTCATCCCGCGCTCCGTCATGGTCGGCTTCGTCAACGCGCTCGCGATCCTGATCTTCACGGCGCAGATCCCGAACCTCGTCGACGTCCCGTGGCTCGTCTACCCGCTCGTCGCGGTGGGCATCGCGATCCTCGTCCTGCTGCCCCGGTTCACCCGCGCGGTCCCGGCGCCGCTCGTCGCCATCGCCCTCCTCACCGGTGCGACGGTGCTCGGCGCGCTCGCCGTGCCGACCGTCGGCGACCAGGGCGAGCTGCCGCGCAGCCTCCCGGAGCTGTTCCTGCCGCAGGTCCCGCTCACCCTCGAGACCCTGGGCATCATCGGGCCGTACGCGCTCGCGATGGCGCTCGTCGGGATCCTCGAGTCGCTGATGACGGCGAAGCTCGTCGACGACATCACCGACACGCCCTCCCACAAGACGCGCGAGACGTGGGGACAGGGCGCCGCGAACATGCTGTCAGGCCTCTTCGGGGGCATGGGCGGCTGCGCGATGATCGGCCAGACGATGATCAACGTGAAGGCCTCGGGGGCGCGCACGCGCATCTCCACGTTCCTCGCCGGGGTCTTCCTGCTGCTGCTCGTGGTGGTGCTCGGCGACCTCGTGGCCGTCATCCCGATGGCCGCGCTCGTCGCGGTGATGGTGATGGTGTCGGTGGGCACGTTCGACTGGCACAGCATCCGGCCGTCGACGCTCAAGCGCATGCCGGTCGGCGAGACGCTCGTGATGGTGCTGACGGTCGCCGTCGTCGTCGCGACGCACAACCTCGCGATCGGCGTGGTCGTCGGCGTGATCGCGGCCATGGTCGTCTTCGCCCGGCGCGTGGCGCGCTTCGCGACGGTGGAGCGCACGGTGGTCGAGGGCGCGGACGGCGAGCCGACGGCCGAGTACCGCGTCGTCGGGGAGCTCTTCTTCGCGTCGAGCAACGACCTCACCACCCGGTTCCGGTACGCGGAGGACCCCGCGCGCGTCCGCATCGACATGAGCGGATCCCACGTCTGGGACGCCTCGACGGTCGCCGCACTCGACGCGATCACCACGAAGTACGAGCGGCGCGGCACCACCGTCGACATCGCGGGGATGAACGACGCGAGCCTCCGCATGCACGGCCGGCTCGCGGGACGGCTGGGCGGCGAGGGCTGAGCCCGGTCGGGGCCGGGCCGCGGAGGGCCGGCCGGCCGCTCGTAGGATCGGGCGCATGAGGATCGCGTTCGTCTCGCTGCACACGTCGCCGATCCAGAAGCCCAGCACCGGCGACGCCGGCGGGCTCAACGTCTACCTGCTGGAGCTCGCGCGGAGCCTCGGCCGGCAGGGGCACGAGGTGCGGCTGATCACCCGGGCCACCGATCCGGCCGACCCGGCGGTCGTTCCCGTCGCCCCGGGCGTGGAGCTGATCTCCCTGCGCGCTGGCCCGGCGGGGCCGCTCGCCAAGGAGGAGCTGCCCGCGATCACGGATGCGTTCGCGGCCGCGCTCGCGGCGCTCCCGCCGGCCGACGTGGTGCACGCCCACTACTGGCTGTCGGCGGTCGCGTCGCTCCCGGTCGCGCGCGCCTGGGGCGTCCCGCACGTCCTGACCCTGCACTCGGTGTCGGCGGGCAAGAACCGCCGGCTCGTGGCCGGCGACACCCCCGAGCCCGCGTCCCGGCTCGCCGACGAGGGGCGGCTCGTGGGCGCGTCGGACCTCGTCGTCGCATCGGCCGAGTCCGAGAAGCGGCTGCTCGTGGAGGCGTACGACGCCGACCCGGCCGCCGTGCACGTGGTCGCGCCGGGGGTGGAGGCGGCGTTCCTGCAGGAGCCGTCGGGCCGCGACGGCGGGCGGGTGCGCATCGTGCTGCTCGGGCGGATCCAGCCGCTCAAGGGGCAGGACGTCGCGGTGCGGGCGCTCGCGCTGCTGGACCCCGCGACCCGGCCCCTGCTCGTGATCGCGGGCGGGGTCTCGCCCGGCCGGAACGCCTACGCGGACGGCCTCCACGCGCTCGTCCGCTCCCTCGGGCTCCAGGACGACGTGGTGTTCACCGGCGCGCTCGACCGGGCGGCGACCGCGCGCGCCCTCGCGGCCGCGCACCTCGCGCTCATGCCCTCCGCGGCGGAGACCTACGGCCTGGTGGCGCTCGAGGCCGCCGCGTGCGGCACGCCCGTGGTCGCGTCGCGCACCGAGGGGCTCGTCGACTCGGTGCGGGAGGGGGTCAGCGGCGTCTTCGTGCCGACGCGCGAGCCCGCCGACTGGGCCCGCGCGATCCGCGGGCTGCTCGCCGATCCGGCCGCCCTCGCGCGCCTGTCCGCCTCGGCCCGCGAGCACGCGGCGCGGCACACGTGGGACGTGGCGGCGGCCGACGTCGCCGAGGAGTACAGGCTGCTGCGCGAGCGGAGGGGCCGGGAGACGCGAGGGGACGGTCTGCGGGGTCCCGGGGGGCGTCCTGCCGCGGAGGGGAGCGCCGCGGGGGAGCCGGCAGCCTGATCCGTGGACCGGAGCGGACCACCCCACGGGTCGATCCGCGGGAGCCGGTCGTGCGCCGGAGTGGCCGGGCCGGGTCGAACCGGGCCGAACCGGGCAGGACCGGGTCCGGCCGGGTCGGGTCGGGTCGGGTCGCCGACCCGAGCCGCGGGACGCCCGCCCGCTCGATCCAAGGGCGACGCCCGTCCGCTCAGTCGGGGGCGACGCCCGCCCGGTGCGCCAGCAGCGCCGCGCCGACGAGTCCGGCGTCGTTCCCGCGACTGGCCGCGATGATCTCGGTGTCGACGTCGAGGAACGCCGAGAACCGCCGAACTCATGGGCCGCGGCTCCGCCCACGACGATCAGGTCGGGCGACATGATCGACTCGAGGTGCCGGTAGTAGCGCTGGAGCCGCGCCGCCCACTCCTCGAACGTGATGCCCTCGCGCCGGACCGCGGAGAAGGCCGCCTGCATCTCGTAGTCGCCGCCGTCGAGGTGGATGTGCCCGAGCTCGCTGTTCGGGATGAGGGTGCCGTCGTGCAGCAGGGCCGTGCCGATGCCGGTGCCCAGCGTGGTGAGGATCACGAGCCCGCCGCGACCCTGCAGCACGCCGTACTCGAGCTCGGCCACGCCGGCCGCGTCCGCGTCGTTGACCGTGAGCACGTCGATCCCGCTCCGCTCGCGGATGGCCGAGCGCGCGTCCATGCCGAGCCAGCGGTCGGAGATGTGGGCGGACGAGCGCACGATCCCGTCGCGCACGATCCCCGGGACGCCCACGCCGACGGGCAGGTCCTCGTCGGGGGTGAGCTCGAGGACGATCTCGGCGATCACGTCCGCGATGTCCTCCGGCTCGCCGCCGACCGGCTTCCCGACGGTCATCCGCTCCGTGAGCCGGATGCCCGTGGTGACGTCCACGATCCCGGCCTTGAGCGTGGTCCCGCCGATGTCGATGCCGAGGGCGAGCCGGTCGCGCCGGGCGAGGGCGGCCGCGGCTCCCTCGGGCGCGGCGACGACGGCGCGGTCGACGGGGATGAAGCCGCCGGGTGCACGGCCGCCGGCAGTGCGGCTGCTGCTCGCGGGGTCGCCGGCGGATCCGGGTCGCGGCGCGGTCTCGGGCTGGGGCACGGCGGGGCCTCTCGGTTGCGGCGGACGGCGGTTCTACGGGGCGGGCTGTGCTGGCGGATCCGGGGCGGAGCCGGCGGCCACGTGTGGTGCGGGTGCGGGTGCGGCACGGGTGCCGGTGGCTGACGCGCCGGTCCGATCCGGCGAGCGGCCGCACTCCTGCCGGTCCCCGCGCGATGCGCCGACCCGGATCGCGGATCCCTCCGGCGACGGCGACTGCGCCGTGCCGTCAGAACGCCCGGTTCGCGTAGACGATCCCGCACGCCACGCCCACGGCGCAGACGATGACGAGCCCGGCGACCGCACCGGCCGCCGCGGCGGCCAGACGGGGGAGGGGACTCGTCACGTCCCGAGCCTAGGCCAGCCGCGCGCGGGCGTCATCGCCGGCGCCCGCCCGAGCATCCGCCCAGGAACCCACCGAGTAGGCTGGCCCGGATGGAGAGAGAGGCTGCCGTGTCCGAGGACGAGCTGACGTTCCGGGCGGCGTACTGGCCCGTGCTCCTCCTGCGCGCACTGCCGGCCCTCGCCCTCGCCGCGTTCATCACGTTCTCCAGCGACCACTCGCCGGCCCTCGGGCTGGCGGCGTTCGGCGTCTTCGCGATCCTCTCGGGCGCCATCACCGCGGGCCTCGGCGCGCGCACCCGCCGCGGGCCCGCCGCCCGCATCCGCACCGGCGCCATCGTGCAGGGCGCGCTCACCGTGGTCGCCGGGATAGCCGCGCTCCTCGCGCGGGACGGGGGCGTGCTGGTGCTCCTCTACGTCGTGAGCGTATGGGCCGCGATCACCGGCTTCCTCGAGCTCGTCGCCGGTCTGCGCTCCCGCGGCCGCGTGCCCGGTGCGAGCGACGCGATCACCACCGGCGCGCTCACGGTCGTGCTCGCCGTCGCCTTCCTCCTGGTGCCGCCGGACCTCGTCGTGCAGTACGGCGGCGTCGAGCAGCGCGAAGGCCAGCTCACGGCGCCCGTGGTGGCCGTGGGCCTCCTGGGCGCCTACGCGGCGATCGTCGGGGTCTTCCTGGTCATCGCCGCCCTGAGCATGAAATGGGGCACCTCCACGCCCACCGCGACCTCCGCGGCGGACGCCCCCCGGACCACCGAGAGCGCGAGCTGACCGTGACTTCCAACATCCGCAAGGACCGCATGCGCCCCGCCGAGCTCCTCGGCATCGCCGCTGCGCTCGCCGTGTTCGTGGGCGTCATCGTGGCGCTCAGCACACGACCCGCCGACGGTCAGGGCTGGACGGTCGTGGTCGTGTTCACGGGCGTCGCGTTCATCGGCGCCCTCGTGATGCTGGCCATGCTCGCCCTGTCGTTCAAGCCGAACCGCAGTGAGCTCCAGGACATGGACGAGCAGGACCACCCCGACCGGCCGACCCGGCACTAGCCGCGCGGGCCGGTCCGCCGGGTCCGCCCCGCGGATGGGACCGGTCTGTGGCCGCAGCAGGCGGCCGCGCCTCGCCGCGGCGATCCGGCCGAGGCGAGGCGCAGGAGCGGCCTCGCCCGCGCCGGGACCACGATCGGTCAGAGGATGTGATCGACCAGCTGCGACGCCAGGCCCGCGTACCCGGCCGGGGTCAGGTCGAGCAGACGGGCCTTCGCCGCGTCGCCGATGTCGAGGCCGGAGACGAAGGCGCGCATGTCGTCCCGCCCGACGCGCTTGCCGCGCGTCAGCTCCTTGAGCACGGCGTAGGGATCGCTGATGGAGCTGCGCCCCGCCACGATCTCCGCGCGGATGACGGTCTGGATCGCCTCGCCCAGGATCTCCCAGTTGGCGTCGAGGTCGGCGGCGAGCAGCGCGCGATCGACGTCGATCTCCTGGAGACCCCGTCCGATGTTGTCCAGCGCGAGGAGCGAGTGCCCGAGCGCGACGCCGACGTTGCGCTGCGTCGTGGAGTCGGTGAGGTCGCGCTGCAGCCGTGAGGTGACGAGCGTCGCCGCCAGCGAGTCGAGGAGCGCGTCGGAGAGCTCGAGGTTCGCCTCGGCGTTCTCGAAGCGGATGGGGTTGATCTTGTGCGGCATGGTCGAGGACCCGGTGGCCCCCGCCTGCGGGATCTGTCGGAAGTAGCCCAGGGAGATGTAGGTCCACACGTCGGTGCACAGGTTGTGCAGGACGCGGTTCACGTGCGCGATGCGCGTGTAGAGCTCCGCCTGCCAGTCGTGCGACTCGATCTGCGTCGTGAGGGGATTCCACACGAGCCCCAGGCCGGTGACGAACGCGCGCGACTCGGCGGGCCAGTCGACGGCGCCGTCGGCGGCGAGGTGGGCCGCGAAGGTGCCCGTCGCGCCGCTGAACTTGCCCAGCACCTCCACGTCCTCCACGTCGGCGCGGAGGCGCTCGAGCCGGTGCACGAAGACCGCGAGCTCCTTGCCGAGGGTGGTCGGGGTGGCGGGCTGCCCGTGCGTTCGCGACAGCATGGCGTCGTCGCGGAACAGCAGCGCGCGCTCGCGGAGGGCGCCGATGACCGCGACGAGCTTCGGCAGCCAGACCTCCCGCACCGCGCGGTCGATGACGAGCGCGTAGGAGAGGTTGTTGATGTCCTCGCTCGTGCAGGCGAAGTGCGTGAGCTCGGCCACGTGCCCGAGCCCCAGCTCCTCGAGGCGGTCGCGCACGAAGTACTCCACGGCCTTCACGTCGTGCCGGGTGACGGCCTCGACGCGGGCGAGCGCGTCGATCTGCTCCTGTCCGAAGCCCGTGACGACCTCGCGGAGGGCGGCCTTCTGCGCGTCCGTGAAGGGCGTGGTGGAGAGGAGCGAGCGGTCGGTCAGGTGGATGAGCCACTCGATCTCGACGTGGATGCGCGCCCGGTTGAGGCCCGCCTCCGAGAGGTGCTCGCCGAGCTCGGTGACGACGGGGGCGTAGCGGCCGTCGAGGGGGCTCAGCACCTGCGGGGGCAACGGGCTCATGCGGGGTGATCTCCTAGCTGGGGGGACGGATCCCGGGCTCCACCTGCGTGAGGAGGGCCCGGGCGGCACGCTCTATCATCCCAAGAACCCGGTCGAACATCGCCGCGTCCGTGTAGTACGGGTCGGGCACGTCCCGCAGGTGCGCCTGGGGAGGATCGAACGACAGCAGCAGGTGGATCTTCGCGCGGTCGGCCTCCGTCCGGGCCCACTGGCGCAGCGTCCGCTCCTGGCCGCGGTCGAACACGACGACCAGATCGAGGTCCGGCAGGGTGTCCGGATCGAACTGCTTCGCACGATGCGCGGCGCCCGAGAGGCCGCGCCGCTCCAGCGCCGCGAGCGTGCGCGCGTCCGCCTGCTCGCCCACGTGCCAGTCGCCCGTCCCCGCGCTCGTCACGGACACCCGGTCCGCGAGTCCCGCGCGCTGCACCATGTCGCGGAAGACGACCTCCGCCATGGGGGAGCGGCAGATGTTGCCGGTGCAGACGAAGGCGATCCGGAAGACGGGTGGTGCCGTCGGGGCCGGAGGGTCGGGGGCTCCCATGCGCTCATTCTGTCGGCTGCGATCCCTCCCCACACCCCCTGGACGCGATGCCGTCCCCCGCTCGACCCGCACCTGCCCGCCGGCGCCCGAGGGGTGCGCACCATGCGGGTGGACGGAGACGAGGAGGCGATGCGGTGCGGGAGCGGACTGACGGACGGGGTGCGATGGCCGGCCACGCGAGCGGTCCCTCGGGCCCACGGGATGCGGGCGCCACGCCGGGGCAGATGGTCGCGCTGGCGCGGTCGCGGGCGCACGCCCTCGCAGTCCTGGCCGAAGAGGTGGCGGAGACGCGTCGCGCCATCGCGTGCTGCCGCGACGACCCGTCGTGGTCCGGCCGCGCGCACGACGCCTTCACGCGCTCCCTCGACGAGCTCGCCGGCCGGGTCGCGCTCGCGGCGAGCCTCCTGCACGAGGTCCCGGCGACGGGGTCGTCACCGGCCTGCAGCGGAGCGCACGCGTGACGGGCGGCGATGTCCCCGGGCTCACCGTCACCCTGGGCGGCGGAACCGCCGTCGTCACCGACGACCTGTTCCGGATCGCCGCGCGGCTCGACCACGCGGGGAGCGCCTCGAGGACCACGCCCGGGCGCTCGCCCTGCCACCGCTCGTGGACGCCGTCACGGGCCAGCACGACTCGGGGCTCGACCTGCCGCGCGGCCTCCTCGCCTCCGCGGCGCACGACACGCGCGCGCTCGCCGTCGACCTGCGGCGGGCGGCTGCCGAGTACGCGGACGGGGAGCGGGACGTCGACCGGTGCGTGCGCGCCGTAGCGGGACCCGGGGCCGGGCACCAGGTCGCGGGTCCCGCCTCCGGTCCGGGCGACCTGATGCGCGACGTCGGCGGATCCTGGCTCCACGGGCTGCGGCTCCTGGGCGTCGGCATCCTGATCGCGGCGCATCCGCGCGGGCCCGCGCGGACGCTGCTCCCGGCGGCCCTCCGCGACGCCGTCTCGGACGCGGCCGCCGCCGCGACGCGCTTCCTGCCGGCGCGTCCGCCCGGCGACGACGGGGTCCGGCAGACGACCGCGGGGCTGCTGGCTGCGCTGGGCGTCGTCGGCGTCCTGCGCGACGCCCCGGCCGCCGTCCGCGCCCGGCCCGACGCCCTCCGGTCGGCGCCGGCCACCTTCGCCGACCTCGCCGACCGCATCCCGGATCCGGTCGCCGGTGCCGCGCAGATGCGGGTCGAGGAGTACCGCGCCCCCTCGGGCGGCCGCCGGTTCGTCGCCTACCTCGGCGGGATGCAGACCCTCGATCCCCGCATCCGCGGCGAGGACTTCGGGCCCGCGTCGGCGGCTGCGGCGCTCGCGACGGAGGGCGGATCCGCCGTGCGCGCCGCTGAGGAGGCGCTACGCGAGGCGGGCGCCACCGCCGCGGACGAGGTCTACGTCGTGGGGTACTCCATGGGCGGCATCGTCGCCCGCGCGGTCGGCGACGACCCGCGCTTCCACGTGGCGCACGAGCTCACCTTCGGCTCCCCCGTCGGGCAGCTGCCGCTGCGGGCCGGGATCGACGGGGTGTCGGTCGAGCACACGGACGACCCCGTCCCGCCGCTCGGGGGCTCGCGCACCTCCGACGGCCCGGCGGGCGACGACGTCGTGGTCCGGTCCCGTGCCCTCGAGCCCGCGACGGACGCCGGCGCACTGGACGCGCATCAGCTCGGGACCTATCGGGCGACGGCCGCGGAGATGGACGCCTCGCGCTCGCCGCGGCTCATGGAGGCGCGCGATGCGCTGCGCGCCTTCCTCGACGGTGCGACGCCGGTCGCGTCCCACCTGTACCGCGCCGAACGCGGGTCGAGGGCGCATGCTCCCGGGCTCGGACGCGGCCCGGTGAGCCGCGTGTCAGACCCGGGAGGTCACCGGCCGGATGACGAGGCCCACGAGCCAGCTGAAGAGCGCCATCAGCAGGGCGCCGAGCACTCCCCACCAGAACCCCTCGACGGTGAGGCCGAAGCCGAGCGCACCCGAGATCGCCCCGACGAGGAGGAAGAGCAGCCCGTTGACCACGAGCGCCATGAGGCCCAGCGTCAGGACGTAGAGGGGGAACGCCACGATGCGGATCGCCGTGCCGATCACCCCGTTCACGACGCCGAAGACGGCGCCGAGCAGCAGGTACGTGAGGACGGTCGCCGTCGTGTCACCCGGTTCGTAGGCGGTCACGACGGTGCCGGAGACGATGAGCGTGGTGAGCCAGAGCGCGACGGCGTTGACGACCACGCGGACGAGGAATCGGGACATGCCCCGATCCTCCCAGACCCGGGCCGGGCGGGCCATGGGCGTCGCCGCGCTGCGCCCCTAGAATCGCCCGGTGATCCCCGAACCCGCGCAGACGGCCCCGTCCACCTCCCGCGAGGCGTCCGCGACGCCGGCGGAGGCATCTCCCTCGGGCGGCATGCCCCTCGACGCGACGGCCCCCCTCGACGCGGCCGCCCCCCTCGACGCCGCCGCTCCCGTGCGCCTGCGACCCGCCATCGCGGCGATGGTCGCGTACCGGCAGGGCAAGCCCGCCGGCGAGGACGACTTCAAGCTGTCGAGCAACGAGAACCCCTTCGACCCGCTGCCGTCGGTGCTCGCGCGCATCGACCAGGTCCGGGACGTCAACCGGTACCCGGACGCGGGGGCGACCCTCCTGCGCACGGCGCTCGCCGAGCGCTTCGGCGTCACGGTCGACCACGTGCACGCGGGCGCCGGATCGGTCGCGATCCTGTCCCAGCTCATCACCGCCGCCGCGGGAGCCGGCGACGAGGTCGTGCACGCCTGGCGGTCCTTCGAGGCGTACCCGACGCTCATCACGGTCGCGGGGGCCACGGGCGTCCCCGTCCCCAACCTCCCGGACCACTCGCACGACATCGACGGCATGATCGCCGCGCTCACGGACCGCACCCGCGTCGTCATCGTCTGCACGCCGAACAACCCGACGGGCACGCTCGTGACCGAGCAGGACCTCGAGCGCCTCCTCGCGGCGGTGCCGCGCGACGTTCTCGTGCTCCTCGACGAGGCGTACGGCGAGTTCGTGGGCCCGGAGCATGCCCTCGACGGCATGCGCCTGGTCGGCGACCATCCGAACCTGGTGGTGCTGCGCACGTTCTCGAAGGCGTACGGGCTCGCGGGCCTCCGCATCGGCTACGCCGTCGGCCACCCGCGGATCCTCGACGCCGCGCGGTCCGCGGCCATCCCGCTTTCCGTCACGGGCCACGCACAGCACGCCGCGCTCGCGTCGCTCGAGCACGAGGACGAGCTGCTGGAGCGCGTGCGCCTCCTCGCCCGGGACCGCGACGAAGCGTGGCGCGCGCTCACCGAGCAGGGCTGGGACGTCCCGCGGCCGCACGGCAACTTCGTGTGGCTGGCCACGGGCGCCGAGACGGCGCACGTCGAGACGCAGCTGGCCGCGGCGGGGCTCGTGGTGCGCGCCTTCGGGTCCGAGGGGATCCGCGTCACCATCGGCGAGCCGGCCTCTGTCCGGAAGCTACTGAACGCGTCGGCGGGAATTGTCCAGGGCCTGCCGGAGGGCCACCCGGCGCGCCGGTAGGTTGGGACGATGCCGGAAAGCGATGTGACGGTCCAGCTCCTGACCCCCTCGGGCGAGCTCGCGCCGAGCGACTCCGCCGAGGAGTTCCTCCCGTACTTCGAGCGACTCACGGAGGACGACCATCGCGGCTTCCTCCGCGACATGCGCCTCACGCGGGCGTTCGACCTCGAGGCCACGAACCTCCAGCGGCAGGGCCACCTGGGTCTGTGGGCGCCGAGCACGGGCCAGGAGGCGGCGCAGGTCGGCTCGGGTCGGGCCACGCGCCCGCAGGACCACGTCTTCCCCGCGTACCGCGAGCACGGAGTGGCGCTCATCCGGGGGATCGACCCGGTCGACATCGTGCGCCTCATGCGCGGCGTGACGCACGGCGGCTGGGACCCGGCGGTCGGCAACTTCCACCTCTACACGCTGGTCATCGGCTCGCAGGCGCTGCACGCCACCGGCTACGCCATGGGCGTCGCGTTCGACGGCGACGTCGCCACGGGGGACCCCGACCGCGACACCGCCGTCATCGCCTACTACGGCGACGGGGCCACCAGCCAGGGCGACGTCAGCGAGGCCTTCGTCTTCGCCGCGAGCTTCCAGACCCCGCAGGTCTTCTTCCTGCAGAACAACCACTGGGCGATCTCGGTCCCCGTCACCACGCAGTCGCGGACGCCCCTGTACCTCCGCTCCCGCGGATTCGGGGTGCCGAGCACCCAGGTCGACGGCAACGACGTCTTCGCCAGCTACGCGGTGACGGCCAAGCACCTCGACGACGCGCGCAACGGCGGCGGCCCCTCCTTCATCGAGGCGCTCACCTACCGCGTCGGCGCGCACACCTCGAGCGACGACCCCACGAAGTACCGCACCGACGAGGAGCTGCAGGGCTGGGTCGCGAAGGACCCCATCGCGCGCCTCGAGGCGTACCTGCGGAACCAGGGCGCGCCGCAGTCGCTCTTCGACGGCATCGACGAGGAGGCGCGGGACCTCGCCGCCGACGTCCGCCGGCGCACCATCGAGCTCACGAGCCCCGCGCTGCCGGGCATCTTCGACCACGTCTACTCGGATCCGCACCCCGTCACGACGGAGCAGCGCGAGTGGCTGGAGCGCTACGAGGCCTCCCTGGGAGGGAACCGATGACCGACACCATCGACCGCGCGTCCGCCGCCGCGGCAGGATCCGACGACGCCGCGACGACCCCCGACGGCGCGCCCGTCGGCGTCGAGAGCATGCCCATGGCGAAGGCCCTGAACGCGGGCCTCCGCCGCGCGCTGGAGGAGGACGAGAAGGTCCTCCTCATGGGCGAGGACATCGGACCGCTCGGCGGCGTCTTCCGCATCACCGAGCACCTGCAGCGCGACTTCGGCGCCCGTCGGGTCATCGACACCCCGCTCGCCGAGTCCGGCATCGTGGGCACGGCCATCGGCCTCGCCATGCGCGGCTACCGGCCGGTGTGCGAGATCCAGTTCGACGGCTTCATCTACCCGGCGTTCGACCAGATCACCAGCCAGCTCGCGAAGATCACCAACCGGCACGAGGGCGCCGTCCGCATGCCCGTCGTGATCCGCGTGCCCTACGGCGGCCACATCGGCGCCATCGAGCACCACCAGGAGAGCCCCGAGGCGTACTTCGCGCACACCCCCGGCCTCCGCGTGGTCAGCCCGAGCACCCCGCACGACGCCTACTGGATGATCCAGGAGGCCATCCGGTCCGACGACCCGGTGATGTTCTTCGAGCCGAAGTCGCGCTACCGGCCCAAGGGCGAGGTCGACTTCTCCGCGCCCGGCGTCGGCCTGCACGAGAGCCGCGTGGTCCGCTCCGGCACCGACGTGACCCTCGTCGGTCACGGCGCCATGGTGTCGATGCTGCTCCAGGCCGCGGAGCTCGCCGCGCAGGAGGGCACGAGCATCGAGGTCGTCGACCTGCGCTCGCTGTCGCCCGTCGACTACGGCCCGATCCTCGAGTCGGTCCAGCGCACGGGCCGCCTGGTCGTCGCGCAGGAGGCGCCGGGGCACGTGTCCGTCGGCTCCGAGATCGCCGCGACGGTCATGGAGCGCGCGTTCTACTCGCTCGAGGCGCCCGTGATCCGCGTCTCCGGGTTCGACGCCCCGTTCCCGCCCGCGAAGCTCGAGACGCTCTACCTCCCGGATGCCGACCGCATCCTCGAGGCCGTCGACCGCTCGCTCGCCTACTAGACGCCGACCGCGTCACGACTCCCGCCGCCCGCGCGGCACGAACAAGAGGACCGCACGATGGCTGATTCCGAGTTCACCCTGCCCGACGTCGGCGAGGGCCTCATCGACGCCGAGATCGTCTCGTGGCGCGTCCAGCCGGGGGACCGGGTCGCGCTCAACCAGGTGATCGTGGAGATCGAGACGGCCAAGTCGCTCGTCGAGCTCCCCAGCCCGTTCGAGGGCACGGTCTCGGGGCTGCTGGTCCAGGAGGGCCAGACGGTCGAGGTCGGCACCCCCATCATCGCGATCGCGCAGGGCTCCCCGGGGCTGTCCGGGCCGGCCGAGACGCCCGCGCAGATGGCGCTGCCCGGCGAGACGGTGGTGGAGGACGACACCGCCATCGAGAGCCGCGAGCCCGTGGAGCGGCCCGCCCCCGCCGCCGAGGAGGCCTCGGGCGCCGTCCTGGTCGGCTACGGCACCGCCGGCAAGGTCGCGAGCCGGCGGCGACGCCCGGAGCCCGGCGCCGCGGCCCCGGCCGCCCGCACGCCCGCGCGCAACAGTGCCTCGACGGGCGCCCCGGCGGCCCGTGCCCCGCGCCCCGCATCGGTCCCGGCCGCGTCGGCGTCGCCCATCATCGCGAAGCCCCCCATCCGCAAGCTCGCGAAGGACCTCGAGGTCGATCTCGCGGAGGTCGAGGCCACGGGACTCGTCGGCGAGATCACGCGCGAGGACGTCATCCGCACCGCGCAGCAGGCGAGCGTCTTCAAGAACATCGAGACGCCCGAGTGGCCGGACGCGCGCGAGGACCGCATCCCGGTCAAGGGCGTCCGCAAGGTCATCGCCGCGGCCATGGTGCAGAGCGCGTTCCAGGCGCCGCACGTCAGCCTCTTCGTGGACGTCGACGCCACCCGCACGATGGAGTTCGTCAAGCGGCTGAAGGCGTCCACCGACTTCGCGGGCGTGAAGGTGTCGCCCCTGCTGATCATGGCGAAGGCGATGATCTGGGCCGTGCGCCGCAACCCCACGGTGAACTCGTCGTGGACGGACCAGGAGATCATCGTCCGGCACTACGTGAACCTCGGCGTGGCCGCCGCCACCCCGCGGGGCCTCGTGGTGCCGAACGTGAAGGAGGCGCAGGCCATGTCGCTCCTCGAGCTCGCGCGCGCGCTCGAGCAGCTGACGCTCACGGCCCGCGACGGCCGGACGAGCCCGGCCGACATGAGCCAGGGCACGATCACGCTGACCAACATCGGCGTCTTCGGCATGGACACGGGCACCCCGATCCTCAATCCGGGCGAGGTCGCCATCGTGGCGCTCGGCACGATCAAGCAGAAGCCGTGGGTCGTCGACGGCGAGGTCCGCCCGCGGTTCGTGACGACCATCGGCGCGAGCTTCGACCACCGCGTGGTCGACGGCGACGTGGCGAGCCGCTTCCTGGCGGACGTGGCGAGCATCATCGAGGAGCCGGCGCTGCTCCTCGAGTGAGGGAGCCGTCGCGCGTCCACATGGGATGCCCGGTGGTCATGACAACCGTTATCAATACCGTATCGTCGGAGCCATGAACCGTCGACCCCTCACCGCCCTCCTCGCCGTCTCGCTCCTCGCCGTCCCGCTCGCGGGCTGCGCGTCCGGATCCGCCTCCCCGTCGGATGGCGCCTCCGCTGCCGCCGACGGCACTCTGGAGGTCGTCGCCTCCACCGACGTCTACGGCGACATCGCGCAGCGGATCGGCGGCGACGACGTGACGGTGACGTCGATCATCGACAGCCCGGACAAGGACCCGCACGAGTACCAGGCCACCGCGCGCGACCAGCTGGCGCTCTCCACCGCCGACGTCGTGATCCGGAACGGCGGCGGCTACGACGACTTCATCGACACGATGGTGGCGGCGCTGCCGGACGCCGGGAGCCACGTCGTCCTCGACGCGTCCGACATCTCGGGCTACGACCAGGATCCCGCCGAGGGCGAGTTCAACGAGCACATGTGGTACGACGTGCCCACGATGAAGAAGCTGGCGGCCGAGATCGCGGATGCGCTCTCGAAGGCCGACTCCGCCGGCTCCGACGCCTTCGCGGCCAACGAGCGGGCCTTCGCCGAGAGGCTCGACGGCATCGCCGCCGCCGAGGCCGACGCGAAGGCGGCCGCCAGCGGCCAGGGGGTCGCCATCACCGAGCCCGTGCCCCTGTACCTCACCGACGCGATGGGCCTCGAGAACCGCACTCCCGACGAGTTCAGCGAGGCCATCGAGGAGGGCACCGACGTCCCCGCCGCAGCGCGCTGCGGGAGACGCTCGCGCTCTTCTCGGAGAAGCGGGTCGCCGCGCTCGTCTACAACGCGCAGACCACGGGGCGCCACGACCGACCAGGTCGTCGCCGCGGCGAAGGCCGCCGGGATCCCGGTGGTCCCCGTCACGGAGACGCTGCCCGCCGACCTGCCCGCGGGCAGCGGATACATTGAGTGGATGACCGAGAACGTCGACGCCGTGGCATCCGCGATCCGGGGATCGTGACCGGCGCACCCGTCCTGAGCCTCCGGGACGCGACGCTGTCGTTCGGCGCGCGCACCCTCTGGAGCGGACTCGACCTCGACGTGGCGCCCGGCGAGTTCGTCGCGGTGCTCGGCCCGAACGGATCCGGCAAGACCAGCTTCCTGAAGTCCGTCCTCGGCGCCCAGCGCCTCACGTCGGGGGAGATGCGCTTCCTCGACGAGCCGGTGCGGCGCGGCGCGCGGCGCATCGGGTACATCCCGCAGCAGAAGCTCATCACCGCGTCCACCCCCGTGCGCGCCCGCGACCTGGTGGGCTTCGGCGTCACCGGGCACCGGCGGGGGCTCCCCATCGGCCGCCGCGCCGAGCGGGCGCGGGTCGACGAGCTGCTCGACGCCGTGGGGGCCGCAGGCTACGCGGACGCCCCGGTCGCCGCGCTCTCGGGCGGCGAGCAGCAGCGGCTGCGCGTCGCGCAGGCCCTCGCGTCGGATCCGCGCCTCCTCCTCTGCGACGAGCCGCTCCTCAGCCTCGACCTCGGGCACCAGCGCGTGGTCAGCGAGCTGATCGACCGCCACCGTCGCGAGACCGACGCGGCGGTCGTGTTCGTGACGCACGACATCAACCCGGTGCTGGAGATGGTCGACCGGGTCCTCTACCTCGTGGGCGGCCGGTTCCGCATCGGCACCCCCGACGAGGTCCTCGACTCCGAGGTGCTGAGCTCGCTGTACGGGACGCCCGTCGACGTGGTGCGCGTGCGCGGCCGCATCGTGGTGGTCGGCGCCACGGACGACCCGCACGGGCACCACGCCCACGACGAGGGCGAGCACGACGAGCACGACGACCACGGGCCCCACGGGGTGCACGACGGCTCCGTCGCGTCCGACGGGAGGGCCGCGTGATCCACCTGCTCCTCGACGCGGGCGACGTCTGGTCGCGCCTGTTCGACTTCTCCGACTACGGCGCGCTCGTCGCGCTCCTGCGGAACAGCATCATCGCGGGCGCCGTGCTCGGCGTCGTGGGCGGCCTCATCGGCGTGCTCGTCATGACCCGCGACCTCGCGTTCGCCGTCCACGGCGTGAGCGAGCTCTCGTTCGCCGGGGCGGCCGCGGCGCTGCTGCTCGGCGTGAACGTCGTCGGCGGATCCCTGGTCGGCTCGCTCATCGCGGCCGTCGCCATCGGCGTCCTCGGCACCCGCGCGAAGGACCGCAACTCGATCATCGCCGTCCTCATGCCGTTCGGCCTCGGCCTCGGGATCCTGTTCCTGGCGCTCTACGACGGCCGCGCGAGCAACAAGTTCGGCCTGCTCACCGGGCAGATCGTCTCGGTCGACAACCCGCAGCTCGGCTACCTCGTCTCGATCGGCGCCGTGGTCATCGTGGGCCTCGCCGTCGTGTGGCGCCCGCTCATGTTCGCGAGCGTCGACCCCGACGTGGCCGCGGCCCGCGGGATCCCCGTTCGGCTGCTGTCGATCGTGTTCATGGTGCTGCTCGGACTCGCCACGGCGGTCTCCATCCAGATCGTCGGCGCGCTGCTCGTGCTCTCGCTGCTGGTCACGCCGGCGGCCGCCGCGATGCGCGTGACGTCGACTCCGCGCCTGGTCGTGTCGCTGAGCGTCCTGTTCGCGCTGACGAGCATCGTCGGCGGGATCCTCCTGGCCCTCGGCGAGCAGCATCCCCATCAGCCCCTACGTCACCACCATCTCGTTCTCGATCTACCTGGTGTGCCGGCTCGTCGACGCCGTCCGGACGCGCACCGGAGCGTCGGGCGGGGCGCGTACCCTGGCGGAGCGGGGAGGGACCCCCGCCGGGAGGGCGCGGGCATGAAGCGGAACACGTGGCAGCGCGAGGCCGTCCGGCAGGCGCTGGACGCCTCCACCGAGTTCGTGAGCGCGCAGCGCCTCCACGCCCGGCTGCACGACGCCGGATCCCCCATCGGCCTGGCCACCGTCTACCGCGCGCTCGGCGACCTCGCCGCGGAGGGCGACGCCGACTCGCTGCAGTCGCCCGACGGCGAGGCGCTGTACCGCACGTGCGCCACCGGCGGGCACCACCACCACCTCATCTGCCGGGTCTGCGGGCGCACTGTGGAGATCGCGGCCGACGAGGTCGAGTCCTGGGCCCACGACGTGGCGGCGCGCAACGGCTTCACGGCGCCGAGCCACGTGGTCGACGTCTTCGGCCTCTGCGCCGAGTGCACGCGCCGTGCGGCGGAGGCGGCATCCGAGGCCGCCGCCGAGGCGTCGGGCAGCCCCGCATCCGCATGATCCCGGGCTTCCGGCTTGCATCCGGGCCTGTCGTCGCGTAGCCTCGATCCTTGGCCGAGCGGCTCATCCGCTCGCATGTGCGCCCGCTGCCCCTCTCGAGGGGCGGATCCCCTTCTCTCGAGATCCGGGGACGGGCGTGCCGACAAGAAATCTTGGGTAGGGCGGTCTCGCCCTACGGTACCTACGGAGGAAACCATGGCAGCAACCTGCCAGGTGACCGGCGCCGTCCCCGGCTTCGGACACAACATCTCGCACACTCGCACCGGCGCACCAAGCGCCGCTTCGACCCGAACGTGCAGAAGAAGACGTACTACGTCCCCTCGCTGCGTCGCAACGTCAAGCTCACGCTCTCCGCGAAGGGCATCAAGGTCATCGACGCCCGCGGCATCGAGTCCGTCGTCAAGGACCTCCTCGGTCGTGGGGTGAAGATCTAATGGCCAAGCAGCAGGACGTCCGTCCGATCATCAAGCTCCGCTCGACGGCTGGCACCGGGTACACGTACGTGACCCGCAAGAACCGCCGCAACAACCCCGACCGCCTCGTGCTGAAGAAGTACGACCCGGTCGTCCGCAAGCACGTCGACTTCCGCGAGGAGCGCTAACCATGGCCAAGAAGAGCAAGATCGCCCGCAACGAGCAGCGCAAGGTCATCGTCGAGCGGTACGCCGCGAAGCGCCTCGAGCTGAAGAAGGCCCTCGTGGACCCGAACGGCACCGACGAGAGCCGCGAGGCGGCCCGCGCCGGCATCCAGCGCCTCCCGCGCGACGCCTCGCCCGTCCGCGTGCGCCAGCGCGACGGCATCGACGGGCGCCCCCGCGGCAACCTGTCGAAGTTCGGCATCTCCCGCGTGCGCTTCCGGGACATGGCCCACCGCGGCGAGCTTCCGGGCATCACGAAGTCCAGCTGGTAGGTTCCAAGCGGCCGTACGGCCGAACGGACCGCTGATGGCCCCGTCGGGCTGCACGGTCCGCTGACGTAGACAGACACCATCCACCACACGGCCGCTCGACACGAACGGCACCAGGTCCGAGGAGGACACCCATGGCTGACAAGTCACTCAACCGCACCGAGCTCGTTGCCGCCGTCGCCGCGGAGTCCGGCCAGAGCCAGGCCGCCGTCAACGGCGTGCTGGACGCGCTCTTCTCCACCGTCGCGACCAACGTCGCCGACGGCGTGAAGGTCACGATCCCGGGCTGGGTCGCGTTCGAGCAGACGGCTCGCGCCGCGCGCACCGGCCGCAACCCGCAGACGGGCGAGCCGCTCGAGATCAAGGCGTCCAAGGGCGTCAAGGTCTCCGCGGGCAGCAAGCTGAAGGCCGCCGTCAAGTAGTCCTCCTCACCACACGCCCAGCGGGGGCGCCGACTCCGGTCGGCGCCCCCGCTGTCGCGTTCCCCCCCGCTGCGGCCGGGCGTCGACGGCCAGCCGGCCGTCAGCGGACGCGGGATACGCTGGATCCCTGATGCCCAGACTCCTCCGCGTCGCGGGGCCCGCCGCCCTCGTCATCGTCGCGTTCCTCTCCCTGCTGGCCGCGCTCGCCATCGGCGGGGGCGCCGCCCCGCAGCTGCTCGAGGACGCCGGGCCCGTGGTCCGCTACGGCCTCCCCGCCGCGAAGATGATGGTCAACATCTCGGCGGCCACGGCCATCGGCGCGCTGCTGCTGGCGGCGTTCGCCCTGTCGCGCACGCGTGACGAGTACGGCCGCGCGCTCGACATCGCGGCCGCGGGCGCCGCCGTCTGGACGGTCGCGTCCGCCATCACCGCGTTCTTCACCTTCCTCAGCGTCTCGGGCACGCCGTTCTCCTTCAGCTCCGAGTTCGGCACCAGCCTCGGTCTCGTGCTCACGCAGATCTCCGTGGGCCAGGCGTGGCTCGCGACCACGCTGATCGCCGCGACCGTCACGGTGCTGTGCTTCGCGGTACGCAACCACACGGCCATCGCGTTCGTCCTGGTGCTGGCCGTCGGCGGCCTCGTCCCCATGGCCCAGCAGGGGCACGCGGGCGGCACGGAGGGCCACGACGCCGCGGTCAACGCGCTCGGGCTGCACCTCGTCTTCGCCGCCGTGTGGCTCGGCGGTCTCCTCACCCTGGTGCTGCTGCGCTCGAAGCTCGACGGCGACCGGCTGGTCCCCGTCCTCCGGCGCTACTCCGCGGTCGCGCTCGTGTGCTTCGTGGTGGTGGCGGCGTCCGGCTACGTGAGCGCCGAGATCCGCGTCGGCTCCCTCGACCGCCTGCTGACGCCCTACGGCCTGCTGGTGCTCGTGAAGGTGGCGGCCCTCCTCGCGCTCGGCCTCATCGGGGCCGCGTACCGGCGGGTGCTCATCGGGCGGCTCGAGACGCGCGGATCCTCCGCCCGGGGGCCGTTCTCGGCGGCTCGTGACCGCGGAGCTCGCCTTCATGGGCGTCGCGTCGGGCGTCGCGGCGGCGCTCGCCCGCACGGCCCCGCCGGTGAGCCAGGTCGTGGCCACGCAGCTGCCGGACCCGACGCCCGCGCAGATCCTCACGGGCGAGCCGCTGCCGCCCGAGCTGACGCCCATGCGGTACCTCACCGAGTGGCGCTTCGACCTGCTCTGGGTGCTGCTGTGCGCCTTCGGGATCTTCTTCTACCTGGCCGGCGTGCACCGCCTCCGCAAGCGCGGCGACGCCTGGCCCGTGCACCGCTCGATCCTGTGGGTCGCGGGCATGGTGGGCCTGTTCTACATCACCAACGGCGGCGTGAACGTCTACCAGAAGTACCTCTTCAGCTCGCACATGCTGGCGCACATGGTGCTCGCCATGGTCATCCCGCTGCTGCTCGTGCCGGGCGCCCCGGTCACGCTCGCGATGCGCGCCATCCGGAAGCGCCAGGACGGCAGCCGCGGCGGGCGCGAGTGGATCCTGCTGGCCGTGCACTCGAGGTTCGCCGGGTTCGTCGGCCACCCGATCGTGGCGGCCGTGCTGTTCGCGGGCTCGCTCCTCGTCTTCTACTACTCGCCGCTGTTCAGCTGGGCGACGACCGACCACATCGGGCACCAGTGGATGATCGTGCACTTCCTCATCGTCGGGTACCTGTTCACGCAGAACCTCATCGGGGTGGACCCGATGCCCGTGCGCCTCGCCTACCCGATGCGCCTGCTGCTGCTGCTCGCGACGATGGCGTTCCACGCGTTCTTCGGCCTGTCGCTCATGACCGGCACCGGGCTGCTGCTCGCGGACTGGTTCGGCGCGATGGGCCGGCCGTGGGGCGACTCGGCGCTCGCGGACCAGCAGGCCGGCGGCGGCATCGCCTGGAGCATCGGGGAGATCCCGACGGTGATCCTGGCGGTCGTGACGGCCATCATGTGGAGCCGGAGCGACAAGCGCGATTCGATCCGCTACGACAGGAAGGCCGACCGCGACGGCGACGCGGAGCTCGAGGCGTACAACCGGAACCTCGAGGCGCTGCAGGCGGCCGAGCGGCGCTAGCGGGCGCCGTCCTCCGGTCGGCGTCGGTCAGGGATGCGCCATGCCGCGGCGGCGGCGGGCGGCCACGAGCACTGCGACTCCCGCCAGGAGCTCCCACGCCGTGACCGTGTAGACGGAGCCGCGCTCCCAGATCCCGTCGATCGTCGAGCCGCCGAGCGCTAGGAGCAGCGCGAGCGCGACGAGGCCGACGACGCCCAGCGCGACGCTCGCGACGCGGAAGGCCCGCGCGGCGCCGACGCGGCGGGAGCTGAGGCCCGCCGTGATCGAGGCTGCGTTGCCCGCGATGATGGCCATCCCCGCGCCGACCACGTGCATCCAGCCGATGCCGCTCGCCGCGCTCGATGCGCTGCCGTGGACGAGGCCGACCACCGTGATCCCGACGGCGTGCACGGCCGCGAGGGCGAGGAACGCGCGTCGGGGGCCGGCACCGAGGGCGCGGGTCGCGATCACGGCGGCCAGGAGGTAGAGGACGCCCTGCAGGATGAAGCCCGCGTTCATCACCGCGTGGAGCGGCGAGTCGATGGTGCGGCCCTGGAACTCGGCGACCTCGGGGACTCCGAGGTCGCTGATGTAGTTGGCGGAGTAGCTGTAACCGGGGAAGGCGGAAGCGGCGACGGCCTCCGTGCCGACGTAGACGGTGGCAGCGGCGACCCAGGCGATGCCGGCGGCCGCGGGGATCAACGGTCGTGCCACGTGATGTCCCCCTCCGCGAGCACCGGGTACAGGCAGGTGCCCTCCTCGGGGAGCATCGCGCTCTGGACGGTCAGCATGACGTGGGCGTCCGGCTCCCCCGGCGGTGCATGGGCATGACTCGATCATCGCCGAGGCCGAAGGGAGGCGCATCATCCCGCGGGATGCCATTGACATAGCAAAGCACTTTGCGTTACGAAGTAGCGAGGGCGGGAGCCCGGCGGACGAAGGTCGTCCGCGGAGAGGCGGAGATGGACACGACGATGCGCACGGACCAGGTCGACGACGACGGGCCCGCGCCCGACCCGCGCGCCATGCACGCGCTCATGGAGGACCAGCGGCGGGTCGCCGTCGACGCGCAGACGTCGTTCGTCTGGGTCATGGAGGTCTGCTGGGGCGTCGCGTGGATCCTCGGCTACACGGCGCTCTGGCTCATCGACGGGTCCGACGCGGTGAGCCTGCCGCTGCCGGTCGCCGTCGGGATCTTCGCGGGGCTCATCCTCGCCGCCAGTGTCGTGAGCATCGTGCTGGGCGTGCGCGGGTCGTCCGGCCTCGCCACGAGCGGCGAGGCGCGGTGGCAGGGCCGCGTCTACGGCATCAGCTGGTCGGTCGCGATGGTCAGCGTCTACGTGCTCGGCATGGGCCTGTCGTCCAACGGCGTCGCGAGTGAGACGCTGTCGATCTTCTACCCGTCCGCGTTCTCGTTCGTCGCCGGGCTCATGCTGCTCTCGACCGCGGCGCTCTTCCACTCGCGCTCATCGCTCCTGCTGGGGTCGATCCTCGTGGTCGCCGCCCTCGCCGCGCCCTTCTTCGGCTACCCGGGCAACTACCTCGCCATGGCGGTGCTCGGCGGGGGCTCCTACCTCGTCACGGGGAGCGTGCTGGCCGTCATGAGCGCCCGCACCCGCCGCTCGCTGCGAGCCCGCCTTGGCTGACCTCGACCCCGTGATCCACGCGCAGGCCCGGCTGCGGATCGTCGCGTCGCTCGCCACCCTCGACGCGGGGGAGGCGCTGTCGTTCCCGCGGCTGCAGGAGATCCTCGACATGACGGCCGGCAACCTGTCGACGCACCTGCGGAAGCTCGAGGACCCCGGCTACGTGGAGGTGCGGAAGACGCACGAGGGGCGGCAGCCCGTGACCTACCTGGCGCTCACGACGGTCGGACGGCGGGCGTTCGAGGACTACCGCCGGGCGCTCACGGAGATGCTCGACGCGTAGCGGACGGCCGTCACCGCCGGCCGTGACTGCCGGACGCGACGAGGCCCGCCGTGCGATGCGCGCGGCGGGCCTCGGTGGAGCAGGGCGGGATCAGGACGTGGCGGTCTCCAGCAGCGGCACGAGCTGGTCGAGCGCGTAGCCGGTGGAGAGCGTGGTGCCGATCGAGTACGCCGACGACAGGTCGCCGTCGATGACGACCGCGTGGCCCGCGGCGACCGCGGGGATCGCCTGCCACAGCGGGTCGTCGGTGATGACGGACTTGTCGATGAAGATCGGGAACGCGACGATCACGTCGGAGTCGAGCAGGTCGAGCTGCTCCGAGGAGATGTCGGCCGTGAAGCCGCTCGCGCTCTTCGGCAGGCCGGCGATGGTCGGGCTCTGCGCGAAGCCGAGCTCCTCGAGGAACGAGACCCGCTCGCTGCCCTCGATGTACGCGCCCCAGCCCTCGCTGGTCTTCGTGGCCGCGGTGACCGTCCTGCCCTTCCACTCGGGGTGGGCGGACTCGACCTCGTCGAAGCGCGCGTCGACTGCGTCGAGGAGGGCGTCGCCCTGGTCCTCGCGTCCGAGCGCCTCGGCGACCATGTCGACCTGGTCGTCCATGTCGGTGAGGTAGCTGTCGGCGCCCTCGGGGATGCCGATGGTGGGGGCGATCTGCGACAGGCGGTCGTAGCGGGCCTGGTCGCCGGATCCCTTCGTGTCGAGGATGAGGTCGGGCTCGAGCGCCGCGATGGCCTCGTACGACGGCTCGAGGGTCTCGATGAGCTCGGGCGACTGCGTGTAGAGGTCCTGCGCCCACGGGCCGACGCCGTCCGCCTCGGCGCCGGCGAAGCCGAGCCAGTCGGACGCGCCGACCGGCTGGACGCCGAGGGCGAGCGCGGTCTCGGCGTCGCCCCAGCCGAGGGCGACGACGCGCTTCGGCTCGCTCGGCACGGTGACCTCGCCGAACTTCGTGTCGACCGTGGCGGGGAAGGCGCCGGTCGCGGTGCCGGACGCAGGGGGCGCGGACGCCGCCGGGTCGGAGGAGGCGCTGCAGCCGGTCAGGGCGAGCGTCGCGACGGCGATCGCGGCGACGGGGGCGGAGCCGGTGGTGGGGAACCTCATGGTGCGGGGCCTCTCAGGTGCGGGTGCGGGGATGCGGGTGTGCAGGTGTGCGGGATGCGCGGCGCGGGTGACGGTCCGGTGTGGATCCCGTCAGGCAAGGGCAGCCTAACCTAACGGCGCGGTACGCTGTCCGGGCCATGTCGCTCCGGGTCCCTGCGCGCGCCTCCGTCACCGGAAGCCCCCGAGGGCCGGGCACGGAGCGGCCTGCCGCGCGCGGCGGGCCTCCTCCTCGCCCTCGGCGTGCTCGTGCTCGCGTGCCTCGCGAGCGTCGCCGTCGGGTCGCGCGACATCCCGCTCGGCGCCGTGGTCGACGCGCTCGCCGGCCGCCCGCGCGACCCCGCCGAGCTCGTCGTGATCCTCGACCTCCCGCGTCCCGCGCACCCTCGTCGGCCTCGCCGCGGGGCTCGCGCTCGGCGTCGCGGGCGCGCTCATCCAGGCGGTCACGCGCAACCCGCTGGCGGATCCCGGGATCCTCGGCGTCACCGCCGGTTCGGCCTTCGCGGTCGCCATCGCCACGGGAGTGCTGGGCGTGACCGCCGTGAACGGTTACCTCTGGTTCGCCTTCGGCGGGGCGCTCGTGGCGGCCGTCGTCGTCTACGTCGTCGGATCCGCGGGGCGGGGCGGCGGCGACCCGGTGCGCCTCACGCTCACCGGCGTCGCCCTCGGCGCAGTGCTCGCGGGCATCACCTCCGGGATGCTGCTGGCCGACCCGCAGGGCTTCAGCGCCATGCGCGCGTGGGAGTCCGGGTCCCTCCAGGACCGGGGCTGGGACGCCCTGGTGCCGGTCGCGCCGTTCCTCGCCGCGGGCGTTCTGCTCGCCGCCCTCATCGCCCGGAGCCTCGACGCGGTCGCGCTCGGCGACGACCTCGCGCGCTCCCTCGGGGCGAACGTCGTCGTGGTGCGGACGGTCGCGGTGGTCGCGGTGACGCTGCTCGCGGGCGGCGCGACCGCGATGGCCGGGCCGATCGCGTTCGTCGGCCTGATGATCCCGCACATCGCCCGCTGGATCGTCGGGCCCGACCAGCGCTGGATCCTCGCGTACACGATCGTGCTGGCGCCCGTCCTGCTGCTGGCGGCCGACATCGTGGGCCGCATCGTGCTCCGCCCGGCCGAGCTGCCCGCGGGGATCGTGACCGCGGTGCTCGGGGCGCCCGTGCTGATCCTGCTCGTCCGCCGGCAGAGGGCGTCGGGGCTGCTGAGCGCGCCCGCACCCGTCGGCCGCCGTCCCTGCGGGCCGGACCCGCCGCCGGCCGGACACCCGCCCCGCCGCTCGCGCGCCGGCCGCCGCCCTGCCGCGAGGATCCCCGGCACCTTCCGCCTCCCCGTGGTCGGCACGCACCTCCGGCGGCGCGAGGCCCTCGTGGGTGCCGCGCTCGCCGTCGTGATCCTCGCGGTCGCGCTGGTGGCCCTCGGCACCGGCGACTTCCCCCTGACCGTGCCCGAGGTCGTCCGCGCCCTCGTGCTCCCCGACGGCTCCTTCGCCACCACGATCGTGACGGAGTGGCGCCCGCCCGCGCGTGCTCGCGGCCGTGGCCTTCGGCGCGGCGCTCGGGGTCGCGGGCGCCGTCTTCCGAGTCGCTCACGCGGAACCCCCTCGGATCGCCCGACGTCATCGGCTTCTCGACGGGGCTCCTACACGGGCGCCCTCATCGTCACCACGCTCGCCGGCGCCGCGTTCGTGCCCACGGCGGTCGGGGCGCTCGCGGGCGGCCTCGGCACCGCGCTGGTCGTGTACCTCCTCGCGTACCGCGGGGGCGTCCAGGGCTTCCGGCTGATCATCACGGGCATCGCGGTCACGGCGGCCCTCCGCGGCGTGGACGCGTTCCTGCTCCTGAAGGCGGGCACCGAGGTGGCGATGGCGGCGTCCATCTGGGGCGCCGGATCCCCTCGCGCTCGTCGGCTGGGACCGCGCGCTGCCCGCGTTCGCCGCCCTCCTGGCGCTCGCGCCCGCCGATCCTGCCGCGCTGTCCGCGCCGCTGCGGCAGCTCGAGCTCGGCGACGACGCGGCGCGCGCCCACGGGGTACGGGCCGAGCCGACGCGCCTCGCCCTGCTGGTGCTCGGCGTCGCCCTCACGGCGGTCGTCACGGCGGCCGCGGGGCCCATCGCGTTCGTGGCGCTCGCGGCCCCGCAGATCGCCCGCCGCCTGACCCGCAGCGCCGGCCTGCCGCTCGTGCCGGCCGCGCTCACGGCGGGACTGCTGCTGCTCGCCGCCGACTCCGTCGCCCAGCACGCGCTGCCCGGCACGGTGCCCGTGGGCATCGTCACGGTCGTCGTCGGCGGGGTCTACCTGATCGCGCTGCTGATCCGCGAGGCGTCGCGCCGTGCCTGAGACCCTGCCGATCCCCGCCCCGCACGACCCGATGGGAGGTCCCGCCGTGGACACCGCCGAACCCGATGCCGACACCGACACCGCGTCCGCCCCGGCGCCTCCGCGCCGACGGCGTCACCCTCTCCTACGACCGGCGGGTGATCTCGGAGCACCTCGACGTGTCGGTGCCCGACCGCTCGTTCACCGTGCGTCGCGGGCCCGAACGCGTGCGGCAAGTCGACCCTGCTGCGGGCCCTGTCCCGGCTCCTCGCGCCGACCGCGGGCACCGTCCTCCTCGACGACCGGCCGCTGTCCTCGTACCGGGCCAGGGAGGCGGCGCGCAGTCGTCGGCCTCCTCCCGCAGAGCGCCATCGCACCGGACGGGATCACGGTGGCCGACCTCGTGGCGCGCGGCCGCTTCCCGCACCAGAACCTCATCCGCCAGTGGACGGCGACCGACGAGGACGCCGTGCAGCAGGCGATGGCCGCCGCCCGGCGTCGACGACCTCGCGGCCCGCCACGTCGACGAGCTCTCCGGCGGCCAGCGCCAGCGGGTCTGGGTCGCGATGGCGCTCGCCCAGCAGACCCCCGTACTGCTGCTCGACGAGCCGACGACGTTCCTCTCGACATCGCGCACCAGATCGAGCTGCTCGACCTCCTCGCCGACCTGCACCGCGACGGCAGCACCATCGTCGCCGTGCTGCACGACCTCAACCACGCCGCCCGCTACGCCGACCACCTCATCGTGATGGGGGACGGCCGCGTCGTCGCCGCCGGGGCGCCCCGCGACATCGTGACCGCCGAGCTGGTCGAGGAGGTCTTCGGGCTGCCCTGCCTCGTGATCGACGACCCGGTCTCCCACACGCCGCTCATCGTCCCGCGCGGCGGCCGCTGGGCCTGACGAGCGCGCCCGGCCGGGCGGGACCGCGTCAGGCGGCGGTCCGCTGCGCGATCGACACCATCCAGTCGATGCCGTAGCGGTCGGTGCACATGCCGAACTGGTCGCCCCACGGCGCCACCTCGAGCGGGAGGACGACCGTGCCGTCGGCCGTCAGGGCGTCCCACCAGCCGCGCAGCACCGGCTCGTCGTCGCCGGAGAGCGAGAGCGCGATCGCGGATCCGTCTCGGAGCGCCCATCGTCGCCGGGGCGTCCGAACGCCATCAGCATCGAAGCCCGCCGCCCGAGCCGTCAGCTCGCCCGTGCGATGACCCTCGTCGACCTCGGCGGGATCCGTGCTCATGCCGCCGTCGCCGAACGACGTCGTCTCCACAGCACGCCGCCGAACATCCCCTGGTAGAAGCCGAGGGCCTCGGCCGCCCGGTCGCGGAAGGACAGGTAGGGGTTCGATGATCGGCGGGCATGGCGACGCTCCTCTGGGCGCACGGATCCCCGCGGTCGCGCGGACCCTGATGGGACCCGATCCTGGCCCGACCGGACCCGCACCGCACCGTGACGCGACGTGAGGGTGGCGACGGCCGGGCCTAGAGGCCCTGGATCCGGACGCCCGCGTCGTCGTCGACGCTCACCCGCCAGCTGACGCTGAACGGGACGTCCTCGTCGAGGTCCTTCTCGACGCTCCCGTCGTAGAGGGAGCGGACGGGCACGTCGATGTGCGCGGTGCCGACGGTGGACGGCACGACCCAGTCGAGGTCGGCCGGGTCGTCGCTCGCGGGCTGCAGGGCGATCTCGGGCATCGAGGTCATGCTCCACACGGGCGGCGCGGTGATCCGGTCGCGGATGGACTTCCCGAACGGGCAGCCCGACGGGAACAGGACGGATCTGCGTCGTGCACTCCGTCAGGTACGGCCTCCACCTCGGTGCGCACGGACTCCACCAGCTCGTCCGTGGGCTCCGCGTCGACGCGCGCGGGCACGACGCTGCCGGGCTCGGTGACGGCGACGTCGACGTCCTCGGCCTCCAGGTACCGGGACGCGTGGTCGAGGGCGAGCGCGCCGGGGGCGAGCACGAGGTACGCGGCATCCCGCACCCGCGGCGGAACTCCCCGCCGGCCTCCGCCTCGACGGACAGGCCGTTGGCCGCGGAACGTCGACCAGGCGTGCCGGAGCTCGAGGTCGATCGCGGCCACGGGGCTCGTCTGGAACTCCCACCGCGCGAACAGGCCGAGGGCCGCGGGCAGCTCCCGCACGCGGAACGACGTGGATCCCGGCCCGGACGGCAGCGTGTAGGCGTACGTGACCGTGCGCCCGCCGCCGTCCGCGGGCTCGTCCGCGACGAGCTCGACGTCGTCGAGGGCGGGCAGCGCGCGGGCGTCGAGCAGCGCGCGGCTGCCCGTCTCCGGGAGGACGACGCCGGGCGTCGCGAGCGCGTCTCGCGGCTGTCGCCTCGGGCGAGCGCGTCGAGGTAGGTAGCGCACGAAGCCGTGCGCGCTGAAGGTGCTCTGGTTGAGCGACGCCACCGTGCCGAGGAACGTCCCGACGAGGAGCGCCGCGAGCAGGGACCACACGACGACGGCCCGGCGCAGCTCCCCGCGCGCGTCGACGGCGGGGCTCGGCATGCGGATCATCCTACGGGCGGGGGATCGACGCCTCCCCGGGCGGACGCCGGGGTAGATTCCCAGTGCGCATCCGCGCGCTGCCCGCAGCCGTGGATCCGCGCACCTCCCGTCCCCGACCCGCCAGGAGCCCCGCGTGAGCACGGTCCCCCTCTCCCCGGAGCAGGCCGCCGTCTTCCAGGCCATCGAGGGCACGCGCGACCACATCTTCGTCACGGGCCGCGCCGGCACCGGCAAGTCGACGCTCCTCACGCACCTGTCATGGAACACCGAGAAGCAGATCGTGATCTGCGCGCCCACGGGCGTCGCGGCGCTCAACGTGGGCGGGCAGACCATCCACTCCCTGTTCAAGCTGCCCATCGGCGTCATCGCCGACGAGGAGATCGAGCAGACGGGCGAGCTGCGCAAGCTCCTGAACACCATCGACACGCTCGTCATCGACGAGGTCTCCATGGTCAACGCCGACCTCGTGGACGCCATCGACCGGAGCCTCCGCCAGGCCCGGCACAAGAAGGACGTGCCGTTCGGCGGCGTGCAGGTGGTGCTGTTCGGCGACCCGTACCAGCTGGCCCCGGTGCCGGGCGACGGCGACGAGCGCGCGTACTTCGCCGACCGCTACCGCTCCATGTGGTTCTTCGACGCGAAGGTGTGGGAGGAGGCGCAGCTGCGGATCTACGAGCTCACCGAGATCCACCGGCAGCACGAGGAGGCGTTCAAGGAGATGCTGAACGCCGTGCGCCACGGGCGGGTGACCGCCGAGATCGCCGGCGTGCTCAACGCGGCCGGTGCGCGCCCGGCGCCCACCGACGGCGCCATCACGCTGGCGACGCGCAACGACACCGTGAACCGCATCAACGCCGAGGCCCTGAAGCGCCTGCCCGGCCGCTCGCTCACCGCGACCGCGGACGTGACGGGCGACTTCGGCGGCCGCACCTACCCCGCCGACGAGAAGCTCGACCTGAAGATCGGCGCGCAGGTGATGTTCCTCCGCAACGACGCCGACCAGCGGTGGGTGAACGGATCCGTCGGGGTCGTCACGCGCATCGACACCAACGTGTACGTCGAGCTCGACGGGGTCGTGCACGAGGTCGAGCCGGTCACGTGGGAGAAGCACAAGTACTCGTACTCGCCCACCACGAAGCAGCTGCGGCGCGACGTCGTGGCGGACTTCACGCAGTTCCCGCTCCGGCTGGCGTGGGCGGTCACCATCCACAAGTCGCAGGGCAAGACGTACGAGCGGGCCATCGTCGACCTGGGGTCGCGCGTGTTCAGCCCGGGGCAGACCTACGTGGCGCTCAGCCGGATCACCGACATCGACGGCCTGTTCCTCACGCGGCCGCTGCGGCCGGGCGACATCATCGTGGACGAGAACGTGCGGCGGTTCATGAGCGAGGCGACGCGGATCCGCGTGACGCCGCAGGTCGCGCCCGCGAGCTGACGCGGACGCGCTCGCCAGCCCCCGGCGCCCGGCGGCGCCCGGCGCGCCCCGAGGAGGCGTCGCGTCAGTGGCCGGAGTGCTCGTCCTCGATGCCGTCGAGGTCGACGGTGCTGTGCTGGCCGTGGGGCACGGCGAACTCGCCGGCGCGGGTGAGCGAGAGGGCCGGCGTGACGAGACCGGCGACGACGAACGCGCCGACGAGCACGCCCACGAGGTAGCGGCCGCCGGTGCGCTCCGGATCGGCGGGGGTGCCGCTCGTCGCAGCGTCAACGGCAGCGGCAGCGGCGGCGTCGGTAGGCGCGGCGGCGGACTCCGCGGGGACACGGGGGCCGGCGGCGCCCAGGGCGCCGGATCCGATGAGCGCCGCGTCGGCGGGGAACTCCGCCTCGACGGCGGTGCACGCCGCCTGGGCGTCGGTCTCGGCGCGGGACCGGAGGTGGCGGCCGACGACGGCGGCGACCAGGAGGTCGAGCAGGGTCGCGGCGAGCATGGGGATCGCGGGGAGGTCGTCCGTGATGCCGGGCGCCTGCATGACGACCGCGGCGGTCACGAGGAGCGCCCAGCCGGCCACGGGCACGAGCGCGCCGACCACGGCCCAGCCGGCCGCGGGGAGGCGGTCCGAGCGGAGGACGGCGATGGCCCAGGCGAGCTCGGCGACGCCGATGACGAGGAGGGCCACCATGGCCGCGGGCGGGGATCCCGCGCCGACGGCCAGGTGGATGAGCGCGGCGCCCAGGGCGGCGAGGGCCAGCCAGTGGCGGATGAGCAGTGACACGTGCTGGTCCCTTCGTCGTCCCGGGCGCCGCGGTGGTGCGGTGCTGCGTGCTGTGGATCTGTCGTGCGGTGATGCGGTGATGCGGTGATGCGTGACGCGCCGGGTGCGGCGGAGCGACGGCGGTCCTACGCTGCGCGGGTGGCGCGGTTGCGGACGCCCTTCTCGGCGCCGAGGCCCACGATCAGCAGCACGACGGCGCTGCCGAGGTGCAGGAAGTGGTCCGCCGTGTTGAGCGCGAGGATGTTGAAGTCGGTGTTCACGAGGAAGAAGCCGACGATGCCGAGCGCGAGGTACGCGAAGCCCACGGTGGAGTTCACGGCCTTGGCCGACGCGACGCTGGAGAGGCCGCCGATGAG
Organism: Clavibacter sp. AC415; assembly: GCF_979252985.1. Classification (NCBI taxonomy): domain Bacteria; kingdom Bacillati; phylum Actinomycetota; class Actinomycetes; order Micrococcales; family Microbacteriaceae; genus Clavibacter; species Clavibacter sp. AC415. The sequence goes on along the minus strand of NZ_CEEDAR010000018.1, from coordinate 128,229 downwards.
GAGGGCCGCGCCGATGAGGAGGTGGGCCACGTTGTGGAACGGGTTCACCATGAAGATCCCGAGCAGCAGCCCGCCGTCGGAGGAGAAGAACCCTCCGCTCTGCGGCGGGAACAGGAAGCCGAGAAGGCCGACGAGGACGTAGACGGCGCCGAAGACGGTGCCGAGCAGGCGGTTCGGGGACGAGCTCATGATGGTGCCTCCATTGGTAGGGAAGAGCCGGGGCTTTCCCAGGCTCCTTACATTCGTACCGCTTACTCGCGGGGTTTGGTGCGGTCGCGCTACCGGATCGTCACGCGTTTCCCAGGTGCTCCGCGAGGAACGCCTCCGTGCGGCGGTAGGCGAGGGCCGCGGCGTCGGGATCCAGCCGGTCGCGGAGGCTCGCGTTCGGGAACACGGGCAGCGTGCCCGGGTAGGTGTGCGAGGTGATGGGCGTGCCGTGCTCGCGGAGCCGGCCGATGAAGGCCTCGGGCCGCTGGTCGTCCGCCCACTCGTCGTGCTCGGCGAGGTGCAGCAGCACCGCGCAGGGGATCACGCCGTGCTCCTCCGGGCCGAGGCTCGCGCAGTAGGCGACCACGGCGTCCGCGCCGCCGTCCTGCGCCTCGAGGAGCGCGAGCCAGCCGCCGGGCGCGAAGCCCACGAGGCCGACGCGCTCGGATCCGCGCGCCCGCGCCGAGTCGATGCCGTCGCGGATGGTGCCGAGCGCGAACCCGACGTCCAGCTGCGCGGCGAGCCCCGCGGCGAGGCCGTCGTCGAGCGTCCCGCGGCCGTCGTACAGGTCGGGGACGAGCACGTGGAAGCCCGCGCGGGCGAGCGCCAGCGCGTACTGGTCGAGCCAGGGGAGGCGGCCGTGGTCGTCGTGGACGAGGACCACCACCGGACGGCCCGGCTCGCCGAACTCGAGGGTGACGCCGGGATGCGGCAGGTCGACGATCTCGGGCATGGGGAGAACCTACCGGCGGGCCGTCACCCGAGCGCGCCCTGGAGGAGGATCGAGGCATGGGATACCGCTACCGGCTCACCGCCGTCACGACCGCCATCGTCCTCGCCGCCGGGCTCGCCGGCTGCTCGACCCCGCCGCGCACCCCCGAGGACGCCGCCAGCGCGAGCGCCGACGCGGCCGCCCCCACGGAGACGGAGTCCCAGGGCTGGAACCGCGCCGACCTCTCGTTCGCCGAGGAGATGGGCGACCACGCCGCCGGATCCGTCGAGCTGGCCGAGGCGGCGCTCGAGGTCACCGACCTGCCGCCCGAGGCGGAGGAGCTGGCCGTGCAGATCCGCGACGAGCAGGGGCCGCAGGCGCGGACCCTCGCGCAGCTCGCGGAGGAGTGGGGCGACGAGGAGGGCGGATCGGGCGCGAACGGCGCCGAGGACCGCGAGGAGGCCGGCGGCGCCTCCGGCCGAGGGCGGGACGGAGGAGCAGGCGCGGCCGGGGGCTCCGGATCCGCGGCCGAGACCGAGGAGATGAGCGACACCGCCTTCGACTCCGAGCTGGAGGCGCTGCGGGCCGCGAGCGGCGCGGACGCGGCTCGGCTGTTCCTGCAGGGCGCTGATCGCCCGGCACCAGGCCGCGATCGAGCTGGCTGACGGGGAGTCGCAGCTGGGCACGTCCTCCGAGGCCCTGGAGCTGGCCGCGACGATGTCGTCGACGCAGGGCGAGCAGCTCGCCAGGATGCAGGCGCTGCTCGGGTCGATCGGCGGCGTCGTCCTGCCGGTGAGGCCGGGCCCGGCGCGGACGGCGTCGGGCCGGGCGCTCAGGCCGCCGGGCGGAGGAACGCGGCGGCCGCCGCGGCGAGGTGGCCGGGGTCGTCGGCGCCGCACAGCTCGCGGGCCGAGTGCATCGACAGCAGCGGGATGCCGACGTCGACCGTGCGGATCCCGAGGCGCGTCGCCGTGATGGGGCCGATGGTCGAGCCGCACGGCACCGCGTTGCTGGACACGAACTCCTGGTACGGGACCCCGGCGCGCTCGCAGGCGAGCGCCCACTCGCGGGCGCCGACGCCGTCGGTCGCGTAGCGCTGGTTCGCGTTGATCTTCAGCAGCGGGCCGCCGTTCGGCACGGGCCGGTTGGCCGGGTCGTGGCGGTCCGGGTGCGCTCGGGTGCACCGCGTGCCCGGCGTCGGCCGACAGGCACCAGGAGGCGGCGAAGGCGCGGCGGCGCTCCTCCGATGCCGCGCCGAGGCCGGCGGAGACGCGGCCGAGCACGTCCTCGAGGACGGGGCCGGCGGCGCCCGACGCGGTCGCGGATCCGACCTCCTCGTGGTCGAAGGCGGCGAGCACGGCGATGGGCGCGTCCGCGTCCTCCTCGGCCGCGGCCAGCTCGAGGAGGGCGGCGAGGCCCGCGTGCACGGAGCTGAGGTTGTCCATGCGCCCGGCGGCGAACAGCGCGCCGTCGAGCCCGAGGGCGCCGGGCGCCTGCGTGTCGGCGACGCCCACGTCGTAGCCGAGCACGTCGTCCGCCGCGACGCCCGCGAGACCGGCCAGGTGGCCCAGCACGTCGTGGGCGGCGGGGGAGCCGACGGCGAGGACGGGCGACATGTGCCGCTGCGGGTCCAGGCGGAGCCCTTCCGTGTTCACGCCCCGGTCGAGGTGGACGGCCAGCTGCGGGAAGCGCAGGAGCGGACCGGTGCGCACGAGGTGGCGTCGACCGTCGCGGGTGACGAGGCGGCCGGCGAGCTCGAGATCGCGGTCGAGCCAGGAGTTGAGCAGGGGGCCGCCGTAGACCTCGACGCCCGCCTGCACCCAGCCGTCGGACCCGATGGTGGGCTTCGGCTTCAGCTTGAAGCCGGGGGAGTCGGTGTGGGCGCCCAGCACGCGGAAGGGGGTGGTGGCGTGGGCGCCCGCGGGCTGGATCCACGCGAGGAGCGCGCCGTCGCGCACGACGTAGCGCCGGCCCGGGCCGGTGGGCCATGCGTCGCGCTCGTCGAGGCCGGTGAGAGCCCGCCGCGTCGAGCCGACGCGCGGCCTCGGCGACGGCGTGGAACGACGAGGGCGAGGCCTGGATGTAGCGGCCGAGGTCGGCGAGGTGCGCGGGGCGGTCCGCGGGCATCAGTACCCGCTCGATCCCAGCGCGCCGTTCTCGGGCGTCTGCACGGGGCCCGCGAGCACGACCGCGCTGCCGGAGACGCCGAGACGCGTCGCGCCTGCCTCGATCATCTGCACGGCCGTCTCGTACCGTGCGGATGCCGCCGGATGCCTTGACGCCCGCGCGGCCCGCGACCGTGCGGCTCATCAGCTCGACCGCGTGCACGGTGGCGCCGCCGGTCGGGTGGAACCCGGTGGACGTCTTGACGAAGTCGGCCCCCGCGGCGACGGCCGCCTGGCAGACGGCGACGATCTGGTCGTCGTCGAGCGCGGCGGACTCGATGATGACCTTCAGCACCGCGGGTGCGGGCACCGCCTCGCGGACGGCGCGGATGTCGGCCTCGACGTCGGCGAAGCGGCCCTCGCGGGCGGCGCCCACGTCGATGACCATGTCGACCTCGTCGGCGCCCTGGCGGACGGAGAGCGCGGCCTCGGCGGCCTTGACCTCGCTGTGGTGCTTGCCGCTGGGGAAGCCGCACACGACGGCGACCCGGAGGTCGGATCCCCGCGGGCAGCTCGAGGGGCAGCATCGACGGCGAGACGCACACCGAGTACGTGCCGAGCTCGACGGCCTCGGCGACCAGCGCGGCGACCTCGTCGCGCGTGGCCCCTCGGGCTTCAGGAGCGTGTGGTCGATGATGCGGGCGATCGCGGCGGTGTCGGTCGCGGGCGTGGACGGGCTGGTGCTCATGCGGGATTCCTCACGTCGTGCGGGACCTCGATCCTACGGGCGGGGTCGCGCGGGACCCCGCCCGGAGGATCCGACGCGGATCAGGAGTAGTCGGCGCCCGGGATGCCCGCGGGACGGTGAGACGTAGCCGTCGGCGTCCGCGTCGAGCTCCCAGACGATCTCCTCCTCGGTGAGCGAGGTGGCGCGCGTGAAGCTCTTCACGGGCTCGCCGTTGATGAGCTCGACCTCGGCCTCCTCGGTGCCGTCGGGGCCGACCAGCTGTGCGGTGTACGTCGAATCAGTCATGACCCGACCCTACGACCGTCGCGACGCGGTGACCGGGCCCGGGCGGGATCCCCAGCGGATGCCCGACCGCGGCCACCGCCCAGGCGCCCCGCCTCAGGCCTCCAGCTCCACGAGCACGCGCGGCAGCTCCACGAGCAGCTCGCTCGCGAGGTAGCCGAGCGGCCCGACCTGCACCGCGAGGCGATCGCCGGCGGCCGCGTACGCATGCGTGGCCCACACGGCGGCCTGGGCGGGATCGGCGCCGCGCGCGCAGAGGCCCGCCACCGCGCCGCCGAGCACGTCGCCGGATCCCGACGTGCCGAGGCCGCGCCCGCCCGCGCCGACGCTCCACGCGCGCCCGTCGGGGGCGGCGACCACGCCGCCCATCGTGACCACGGCGGCGTAGTCGCGGGCGATCTCCCGCGCGTCCGCCAGCGCGTCCTCGCCCGCCTCGCGCCCCGAGCAGGCGCTCGGCCTCGGAGGGAGTTCGGCGTCAGCACGAGCCGGCCGGCGAGGTGCGCCGCGGACTCGCGACAGGCGGGGAGGACGCCCAGCGCGTAGGCGTCGAGCACCACGACGGCGTCCTCCGGCACGAGCGTGGCGAGGCGGCGGACCATCCGCTCGGCCTCGTCGGCGTCGTCGAGGCCCGGTCCCACGAGGACCGCGTCGGCGGAGGCGAGGTCGGCGTCCGCCGCGCACGTGCCCGGCTGCGGTCTCCTCGAGCGGCACGACGCCGCTCTCGGGGACGGCGACGCCGGGCTTCGGTGGACGGTGCCGACGACCCCGACCGCGAGGGTCAAGGCGGCCAGGCGCCGACGCGCAGGGCGGCGAGGCCCGCGATCATGGCGGCGCCGGGCGACCGCAGCGCCCCGCCGACGACCACCACCTGGCCGCGGCCGTACTTCGACCCCGCCGGGCTCCGGCAGGGCCCAGGCGCGCAGCCCGGCCGGCGTCACGACCTCCGCCGGCGCCTCCGCGCGGCCCTCACCGTCCTGGCTCATCGGGTTCCCCTCCGTGCTCGGTGACGGGGGCGCCCTGCCCGTCGAGGTGCTCCGTGGCCGAGAAGACCCGGGAGGGTCGCAGGGCCCGTGCGGGACGGGCCGCTCGAGGATCGTGACGGACGCGTTCGCCACGGTGTGCTTCGCCTGGAAGGCCAGGAGCTCGGCCTCGGTGAGCCCCAGGCACACGTCGAGGAAGAGCATGACCACGGCGTCGTGCGTGGTGAGGAGGGCGCGGCCGTCGGCGGCGGCGACCTCGGGATCCTGCAGGAACGACCGCACGCGCAGCGCCACGTCGGCCCACGACTCCCCGCCGGGCGGCCGGTCGGAGACCTTGCCCAGCCAGCGGCGGCGCGTGTCCTCCTCCGGGTGGCGGGCGGCGACGCCCCGGGCGGTGAGGAGGTCGAGGATCCCCAGCTCGCGGTCCCGGAGCCGCTCGTCGGACCGTACCTCCGCGGCGGTGCCCGCCTCGGCCAGCGCGATGCCCGCCGTGCTGCGCGCCCGCAGGTAGGTGGAGGACCAGACGGCGGTCGGCACGTCCGCCCGGCTCGCGAACCACTGCCCGAGGGCGCGCGCCTGCGCCTCTCCGGTGTCGGAGAGCGGCACGTCCGGATCGCGGTGGTCGACCTGGATCGCCTCGGCGCCGTCGCGGTCGGCGCGGCTCGCGGCGACGTTGGCGGTGCTCTCGCCGTGCCGCACGAGCCACAGCTCGGTGAGGCCGGTCACGCGGGGCCGGCCGAGCGCGCGGCGGAGACGGCGGAGCGGATCCCGTTCCGCCAGGGGGCGCCGTGCCCGGGCAGCACGAGGCGCGCGTCGGTGTCCTCCAGGGCGGCGAGCGAGCGGAGCGCCCGGCCGCTGTCCGCGGTGGCGGCGCCGGCGACGATGCGGCAGCCGGTGCGTCCGGTGTACGGGTCGAGGGTCACGAGGGCGTCGCCCGTGAGGAGCGCGTCGCGGTCGGGGAGGTGGAGCGCGACGTGGCCGTCGGTGTGGCCGGGGGTGGGGATCGCGATCGGGCGTCCGGGGACCTCGAGCGGTCCGGCGGCGATGCCGACCGTGCCGTCCACGCCCTCGACGCGCAGGGCGCCCGCGGCCGCCATGGCCGCGACCACGGGGATCGCGCGGCCGTGGCGGAGCGGGGACGCGAACGGCGTGCGCTCGCGGCGGTAGGAGTACGGGTGGCGGGCGATGCCGGCGTCGTCCGGGTGCACGTGCACGGGCACGCCGAGCTCGCGGGCGGCGCGGGCGGCGGATCCGACGTGGTCGAAGTGCCCGTGGGTGAGCACGACGGCGCGCACGTCGTCGGGCGTCCGGCCGATCGCGGCGAGGGAGCGCAGCAGATGCGGCCACGTGTCGGGGAACGCCGTGTCGACGAGGGTGACGCCGTCGTCGTCCTCGACCAGGTACGCGTTCACGTAGGCATGCGCGAGCAGGTGGATCCCCGGAGCGACGTCCCGGGTGAGCACGGGGGACGACGGGCGGGGTGGGGTGCCGGTGCGGATCATGCGGTCCTCTCGGAGGTTGGTCCGCGGACGCGGCCGGGCGGCCGGCCCCGTGGGGGTCGGCCGCCGGTCGTGCGTCGCGGGTCGTGCGGCGGTCGGCCGCAGGTCACTCGGGCGTCACGGCGTCCTTCACGGCGCCGGCGGCCTTCTTCAGCAGCCCCGGGTCCTTCGGCGGGATGGTGCCGTGGAGGAGGGGGTTCCCGACGGGCGGCGCGGGCATCGGGACCGTGGTGGTCGGGCCGTCGTGGTACGTGAACGTGCCCTTGCCGTCCGGGGCGGGGCCGGACGCCCAGGAGCCCTCGGCGGCGGCGGGGCCGTTCGAGAAGTTGAGGTACTGGTACGACACCTCGCGGTCCTCGAGGTCGAGGGGGAAGTCGCTCGGCACGGGCAGGTCCTCGGTGCCCTCGGCGCGGAGCTCCGCGATGGCGGCGGTCCACTGGTTCTGGTGCATGGTGTCGCGGGCGAGGAGGAAGGACAGGAGGTCCTTCACGCCACGGTCGTCGGTCATGTGGTAGAGCCGGGCGACCTGGATCCGCCCCTGCATCTCGGCGTTCGCGTTGGCCGTGAAGTCGGCCAGCAGGTTGCCGCTGCAGGTGACGTAGGAGCCCTGCCAGGGGTTCCCGTTGCTGTCGACCGGGCGCGCGCCGGCGCCCGCGACGATGGCGTGCTGGATGTCCATGCCGCCGATGACCGCGGCGAGCGTCGGGTCCTTCATCGCGTCCTCGGTCTCCTCGACCGGCGCGGTCTCGAGCAGCTTCGCGATCATGATCGCGAGCATCTCGACGTGGCCGAACTCCTCGGCGCCGATCCCGTAGAGCATGTCGCGGTACTTGCCGGGGAGCTTCGAGTTCCAGGACTGGAAGCCGTACTGCATCGCCACGGAGATCTCGCCGTACTGGCCGCCGAGCACCTCCTGGAGGTGACGGGCGTAGATGGGGTCGGGCTTGTCGGGGGACGCGCTGTGCTGCAGCTCCTGCTTGTGGAAGAACATGGAGGGGTCTCTCCTCGTCGTCGGCGTCGCGGTCCGGAGCGACCGCGCTCTCCATCCACCGTTCGCCGCTCCCCGAGGCGGTGCCTACCCCCTTGACAGGTCCCGCGGCGGCGTCCCGGGCGTGTCCCCCGGCCGGACGCGCCCCCGACGAGCGCCCACGGTGCCCCCGCTCCACTACCACATGCCGGTCGGTCCGACGCACGAGCCGGATCCCGACGGCATGGCTGGCATAGTGGGTGGGCACGGCCGAAGCTCAGCGCCGCTCTCTGGCCCCCTCTCCGTCGGCGCGGGGCCCGAGAGCTCGCGAGGGGGACACGGGATCGATCATGGGCACGTTCAAGTACGACTCGACGCTGACGGCGGAGTTCGACGACCGCCTGCTCGCGCACCTGCAGCTCGTCATCGGCGCGAAGCTGCGCCGCGGGGAGGCGTTCTACTTCTCCTGGCGCGACGACGTGGAGGTCGGCGACGGGCGCACCACCATCTGGATGCACAACTCGCTGCCCCTGGTGTTCAAGTACCACGGCAGCCGGGTGCCGCCCATCAACCGCAAGTGGGTGGACGCCCTCATGACGACGGCCAACAGCCCGGGCGGCCTGCTGATCCTGCGCGAGCCCCGGAGGACGAGCCCCGGGACGACGCGCGCTGACGCACTCGCCCACGCTCTCGAACAGGTCCACCATCGGGGGATAGACCCCACGCCCTCCTGGTGTCAACCCCCCGGGGAGCATTGGGGAGCAGCCGTCTCTGCTGTCATCGTGATGTCGGGGACAGCCGATCCGGCTCCCGGGGATGAGGGACGACATGCAGGGCACGGGGGCGGACGACACGGGCGACCTCGTCCAGTCGTCCGCGAGCGAGGTGCTCCCCGCACGCCCCCTCGGTCCCGTCCGCAGCCCCACGGAGCAGGCCCGGTTCGTCGCCGGCTACTTCGGCTGGTCCATCACGGGCGACGCGATCCGCGGCACGGGCGTCGACGGCGGCGCCGTGGCGCTCTTCATCGAGGACCTCGCGGCGGCGCTCGCCGAGCTCGGCTGGATCTCCCCGTGCGGCATCCGCTGGGACCGGCTGCCCTTCCGCGAGGACGAGGCCGCGCACGCGCTGCGCGCCGTGCAGCGCGCGCACGGCTGGGACGTCTGACCCCGTCGCCGTGCATCCGCCGGGAGCGTCGTCAAGCCCCTGTGCGTTTCTCCACCTGCGGAGCACACTCTGACCACGAGGCCGCAGCGGGCTCGGGCGCTTGAGGGTTGTCGAGAGTCCTCCTATGCAGTCCGGACCGCCGAACGAGGCCCTCCAGATCCGCCCCGGATCGGTCGTGTCGTGGACGACCGAGACCCGGGGCGGATCGTTCGTCCCCGCACGCGCGTCCCACGTGGCCGCGCCCCGCCGTCCGCCGCGCCTCCTCCCGCCGCGCCCGGCCGACGCCGCTGCCTGGACGCCGCCTGCCGGTCGCTTGGCGTGCCGCCGCCGCGGGCGTTGTGTGGGACAAGCGCCTGTCCCACGAGGATCCGGCGCTCGAGAAGGAGCACCATGAAGGCACTCACCTGGCAGGGCATCCACGACGTCGAGGTCCAGGACGTCGCGGACCCCCGCATCGAGCACGACACCGACGCGGTCATCCGCATCACCTCCACCGCCATCTGCGGGTCCGACCTGCACCTCTACGAGGTCTTCGGCCCGTTCCTCGACAAGGGCGACGTGCTGGGCCACGAGAACATGGGCGTCGTCGAGGAGGTCGGCGCGGGCGTCACCCGCGTGAAGGTGGGGGACCGCGTCGTCGTCCCGTTCGTCATCGCCTGCCGCGACTGCTTCATGTGCGACCGGGGCCTGTTCACGCAGTGCGAGACCACGCAGGTGCGGGCCCAAGGCAGCGGCGCGTCCCTGTACGGGTTCAGCGAGCTGTACGGATCCGTCCCCGGCGGCCAGGCGGAGCGCCTGCGCATGCCGCTCGCGGACGCCAACGCGATCGTCGTCGGCACCGAGCTGCCGGACGAGCGCTACCTGTTCCTCAGCGACATCCTCCCCACCGCCTGGCAGGGCGTGCAGTACGCGGCCGTCCCCGAGGGCGGCACGCTCGGCGTGATGGGCCTCGGCCCCGTCGGGCAGTTCGCGGCGCGCATCGGGAAGCACCTCGGCTACCGCGTGATCGCCGTGGATCCCGTCCCCGAGCGCCGCGCGATGGCCGAGCGCCACGGCGTCGAGACGCTCGACCTCACCGACGACGTGGTCGACCGCCTGCGGGAGCTCGCCGACGGGCGCGGGCCGGACTCGGTCGTGGACGCGGTCGGCATGGAGGCGCACGGCAGCCCTGTCGCGTCGTTCGCGCAGAAGGCGGCCGGCATCCTCCCCGACGGCATCGCGAAGAAGGTCATGGACACGGCGAGCGTCGACCGCCTCGCGGCCCTGCACACGGCGTTCGACGCGGTCCGCCGCGGCGGCACCGTCTCCATCAGCGGGGTCTACGGCGGCGAGGCCGACCCGATGCCCATGAAGTCGCTGTTCGACAAGCAGGTGGCGATCCGCATGGGCCAGTGCAACGTGCAGCACTGGATCGACGACCTGCTGCCCCTCGTCGAGGACCCGGCCGATCCGCTCGGCGTCATGGACCTCGTCACCCACACGGCGCCGCTCGCGGACGCGGCGCGCATGTACGGGATCTTCCAGGAGAAGGAGGACGGCTGCATCAAGGTGGTGCTGAAGCCGTAGCCTCCCCGCTCCGCCGGCCGGCCGCGTCCCTCGGGGCGCGGCCGTCGTCGTGCCGGCCGCGGCATCGCACCCGCGCCCCAGCCCGGTGAGGGTCGCGGCGGCGCGTCAGCGCGCGCCGATCTCCGCGAGGATCCGGTCCATCAGCTCGGCGAGGTCGACGGACGCGGCGTGCGGCATCTCCGCGCACTCGACCCGCCCCGCCCGGATCGCGTCGCGCGCCGCCCGGATCATGGGCACGTCGCCGCGGCCCTCGATCTCGTGCTCCTGCCGCTCGGGCTCCCCGTCGGCGGGGACGATCGCGAGCCCGGTCGAGGCGAGGAACAGCGGGTCCACCTCGATCCGGCCGGCCGTGCCGCTCACGGTGGCACCCGTGGGGAGCGCGGCGACGAGCGAGCAGGCGAGCGTCGCCTGGCGGCCGTCGGGCCAGCCGAGGAGGATCGCGACCTCGGTGTCGACGCCGCCGTCGATCACCGTGCCGACCGCCGCGACCGAGGAGGGCGCGCCGAACAGGCCGTGCGCGAAGGCGAGCGGGTAGACGCCCATGTCGAGCAGCGTGCCGCCGCCGACCGCGGGGTCCCAGAGGCGGCCCGCGCCGGTCTCGGTGACGAACCCGAACGACGCGGAGACGGCGCGTGGATCCCGATGCGGCCGTCCGCGATCGCGGCGCGCACGGCGAGGAACCCGGGCGAGAACGCCATCCAGACGGCCTCGAGGAAGAGCAGGCCCTCGGCGCGGGCGAGGTCCACGAGGGCGCGGGTGTCGGCGGCCGTGGTGGTGGCGGGCTTCTCGCAGAGCACGTGCTTGCCGGCCCGGAGAGCGGCCTCGGCCTGCGCGCGGTGCAGCGTGTGCGGGGTGGCGACGTAGACGGCGTCGACCCCGTCGTCGGCGAGGAGCTCCTCGAGGGTGTCGTGGATGCGCGCGATCCCGTGGGCGGCGGCCAGCGCCTCGGAGCTCGCCCGGGTGCGGGAGTGCACGGCGACGACCTCGACGCCCGGCACGAGCAGCATGTCGGGGACGACCGAGGTCGCGATGCCGGCGGCGCCGACGACGCCCCAGCGGACGGGCCGGTCGGCATCGGGTGCGGCGGCGGAGGAGGGTGCGGGCGGCATCGTCGTCGACATGCATCGACCCTAGGCGCCTCCGGCCGCGGCGGGCCGGCCCCGGCCGATGCGGGCGGCCGCCGGATCGGGTCGGCGGTGCCGGAGGTCCGCTCGATCCCGGGGCGCGCCCGGCCGTACACTCGGATGAGCCGTGCGACGCCTGATCCGTCGAGCGCCGACCCGAGGGGGACCGTGGCCGTCAACGCCGAGAAGGGCCCTCCCACCCTGGAGATGGTCGGTGCGCTCGCCGGCGTCAGCCGGGCCACCGTCTCGCGGGTGGTCAACGGCTCCGACCGGGTCGCGCCCGCGGTGGTCACCGCCGTCAACGCCGCCATCGCGCAGCTCAACTACGTGCCCAACCGCGCCGCTCGCTCGCTCGCGGGGCGCCGCACCAACGCGTTGGCGCTCGTGATGCCGGAGCAGACCGCGCGCGTGTTCGCGGACCCGTTCTTCGCGGCGCTCATCCAGGGCGCGATGACGCACCTCGCCGCCACCGAGTACACGCTCACGCTCCTCATCTCCTCGCCCGCGCAGGCCGAGAAGACGCGGCGGTTCCTCCTCGGCGGCAACGTCGACGGGGTGCTCGTCGTGTCGCACCACTCGGGCGACGCGACCTTCAGCGGGCTCCGCGACCGGCTGCCGGTCGTGTTCGCGGGCCGGCCGCTCCGGCAGGACGACCGGGAGGCGCCCACGGTCGACGTCGACAACGTGGGGGCCGCGCGCGCCGCGACCGAGCACCTCATCCAGCGCGGGCGCACCCGCATCGCCGCGGTCGCCGGCCGGCAGGACATGCCTGCGGGCATCGACCGGCTGCGCGGGTTCCGCGAGGCGATGGCGGCGGCGGGCCTGGATCCCGCCCTCGTCGCGTTCGGCGACTTCTCGCCCGCCTCCGGTGCCGACGCCATGCGCACGCTGCTCGCGCGCGGCGAGCCCGTCGACGGCGTGTTCGCCGCGAGCGACCAGATGGCCGCCGGCGTCTACGCGGAGCTGCGCGAGCACGGCCTGCGCGTCCCCGAGGACGTGGCGGTGGTCGGCTTCGACGACGACTACTTCGCCGAGTCGGCCGTGCCCGCGCTCACCACCGTCCGCCAGCCCAACCAGGAGTTCGGGCAGAAGATGGCCGAGGTGCTCGTGCGGCTGGTGGCCGGCGAGGAGGTGGATCCGCTCACGCTGATGCCGACCACGCTGGTGGTGCGGCAGAGCAGCTAGCTGCGGACCGCCGCTCGGCGCGGGCTGCCCGCTAGCGCCCGCTGAGCAGCGCCAGCATCTCGTCGTGGCGGTTGTCGCGCTCGGCGAAGCGGAGGCCGTGCACGTCCTGCACGAGGATCTCCTCGTCCTCGGGGCGTGCCTGCAGGATCCCCATCACCTCGTCGAGGAAGTCCTCGAGCGGCAGCGCATCGCCCGCCTCCGCCTGGCCGGGCATGAGCGCGGTCTGCACCTTGGGCGGCACCAGCTCGATCACCTCGACCGACGAGCCGGCGAGCTGCGCGCGGAGGCTCTGCGTGTACGAGTGCACGGCCGCCTTCGTCGCGTTGTACGTGGGGGTGACGGGCAGCGGCACGAACGCGAGGCCCGACGAGACGGTCATGAGGGTGGCCTCGTCGCCGGCGAGGAGGACCGGCAGGAACGCGTCGACCGTGCGGATGGTGCCGAGGAGGTTCGTCGCGATGATCGCCTCCGCCGTCACCTGGTGCGCGGGGTCGCGGAGGTCCTCGGCCTGCATGATGCCGGCCATGGTGATCACGGCGTCGAGGTCGGGGTGGGTCACGGCCAGCTCGTCGCGGGCGGCGAGGATCGAGGCGGGATCGGCGACGTCGAGCACCACCCCGGCCATGCCGTCGTGCTGCGCGGTGATCTCCTCGAGCAGGTCGGCGCGGCGCCCCGCGATGACGACGCGGTTGCCCGCCGCGTGGAACCGCTCGGCGAGGCCACGGCCGATGCCCGAGGTGCTTCCGGTGATGAGGACGGTGCGGCCGGTGATTCTCATGGGGCTCCTTCGCTGCGCGGGGGCGCGGCGTGCGGTTCGGGTGGTGGGTCGAGTGTGGACCCTCGCGGTGGCCGGTGGTGGGGGCGCGCGGGTGAGCGGCGAGGATCCGGCGGGCGTTCACCTGCCCGTCCCGCGCGGGGCATCATCGCCGCCCGTCGACCGCTAGCGTCAACGGGTGAGCACAGGCGGCACGGATCCCATGGCACCCCGCGCGACGACGACGCATCCACGGCGATCCCGCGGCCTGGTCCTCCTCCTCGTGCTCCTCACCGCGGGCACGGCGGTGCTGCTCGGCGCCGGGCTGTGGTCCGCGATCGCGGCGATCGACGCCGACGGCGTCTTCGCGGCCGTCCTCGTCCAGCTGGTGGCGGGCGTCATGGCGCTGAGCCTCGCGCTCTCCCTCGGACAGCTCGAGGCGCACCGGGCGGTGGGCCCGCCCGAGGAGGCGGAGCGCCCACCCGTCGCGCTGATCGTGTGGGGCGGGATCACCGCGCTGCTCGCCGTGGCCTCGGCGGTCGCGGCCGTCATCGCGGGGATCCCCGCGGTCCTCACCGTCGGCGTCCTCCTGGGACTCGTCGGCATGGCCGCGTGCAGCTGGCTCCTCGGGCAGCGCGCGCGCCTCGGATCCCAGGCCCGCGAGGAGGAGGCGCGCGCCGCCGGTGCGGGCCCCGCGCCCGACCTCGACTGGACGCCCGCGGTGCTGCGCCGCAAGGTGCGCACGATCGTGCTGGTCGGCCTCGTCGGGGCGGCCGCGGGCCTGGTCGCGGTCCTGCTCCTCGGGGACGCGTTCGACGACGGCGTCGGCATCGCGGCGGCCCTGGCGGTCGTGCTCCAGCTGGCGTTCCTCGCCGCCGCGGTCACCAGCGCCGTCGTCTCGCGCCCGGCGCTGACGGCCATGGCGCCCATCACGCGCGACCTCAGCGCGGCCGAGCGGAAGGCGGTCGGCCGGCGCACCAAGGGCACGGGCGAGCCGCTCGCGCCACGGCTCGAGCGACGGGCGGCGCGCCTGGCCGCGGTCTCCCTGGTCGGGCAGGGGTTTCAGCTCGCCACGGCGTCGCTGATCATGGCCTCCAGCGCGATGACGTTCGTGCGGCTCGGGCTCGATGGGCCCCTCCTCGTCGTGGTGATCGCGGTCGTGGTCGCGTTCGTCGCCTTCCTCCCGTACGTCGTGATCGACGCGCGTCGACGCAGGCGCTACGTCGCGTCCACCCGGGAGCTCGCGCGGTCGACGCCCGATACCGTCGACGCATGAGCGCGAAGGACTCCGGGCAGTCAGCATCCCCGTCGAGACAGGGGGCGGGCGGCGGCGTCGGCGCGCGCGATCGCGCTCGTGGTGCTGCTCGTCGCGCTGTTCGTCGGGATGGGGACCCTCTACGGGTACGGCCTGTACCGGGCGGCGACCGTCACCGGGCCCGACGCCGACGGGAGCGCGACCGCCGTGGCGGTCCTGCCGCAGGTCATCGCCGGGATGCTCGTGCTCGGGTTCACCCCGTCCCTCGGCCTGCTGGAGCTGCGCGGCGCGCGCGACGCCATCGGTCCCGACGGCACGCGACGGCGTCCGGTGCGCCTGTTCGTGTGGCTGGGGGTCACGGCGCTCGCCGTGGTCGTGCATGCCGTCGCCTCGCTCGTCGCCGGGGTCCCCGTCCTCGTGGCGACCGGGTTCGTGGCGGCCGCCGTCGGCACGGCGGCGACCAGCTGGATCCTCGTGCTCCGCGCCCAGGCCGCCGCGGTGGCACGTCGGGGCACGCCCCGGGACGACGGGCCCGCCCTCTCCATCGACCTCGACTGGGCGGAGGGCACGCCCCGCCGCAAGTGGCGCCTCGTTGGGCTGGTGTTCGCGATCGCCCTCGTCGTCACGGTCGCCGGCAGCCTCGTGCTCGACCGGTTCGAGCCGCAGGAGCCGCGCGAGATCGTCGCCTTCGTGCTCCAGTTCTCGCTGCTCGCGCCGGCGCTCACCTGCATCTTCGTGTCGATCGGGGCGCAGCTGTCGGGGTCCACCATCACCCAGGGCCTGTCGAAGGAGGACCGCGCGGCCGTCGTGCGCCGTGCCGCCGGCAAGCGCGAGGAGCTGGATCCGGAGCTCGAATGGCGGGCCGCCCGCCTCGCCGTCTACAGCCGCACCCTGCAGCCCTTCCAGCTCGGCCAGTCGGTGATGCTGGTCGTCGCGGTCTTCGTCCCCACGCTCCTGCGCGGCGACGTGTCCGGGTGGCTCGTCCCCGTCTGGATCATCGCCATCGCCTGCCTCGCGGTGGCCGTGAAGTGGGGGATCGTGCAGCACCGCCGCATGGGCCGGTACGCGGCGGAGGCGGGCCACCTCGCCCGCTCCCACGCGCCCGCCCCGGCCTGAGGGCCTGTCGGCGGCTGCGGCTAGCGTCGGATCATGCCCGAGGGTGACTCCGTCTTCCTCCTCGCGGCACGCCTCCGCGCGCAGGTGGGCGGCGCCCGCATCGCCGACGGGGAGCTGCGGTCCGGTGCGCGGGCGGGCGCCCGGCTCGGCGGGCGGCGCATCACCGCGTTCGACACCCACGGCAAGCACCTGCTCATGCGCCTCGACGACGCGACCACCCTCCACACGCACCTCCGCATGCAGGGCTCGTGGACGGTCACGGGCATCGGCAAGCGGGTGCCCGCGCGCATCCAGCACCAGGTGCGCGTGCGCCTCCGCCTCGACGACGGCCGCACCCTGTGGGGCATCGACCTGCCCGTGGTCGAGCTGATCCCCACCCGCGACGAGCGGACGGTCATCGGGCACCTGGGGCCGGATCCGCTGCGCGACGACTGGGATCCGGCGCTCGCCGTGTCGCGCCTCGCGGCCCAGCCCGCCGACACGATCCGCGCCGCCCTCCTCGACCAGCGCCCGATGGCGGGCCTCGGCAACCTGTGGGTCAACGAGGTCGGCTTCCTCCGCGGCGTGCATCCCGCCACGCGCGTCGCCGACGTCGACCTCCCGGCGCTCGTCGACCTCGCCGCCCGCTCGCTGCGGCACTCCGCGACGGTCCCGGGCGCGTACCAGATCACGACCGGCGACCCCCGCCGCGGCCGCAGGCACTGGGTGGTCGGCCGCGCGGGCCGGCCGTGCCTCCGCTGCGGCACGACGGTGATCGGCCTCGACGATCCCGGCAGCACGAGCGAGCGGGCCCGCCGCGCGTGGTGGTGCCCGAGGTGCCAGCCGGAGCCGTGACCCCAGGTGTCGGCCGGCGGCGTGACCCCGGGTCCGGCCAGCGCGGCGACCCGCGATGCGGGGGCGCGCCGCACCTGCCCCGTGGCGGAGGCGGCGTGACACGATGCGGGGATGGATCACGAGGCCGACGCCGCCCGCGACGAGCTCCGCGAGCTGCGCCGCCGGGTCTACGGCCCGCATCCTGACCTGGCGCACGACCCCGAGGCGCACGCGCGCCTGGCCGTGCTCGGCTCCGCACCGGCGGTCGACCGCGGGGCGGTGCCCGAGATCGAGCCGACGCCGCCCGCTCATCCGAGCCCCATCCGGCCCCCGATCCCGCCCGCGAAGCGCCCGTCGACCCGGCGCGCGACCCGGAGGACGCCGCGCCCCCGGCCGGGTCCCGCGCCCCCCGGAGGCGACGCCTCTCCCCGCGCGCGTTCCGCGCCGTCGCGGCCGCGTCGCTGGCCGTGACGATCGTCATCACGGCGGGCGCGACCCTGTTGCTCACGCGAGAGAGGGTGGACACCGTCGCGCTCATCTCCTTCGCCGACGAGGCCGAGGGGTCGGACGGCACGTTTGACAACGCGTCCGACGGCGCGATCCAGAGGGTCGAGTTCCTCGGCCTGACCGTCTCGCGGATGCCCCGGGATCCCACCGCGCAGGAGCTCAGCGACGACTGCATCTCCGTGCTGCCGATCGACGTGGATCCCTCCGCCGTCGTGGGCGTCTACGGCTGCGGCGCCGGCTCCGTGCCGGCCACCGTCCCCATGAACGTGACGCCCGACCTGCCCTCGCTGCTCCGCGAGGCCTTCCCCACGGGCACCACGCTCCTCTTCGCGCTCGAGGGCGATGCAGTACGGATCAGCAGGGTCGGCGGCTGAACGCAGAGGCCCGCCCCGCGCAGCGCGGGACGGGCCTCGGGTCGTCGGTGGAGCGTCGCTACACCAGCGACGCCACCCCGAACACGGCCGCGGCGATGCCGAAGCCCATGACGCCGATGGTGGTCTCCATCACGGTCCAGGTCTTCAGCGTCGTCTTGACGTCCATGTCGAAGAAGCGGCCGACGAGCCAGAAGCCGGAGTCGTTCACGTGGCTGGCGACCACGGATCCGCCGGCGACGGCCACGACGAGCGCCGCGACCTGGAAGGCGTTGTAGTCGCCCGCGAGGATCGCCGGGGAGATGAGGCCCGCGGCCGTGGTGAGCGCGACGGTGGCGGATCCCTGCGCGATGCGGAGGATCGCGGCGATGAGGAAGCCCGCGAGGATGATCGGGATGCCGAGGTCGCCGAGCACGTCGGCGAGGGCGCCGCCGATGCCGCTGGTGCGGAGGACCCCGCCGAACATGCCGCCCGCGCCGGTGATGAGGATGACGGAGCAGACCGGGCCGAGCGCCGACTCGAGGGTCTTCTCGAGGGCGGTCTTGTCGATCCCGCGGCGGCGGCCGAGCACGAACGCGGCGACCAGCAGGGAGATGAGGAGCGCGACGGGCGTCTCGCCGATGGTGCGGAGCACCTGGTACCAGGCCTGGTCGCTGGTGCCCTCGGGGAGGATCCCGCCGGTGGAGGCGGCGTTGAGGCCCGTGTTCATGAAGATGAGGAGCAGCGGCAGCAGCAGCACGGCGACGACGGTGCCGAAGCGGGGCGGGTTCGACTCGGCGTTCGCGTCGGCCTCGCCGAGGATGGAGGGGACCGGCAGCACGAACCTCTTGCCCGCCCACAGCCCGTAGAGGTACGCGGTGACGTACCAGGTGGGGATCGCGGCGATGAGGCCGACGATGATCACGATGCCGACGTTCGCGCCGAAGAACTCGCTGGCGGCGACGGGGCCGGGGTGCGGCGGCACGAAGATGTGCATGACCGAGAAGGCGCCCGCGGCGGGGAGGCCGTAGCGGAGCACGCCGCCACCGAGGCGACGGGCCACCGAGAACACGATGGGCAGCATCACGACGAGGCCGGCGTCGAAGAAGATCGGGAATCCGAAGATGAGCGACGCGACGCCGAGCGCGAAGGGCGCCCGCTTCTCGCCGAACGCGCGGATGAGGGTGTCGGCCAGCGCCTTCGCCCCGCCGCTGGTCTCCACCAGGCGGCCGAGCATCGCGCCGAGCCCCACGAGCAGCGCGACGGTGCCGAGCGTGGAGCCGAAGCTGCCGACGAGCACGGTCACGATCTGCGAGGTGGGGATGCCGGCGGCGAACGCCGTGAGGAGGCTCACGAGGATCAGGGCCACGAACGCGTGGACGCGCAGCGTGATGATGAGGATCAGCAGCACGGCGATGGCGCCGGCCGCGATCAGGAGGAGCGGACCCGCGGTGAGGGTCTGCGTCCAGTCTTCGATGGTCATGTTCTCTCCGTTGACGAACGTGCGGTGTGCGGTGGTGGTGCCGTGCGGCACGCGGGGTGGTGGTGCGGGGGAGCGCCGGGGACCGGGCCGGGGACGGCGCCGCGGCGGCGCGAGGGGCGGGCCGGTCTAGCGGGCGTCGCCGTCGAGGCCGAGCTCGCGCGTGATGCGGGCCGTGACCTCGTCGGGCGTGCCGACGTTCTCGAGGGCGAGGCCGGGCTCGTCGTCCTGGAGGGGCTCGAGCGTGCTGATCTGCGTGGGCAGCAGCGAGGCGGGCATGAAGTGGCCGCTGCGGCTCTTCATGCGCTCGCGGATGAGGTCGGGGTCGCCGGAGAGGTGCACGAAGGAGACGTCGCCGTCGGCCTTGCGGAGGAGGTCCCGGTAGGAGCGCTTGAGGGCGGAGCAGGTGACGACGGTGCTGCGGCCCGCGGCGGCCTCGCCGGTCATCCAATCGCGCATGGCGCCGAGCCACGGCCAGCGGTCGTCGTCGGTCAGCGGCGTGCCGGCCGTCATCTTCGCGATGTTGGCGGCGGGGTGGAACTCGTCCGCCTCGGCGAAGGTCCAGCCGAGCGCCTCGGTGAGGTGGGTGGCGATCGTGGTCTTGCCGGATCCGGAGATCCCCATCACCACGATGTGGCGCGGACGTGCGGCCATGCTGACTCCCTTGTCGGTCGGTGCGCGTGGCGAACAGCCGCCGCGCCGAGAAAGGTAACACCTTTGCAGGGCCGGGCGGAAGGCGCGCGCGGCGGGCGGCGCCGGCCGACCTATGCTCGTCGAGACGGTCGGACGGACGGCCGGCGCTCACCCGGAGAGGACCATGACGACGCGGTCAGCTCCCACCCCGGCATCGCCGCCCGACCCGGCTCCCGTGTCCGGTCCGGCGGCGACGTCCGCGGCTCCAACGACCTCGGCGGCTCCGGCGGCGGCGGTCATCCCCACGCGGATCATCGACGCGATCGGCCGCGACATCGTCGACGGCGCGCTCGCCGAGGGCAGCCGCCTCACGATCGAGGACCTGCAACAGCGCTTCGGCGTCTCCCGCACGGTGGTCCGCGACTGCGTGCGCGTGCTCGAGGCGATGGCCCTCATCGTGCCGAAGCGCCGCGTGGGCCTCGTGGTGCAGGGCCCGGACCGCTGGAACGTCTACGACCCCCGCATCATCCGCTGGCGCCTCACCGGCCCCGGCCGTGCGGACCAGTTCCGCTCCTTGACGCAGCTGCGCCGCGCGGTGGAGCCGGTCGCCGCGGCGCTCGCCGCCTCTCATGCGACCCCCGCCCAGCGCACACGCATCGCCGAGCTCGCGGTGGATCTCCGCCGCCTCGGTGAGGCGGGCGAGCTGGTCGAGTTCCTCGCAGCCGACATCGAGTTCCACCACCTGATCCTCGAGGCCAGCGGCAACGACATGTTCTGCGCGCTCCGCGAGGTGATCACGGAGGTCCTCAGCGGGCGGACGCATCAGGGGCTGATGCCGCGGACGCCGCGTCCGCATGCGCTCGACACGCACGCAGCAGGCGGCCTTCGCGATCCGTGACGGTGACGCGGCAACGGCGGAGGCGCGTATGGCGTCACTGCTGGCGGAGGTAAGCAGCGCGATCCGCTAGGCCGGGCAGAGCGGTTCGTCTATGCCTTCGAGAAGATGCACATCCAGCGTGCGGCGACAGCACTATTTTAAGCACGATCGATAGTAGGCCTAACGGGCAATGCCTACGCCCGCTTTTGTGAGCTTGGTTGTTCCACCAGTCACTCATTGGGTCGCAGCCGTTGATATAGAATGAGCCCGCCCTCACAAGGGCCCATGGTGAATTTGCTGCA
The DNA here is from genome assembly GCF_979252985.1 of Clavibacter sp. AC415. Lineage (NCBI taxonomy): Bacteria > Bacillati > Actinomycetota > Actinomycetes > Micrococcales > Microbacteriaceae > Clavibacter > Clavibacter sp. AC415. The sequence goes on along the minus strand of NZ_CEEDAR010000018.1, from coordinate 107,603 downwards.
ACCGGCCGCGGATCGCCCATAAAAGCTAGTCAAGTCGAATTAAAGGCACTTGCGCTAGTTGCAGACCGGGCGCTGATATGAGTCAATTACAAATCAAAATATAAGCCCGAACACCGGTCCGCACGACCCGTAATCGAACACCAAGACACAAAAATTGTCGAGTGATACTACCCGAGCGGCCAAATCAGCTCATACTCCTTTAGCGCTTCAATTCGTATGCGATCGAGACGCAGTTGCGAAGCGGGCTCCAGTTCTAATATTGCTGTAAACCAAGTACTCCACAGGAGGCGCAACTGTTCATTAAGCGCCGGATCTCGGTCGGAAATTGCACGAACTAGTCGGAGGAGGTAAGTGAAAAACGTTTCGATGGGGTACTCCGCGCGCGACCCTTCCATTCGCCTCGCTGCCGCTAGATTCTCCTCAGCCTTTTCAAAAACCGTGGTGGGCCACGTTCCGAACTTCGTGGCGTCGTTTACGGCTCTGAGCATGAGGACTTTTCCCGTCGTGGTGAGTGACAAGGCGTCACGTTTCCGCAGTACAGCTTGTTCTGCCCAACTAAAGGCCTGCTCGTACTCTTGGGCGTCTGCGGCGGCCAGTGCTCTCTGATCCCAGTACCGAGCGTTCCAGTCGTAGGCCTCCTGAAGCTCCTCATAGACTCCGAGGATGACATTGTGATCCGCACCAAAGAGTTCCCCGAATCTCGTTCCCATAAGTCCACGCGCAATCCGGTAATGGAGAGTCGCAGCCCGGATGGCTTGAGGTGAAACATATGGCGCCACCGCGAGTGCTAATTGCACCACGGCGCTCTTGCGGGCGTCTATAGAAAGCTGCTGGATAAGAATTTCGCCGAAAATGCGGTGTCGCGTGGTGATGCCTGAACTGCGCGCCTCCAGTAGGTCGGCAAGATCGCCGTTAACTAGCGCCTGCGCTTCGACGGACGTTAAATCGGCGCTGGTCTTGGTCAACTCATATGGGAGCGGATACCCCAAACGGCTCGTCAGCGAAACTGACGCCATCAAGGCTCGCTGTGTGCGTGACGACGTACCCGCTAACTCGTCTGCCACCCGCTGGTGGTATCCGCGTCCGTCCTCTAGGGCGGCCATCGCGGAGAACAATTTGCGTTCGTGTCGCTGGAAATAGGCATAGCGATCCGACGTGCGCATATTTGTAAGTACACCCATACGCCTTTTCGCTTCCAGCGTCTCGACTAGGTTCTTTATTTCCTGGTCGCTGAGGACTGTGGGAACGTTCATCTCGGTCACTGGTTCTGTAACAAGTGCATCCCTTATATGCTTGGTACGACGGGACCTTTCGACAAGAACTACTTGCGTCACGATTTGGCGTTCTCGCGCCTTTTGTAGTAGAGATTGAACATCTCGGGCGAAATCTGCAGCGTTGTCGATAAGAAGAACGGCTTTTGGCTCCTGAACAAGCCAGTAGAGGGCGGCCTCGACGTCGAGAGCTTGATCTCCGACAAATAGCCAAGGCCTGTACGATGCCTCAATTAGTTCAAGGGCAATTCGTAGAAGGGCACTAGATTTCCCGCTAAGGCGTCGCCAAGAACGACAAACGCTCTGGCTTCCTGTGCAACATGGGACGCTTTGATTGCATCGACCCCCTTTTTCACGACGGGGCGTTGGCTTAAGTAGTCGTGAGTCGCATCAAACCAATTCGGTTCGTGTCCCAGGAAAAGGTGGTGACCTTTGGGGCGACGCGTTTCTGGGGTGAGCTTGAGTCTTTTCCACTGATCCAAAAAGCGTAAGCTCTCGTTTGGCGTGGCTTCGGTGATACCCAACTCGTCATCTGTGAGCTTGGCCAGATGTTCGGGCAAGGCTGCTCGCACTGCGCTCATAAACTCGGAGCCCGTCGCTTTTATGGATATTAGGCCATAACGCTCGTATTCCTGTGCTTGAAACGCATCGATATTTTTCAAAACAATTAATGACGGAAACTCTGCATTTGATAGCTTACCCTCATCGAAGATGTCCTGTAAATCAATTTCTTCGTCAATCGACGCGCCAATCACAACAAACGGTTTTGCTGGGTAATCGTCCCCAAAAATCTTGAGCCAGCGATGGTGTGTGTTGAGCGAGTTCGTGTAGCCCGATATGTCGAAGATTAGTTCCCCGGCTTTTTGTGCCCTGTGCGCTTTCCCGTGCAGATGCACTAGAAGTAATTCGTCTTTGCGCCTGTCGGCTTGGTAGTGGGCATCGGTCCAAGAAATGGAGTGCAGGAGTTGTCGCCGGCCAGCGCCTAGCTGATTAGCCGCAGCTTCTACAGTGTCATCAATATTAAGAGTCCAAATAGTACTCCACCGTACCCTGAGCATGTCTAGTAGCCATGGAGCGGGCGTTGTTTGCGTGAAGCGGTTTTTCATGTACTGCGGCATCGACATTCCATCGCTGCTGACTTTGTCGGCGGCTAGCGCGTAAACGCGTTTTAAGGACTTATCTGCCGAGTCGGGAATATCAAATTTACGCGCAATCTCGTTGCGTAAAGCCGAACCCACGGGCATCTCAACGCCGTGCTGGTCATGCGAACCGGCGCTAGCGCCAGCGCCTAAGAGCAAGTTGTAATGGCCGAGGGCGATGCCGCGCATCAGTTGGCTAAATCGGTCATCGCCAAGTTCTGCCTTAAGGTCAACCATGACTCATCCTCCCACATCGAAGTGCTTGTCATCAGCTGTGGCAGGAGACTGTCCCTCTATGCACGGCGGCATATTGAAGGCTTCGGATGGAGCGAGTGACGGGAATCGAACCCGCGCTATCAGCTTGGGAAGCTGAAGTTCTACCATTGAACTACACTCGCGCGACCGGCCTGGAGCCGGGTCGAGACCACAGCCTAGCAAGACTCCGGCCGGGCGCCACCCAGCGCCGGTAGGCTCCTGCCGTGCTCCTCTCCGACCGTGACATCACCGCCGAGCTCGACGCCGGACGAGTGGCCCTCGACCCCTACGACCCCGGGATGTTGCAGCCCGCGAGCATCGACGTGCGCATCGACCGGTTCTTCCGGCTGTTCGACAACCACAAGTACCCCTACATCGACCCCGCCGAGGACCAGCCCGAGCTGACCCGCCTCATCGAGGCGAAGCCGGGGGAGCCGTTCATCCTGCACCCGGGCGAGTTCGTCCTCGGATCCACGTTCGAGCTGGTCACCCTGCCCGACGACGTCGCCGCGCGCCTCGAGGGCAAGAGCTCGCTCGGCCGCCTCGGCCTGCTCACGCACTCCACCGCTGGCTTCATCGACCCCGGGTTCTCCGGCCACGTCACCCTGGAGCTGTCGAACGTCGCGACGCTGCCCATCAAGCTCTGGCCCGGGATGAAGATCGGCCAGCTCTGCTTCTTCCGCCTGTCGTCGCCCGCCGAGAAGCCCTACGGATCCGGCGAGTACGCCTCCCGCTACCAGGGCCAGCGCGGCCCCACGGCCTCCCGCTCGTACCTCAACTTCGTACACACCGACGTGACGGTGACCGACGCGGGGCAGCCGGGGAGTAGCCCTTCGGCTGCGTCCGTCCGCGTTCAGCGTGAACGGACCTCGTGGGCAGCGGCGGCCACCACCTGCACGGCGTCCGCCGGTGCGCGACCGATCAGCATCGGTCTATGGCCACTCGTGTCCGCGAGGAAGCCGTGCCGCATGGGCGTGTAGATCGACAGGAGCATCGCGGGGTGGAATGCCTGGAGCCCGGCGTCCTCATAGGACGTGCGTCGGCCGGCGAGGTCGAGAAGGGCGAGCGGTGCGCCCACGCCCGACCCACCACTCGCTCACCTCCCGCCGAACGCCGCCGTCACCCGGAACCCGCCCGGCGTCTCGCCTGCGCGCAGGCGGAAGAACGTACTGAAGTTCGACGCGTCGTCGAAGCCCAGCTCGGCGGCGATGTCCGCCACCGGCTGCTGCGTGTGCACGAGGAGGCGCCGCGCCTCCAGCACGATCCGGTCGTCGATGACCGCCTTCGGCGTGGTGCCGTGCTCGGCGGCCGCGCGCACCAGCGTCTTGGTCGACCAGCCCAGGCGGCGGGCGTAGTCGGCGACCAGGCGCTCGGAGCGGAAGCGCGCATCCACCTCGGCCTGGAACGACGCGAAGACGCGGTGGCGATCCGTGCTCGGGCCGCCGGCGCTCGCGTGCTGCGCGCGATCCGCAGCATCGGGCGCTGCCGCAGCCAGGCGGAGGAGCACGGCGGACAGCGCCGCCTCGCGCGCCAATGACCGAGCGGTCGGATCCCGGATCCCCGCGTCGTCCGCGTGCAGCGCCCGCCACGCGTCCGCGGCCCCCGACTCCCGCAGCTGATCCGCGGTCCAGGCGGGGACGCTGCCCGCCGAGCCGGAGTACCCCGCAGCGGTGACCGCCCGCTGCACCTCGGGCGGGATGACGTGCGCGGGGAACATCGCTACCCGGCCCTCGAGGGTCGAGATGTCGCCCCAGCGGTGCACCTGCCCGGCCCGCACCCAGAGCGCGTGGCCGATGCCGAGCTCATGCGGCACGAAGTCGACCACGTGCACGGTGCTCCCGCGCTCGAGCAGGTAGACCATGTCGAAGCCGAGTCGCTGCGTGCTGGCGAACTCCCGGCGCCCGCCCCGGCGGATGATCTCGCGGAGGCCCGTCAGCTCGATCGCCGGCCCGGGCCCGGGCAGTGAGAACCGCACGCGCTTGATCGCCGTCTGTCCCATATCCACCATGATGGCAGCCATGACGACCGTGACGGCGACTCCCGTGGGCGGCAACATCGGTGCATGACCACCACGCAGGCGACTCCCGCCAGTCTCGACTACACCATCCTCGACTCGGGCTCCTCCGCCCTCGAGAAGACCCTCACCCTCGTCACCGGCAGCACGGAGGCCGTGCTCGTCGACGCCGGCTTCACCCGCTCCGCCGGCCACCGCGCCGTGGCGGCCGTGCTCGACTCCGGCAAGGAGCTCACGACCGTCTTCATCGGTGCCGGCGACCCCGACTTCTACTTCGGCGCCGAGGTGATCCAGGACGCGTTCCCGGAGGCCCGCTTCGTCGCCCCCGCCGCCGTGATCGAGCACATCGACCACAGCTACGAGGGCAAGCTGCAGGCCTGGGCGCACCTGGGCGCGAACCTCCCCACCCGCAAGGTCGAGCTCACGCCCTTCGACGACGACCGCATCGCCATCGACGACGCCGTGCTCGAGGTGCGCCACGCGGAGGTCGACCCGGCCGACCGCGGCTGGTACCTCTTCGACCCGGCCAGCCGCACCATCCTCGGCGGGATCCTCGTCTTCGGCGGCCTGCACGTCTGGACGGCCGACACCGCGGCTCCCGAGCAGCGCGCGGCCTGGTCGGCGGCCCTCGACGGGCTCGAGGCCCTTGACCCCACGCTCGTCGTGGCCGGCCACCGCGATCCGGCGTTCCCCGCCGACGTGCGCGCGATCCGCCACACCCGCGAGTACCTGACGGCCTTCGACGCGGCGATCGCCGCCAGCGGCACCGCGGAGGAGGCCGAGCAGAGCCTCCAGGCCCGGTACCCGGACGCCGGCCTCGGCGTGGCCGCTCACCTCGGCACCCGGGTCGCGAAGGGGGAGATGTCATGGGGCTGACCCCGACCGACGACTCGCCGCGCGCCGTCGTCCGCCGGCAGTACCTCGCCTCCGCCGCGGGCGACCTCGAGGCCCTGCGCGCCACCCTCGCGCCCGACGTGGAGTGGACCGAGATGGCCGGCTTCCCCCTGGCCGGCACCTACCGCACCCCCACGGGCGTCACCTCCGCGGTGATGGAGGAGCTCGGCGCCGAGTGGGTCGGGCCGGGTCGCCCGCGACGACACCTACGTGGTCGAGGGCGAGGACGTGGTGGTGCTCGCGCGCTACACGGCCACGCACGGCACCACGGGCAAGGCGCTCGACGCCCGGGTCGCGCACCACTTCGTCGTGCGCGGCGGCCTCATCGTGCGCTTCGAGCAGTTCGTCGACACGGCGCTCGTGCGCGACGCCGCATCCTGACGGAGGTCCGCCCCGCCGACGGGTCGCGCTGATCCGGCGGCAGGCGGGAGGCTACGGCCCCTCCCCGACCGCCGGCCCCGAGTAGTGGTGGTCGAACACCACGCTCGTGCGGGTCGACGCCACGGCCGGGTGCGCCGAGAGATGGTCGAGCACGAAGTCGCGGAGGTGGTCGCTGTCGCGGACGGCGATGTGGACGATGAAGTCCTCCGATCCGCCGAGGAAGAAGAGCTGCACCACGTCGGCGAGCTCGCGCATCTCGGACGCGAACGCGGCCATCTCGTGGCGGGCGCCTGCGCGGATCGCGATGCTGATGAGCGCCTGCAGGCCCACGCCCACCGCGTCGGCGTCGATCGTGGCGGTGAAGCCGGTGATCACGCCGCGCTCCACGAGGCCGCGCACGCGGGTCACGCACGTCGACGGCGCGATGCCCGCCTGCTCGGCGAGGCGGCTGTTCGGGGTGCGGGCATCCGCTCGGAGGAGGGCGACGAGCCTGCGGTCGATCTCGTCCAGCGGCTCGGGGGCCCGCAGTTCCTTCGTCGGCATGGGTCGTCCGTCCTCTCGGGGTGAAGGATCGCGCAGGACGAGCGGCCTTCGTCGCAGATCCTACGGATTGCGCCCACCCGGGGCGCACGATGGCCATATTGGGACTCGCCCTCCCGCATCGCCGCCGCCGGTCGCACCCTCGCGGGGAGACGAGACGGAGCGCGCATGAAGGTCGGGATCCCCACCGAGGTCAAGAACAACGAGAACCGGGTCGCTGCCACGCCCGCCGGCGTGCACGAGCTGGTGCGCCGCGGCCACGAGGTGCTCGTGCAGGCGGGCGCGGGGCTCGGATCCAGCATCACCGACGCCGACTACGTCGAGGCCGGCGCGACCATCGTCGCCACGGCCGACGAGGTGTGGGGCGCCGCCGACCTCCTGCTCAAGGTCAAGGAGCCCATCGCCGAGGAGTACCCGCGCATGCGCGCCGGCCAGACCCTCTTCACCTACCTGCACCTCGCGGCGTCGCGCCCCTGCACGGACGCGCTCGTCGCGTCCGGCACCACGGCCATCGCGTACGAGACGGTGCAGCTCCCCAACCGCCAGCTCCCGCTACTCCAGCCGATGAGCGAGGTCGCCGGCCGGCTCTCGACCCAGGTCGGCGCGTACCACCTGATGCGCGGGGCCGGCGGGCGCGGGATCCTCCTCGGCGGCGTGCCCGGCACCCCGAAGGCGCGCGTCGTCGTGATCGGCGGCGGCGTCGCGGGCGAGCACGCGGCGGCGAACGCGCTCGGCATGGGCGCCGACGTGACCGTCATCGACCTCTCCATCCCGCGCCTCCGCGAGCTCGAGGTGCGGTTCGGCGGGCAGGTGCAGACGCGCGTGTCCTCCGCGTACGAGATCGCGGCGCAGCTGGCCGACGCCGACCTCGTCATCGGGTCGGTGCTGATCCCCGGCGCCCAGGCCCCGAAGCTCGTCACCGACGCGATGGTCGCCACCATGAAGAAGGGGTCCGTGCTCGTCGACATCGCGATCGACCAGGGCGGCTGCTTCGAGGGACCGCCCCACCACCCACGACGACCCCACGTTCGCCGTGCACGACAGCGTCTACTACTGCGTCGCGAACATGCCGGGCGCGGTGCCGGAGACCTCGACGCGTGCGCTCACCAACGCGACGCTGCCGTACGTCATCGCGCTGGCCGAGAAGGGCTGGAAGCGGGCCCTCGCGGAGGATCCGGCACTCGCGCTCGGCCTCAACGTGCACGACGGCCACGTGACCGAGCCGCACGTCGCCGCGGCGCTCGGCCTGCCGCTGACGCCGGTCGCGGAGGTGCTCGCGGGCTGAGGCGCTCGCGGGTCAGGGCGCGGTGGCGCGGGGCCACGGTGTCGCGGGATCGTGACCCCGTGGTGGCCGGATCCGGCCCGAACCCTGGCAGGGTCGAGGCATGACCTTCAGCGACGCGCCCGAACCCGACGCCTCCGCTCCCCGCGAGCGGAAGTCGTTCAACGGCGTAGGACTCGCCGCCCTCATCGTGGGCGTGCTGTCGCTCATCGGCGCGGTCATCCCGATCCTCAACTACGTGTCGGGGTTCCTCGCGGCCGTCGGCATCGTGCTCGGGATCATCGGGCTGGTGCTCCGCGACCGGCCCAAGGGCATGGCACTCGGCGGGCTCGTCGTGAGCATCGTCGCGCTGATCCTCTCGATCGTCCTCGCCATCGTCTACACGGCCGGCATCGTCACGGCGATCACGGGCGCGGTGCAGGAGTCCGAGGCGCGGTCGTCCGCGGAGGCCGCGGACGACGTGCGCGTCACCTACGAGGTGACCGGCACGGGCGGCACCGTCACGGCGGGCGTCCTCTGGAGCACGTCCGTCGGCGGATCCGCGGGCACCGAGCAGGCGTCCGACCAGCGGCTCCCGTTCACCCGCGAGGTCGTCGTGCCCGACACGACCGCCTTCGACATGGCGATGTTCTCGGTCAGCGCGGTCGCGAGCATCGACCCGGCGGTCTCCGCGGAGGGCGACATCACCTGCCGGATCCTCGTCGGCGACTACATCGTCACCGAGCAGCGGGCGGAGGGCGACGGCGCCACGGTCAGCTGCAGCGCCCCGGCCGAGGACCTGCGGGACGCCGCCGAGTGACGGAGCCGGGTCCGGACGGGCCCGCCGCACGACCGCAGGAGCCCACATCGCACGGGCCGGCCGCCCCCGACGCGCGACCGACGCCGTACGGGCCAGCCGGCACGCCACCGGAGCCCACCCCGTCCGGGCCGGCCGCCCCGCCGCCCGATCCGGAGGCCCCGCCCTCCTCGACGCCTGCCCGCGTGCGCGGACGGAACGAGGCCGCGGGCACTGCCGTCGTGCTCGCGGTCCTCGCGCTCCTCGGCGCGCTCGTGCCGGTGCTCGACCTCGTCACCGGGCTCCTGGCCGTGGTGGGTGCGGCGTTCGGGATCCTCGCGCTCACCCGGAAGCGGCTACGCAACTCCCGCCGCCTCGCGATCACGGGCCTGGCGCTCAACGTCGTCGCGCTGACGGCGTGGGTGATCGCCATCACGACCCTGGTCGGGCTGGTGCTCGACACGTACCCGCCGACGACGCCGCCGGAGGGCGCCGCGAGCCCGGATCCGAATGCGCCCGCGACCCCCGAGATCGTGTACGCCGTCACCCTCACCGTCGAGCTGACCGGCACCGTGCCGCAGGTGCGTGCGATCTGGCTGGGCGGCCTCAACGACGGGTACCGCGACGTCGCGGCGGAGGCGCTGCCCCTCACCCAGGAGCACGACGTCCACCTCACCGACGCGGCCTTCTCCGCCGGCGACTACTTCAGCGTCACCGCCATCCTCGGTGGGGCGGACGGCACCGTCACCTGCCGGGTGCGCGCGGGGGACCGGATCCTGGCCGAGGACACGGCATCGGGACGCGACGAGGCGGCGTCGTGCCAGGTGACGGCGTTCGACATGCGCGACTACCGGCGGGGGCGCGGAGTGATCGCGCTCGCGGAGTGATGCCGCCCGCGGAGTGATCGCGCCGGTGGTGCAGCCGGCCCCGGGATCAGCCCGCGGAGCGCGCCGCACCCGCGACGGCCGAGCTGCCCAGGTCGTCCTTCGGGAGGGGCTCGCCCGCGGTGACCGCGGCGATCCACGCGTCGGTCGTCGCGACGGCCGCGAAGTTGGAGTGCAGCAGCGTCATGAGCGTGCCGTGCACGGTCGCCGCGTCGGCGGATCCGGCGGCGTTGGCGAGCGCGATGGCGCCCGTCCCGTCGGAGAGCACCTCGGCCGCGACATCGAGCCCCTCCGCCTCCACCGACGACGCGAGGATGCAGTTGTTGGTCATGTAGCCGACCAGCGTGATCGTGTCGAGCCCCTCGGCCCGCAGCCACTCGGCGAGGTCGGTGCCGGCGAAGACCGAGCCCTTCGACTTCACGAGGCCCTTCCAGGCATCCGTCCGGCGCGACTCGATCTCCGGGTGCAGGCGGTAGGCGTCGCTCGTCGGGTCGAACACGGGCGCACCCTCGCCGGCGGTGTGCTGGACCACGACGACGGGGATGCCCGCCTCCGTCGCCGCGTCGATGGCGCGGCCGATGGTGCGCACCGAGTCGTCGCGGTCGGGGTGGCGGACCTCGAGCGGCCCGGCGAAGTACTCCTGCTGGACGTCGACGAGGACGAGGGCGCGGCGGGGTGCGGTCATGGGGATCTCCTGGGCTGGACGGGCGCGCGTCGTTCCATGCGTCCCTCGATCATCGCGCGTGGGGGCGAGGTCCCCGAACCCTCCCTCGTCGTCCGACCGGCACGTGGTGGTGAGCTGTACCCGTGCACCGTTCCCGGTGCGAGGTGCGGGGCTGACGTGTGCTCGGCTCTCGCCGGGTGCGCTGCCCTCCGCGCCACAGGGGATCAGATTGCCCGCTGATCCTCCGGGGTGTGCCCGCTCCGGACGACTACCGACTCGCCCCTACGCCTCCGTCCCGCCGACCAGCTCCACCTCCCAGTTGGCGCGCTGGATCCGTGCGTCGAGCTCCCGGAGCTCCCGCGCCGTCTCATCGGCCCGGTCGCGCACCTCGCGGATCGGCAGCGCCGCGATCTGCCGCAGCTCGCTCCGCATCTGTCGGGGCGCGTACGAGCCGCCGCCCGCGCCACCGCGGCCGGAGGCGGCGTCGGCCGCGTCCACGAGGATCCCGTGCCGCGTCCGCAGCGCGTCCCGCTGGGCGAGCGCGGCGGTGAGCGGCGTGCCGTCGTGGAGTCTCGCGGCCGTGTTGGTGAGGTTGATCCGCGTCACGAGCCCCGCGAGCCGCTCGACCGTCGCGACCGCCTCCTCGAGCAGCGCCGCCGCGTCCTCCGCGGGATCCTCGCCCTCCTGGTACCGGGCGCTCGCCTGCACGCGGCTCCGCAGCGACTCGATGCGCCTCTGCAGGTCGGACCGTTCCATCAGCGCCTCGGCGAGTCTCATGCCACCACCGTGCCACAGGTCCCGAAGGCGGGAAGCGAGCGGCGCGCGACCGCGGCGCCGTGCAGAGCCTGTCCGCCCGGCACGCCGTGATCGCGGTCGACGGATCCGCGGTCCACCTCGAACACGACGACGTGCTCGCCTCCGCGGGCACGGCCTCGGGCCTCGACGCCTGCCTGCACGTGGTGCGGACGCGGCCCGGCGCGGAGGCCGCCGACCGCGTCGCGCGCGGCCTGGTCGTGGCGCCGCACCGTGCGGGGGGGGGGGGCAGGCGCAGTGCGTCGAGCGACCGGGCGCGGTCGACGCCGCTTCGACGCACGCGGGTGATGTCGCCGGGGCGCGGGCGGTGGTGCGGGGCCTCTGTCGCGGCATGCGGAAGGCCCCCGCTCGACGATCCCGGAGGATCGCAGGGCGAGGGCCGTCAGCGTCGCGAGGCTCCTACTTGCGCAGGACGTATGCGCGGTTGTTCGAGATCGCCCACGTCTGTCCCGGCTTCCCGAGCAGCCCCGGGTAGTCGTAGATCTCGGAGAAGTAATCGCACGACTCCTTCGCGGAGAGACGCACGTTGCGGGTGAACTCTGGAAGCTCGATCCGGTTCCACCCCGGCGTCACCTTCGTGCATTTCACGTAGTAGCCCTCCTTGCTGCTGACCACGAAGCCCTGCGCGCGGGAGTTCTTGAGGACGAAGACGTCGATGCCGTGCCAGTAGCCCTCGTGGAACGTGCTCTCAGGCTCGGCGTTCGCGGGCGCGGCGATGGCGAGGGACGCCAGGGTGAGGGCAGCGGCTCCCAGGGCGATGGCGGCGCGGCGGCGCCGGCCTCGGGCTGCGGGGCGTGCGGGTCGGATCATGACGGCCTCTCGGTACATGGGTTTCGGGGGGGGGGCGTGCACTTGTCGCTCGTGCGACGACACGTGAACCTACGGCCGCCGCCGGATCCCCGGTGCGGAGCCTCCACACTCGCGGGCCGCCACTCCGGTCGGCGTGGCGGGGGTCAGAGGGCGGGTGGCGTGCTCAGACCGCCGGCGACCGCCGCTCCATGAGCAGGGTGTCGCGCCAGATCCCGGCGCGCGGCCCGGCCTCCGCGGCCGCGATGCGCTCGCGCCGCCCCACCACCCGGAACCCGAAGCGCTCGTGCAGGGCGATGCTGGCGCCGTTCTCCGGGAAGACGACGCCCTGCAGGGTCCAGATGCCCGCGCGCTCGGTCGAGGCGATGAGCTCCTGGAGGAGCGCCTTCCCGACCCCGCGCCCGCGGGCTGCCGCATCGACGTAGATCGAGTGCTCGACGACCCCGGCGTAGACGGCGCGGGACGACACCGCGGAGACGGCGGCCCAGCCGAGCACGGCGTCGTCCGCATCGACCGCGACCAGTCGGTGGTCCGGCAGGCGGTGCGCGTCGAAGCGCTCCCACGTCGGCGGCGCCGACTCGAACGTGGCGTCGCCGGCTTCGATGCCGTGCAGGTGGATGCGCGAGACGCGCTCCCAGTCGTCCGGGCGCATGGCGCGGACGGCGGGCGCCGGCTGCGGTGCGGCGCTCACCGGGCGGCCGTGCGGGCGGCGGATCGCGGGGATGCGGAGGGCCGGGAGGGCGCGGCGGCGGCCGGCACCTCGCACGTGGGTCGGGATCCGCCGCGGCCGGGGACGAGCACGGGGACCGGCAGGTCGTCGTCGCCCGTCCGCTCCTCCACCTGACGCGGCACCGTGCTCGCCCAGGCGTTCATCGCATCCAGGACGGGTCGGAGGCTGAGGCCCACGTCGGTGAGCTCGTAGACCACGCGCGGCGGGATCTCGGCATACGCCGTCCGCGTGACCAGGCCGTGCTCCTCGAAGCGCCGCAGCCGATCGGACAGCGTGTGGGCGCTGATGCCGGGCAGCGCGCCGCGCAGCTCGGTGAATCGCAGGGGGCCGCCGAGCAGCTCGCGGACGATCAGCGTCGCCCACGGTCCGTCGATCAGGCCGAGGAACCGCGCCACGCCGCACTCGGGCCACACATCCGGGGAGAACGCCATGGATCCGAGGATAGGCCTCTCGGTGCATTTGACGTAACCGGTGCATCGCATGCATCAATGGGCGCATGACCTTCCTCATTCACGGCGCCACCGGCGCCCAGGGCGCTCCCGTGCTGGCCGCCCTCCTCCCTGTCATCCCCGACGTCCGCGCCGCCGTGCGGGACGCCGCCGCCGCCTACCGCGGCGGCGGCGTCCCCGTGTCCGTCGACCTGTCCTCCGTCGACTCGCTGGCCGCCGCCTACGCGGGCGTCGATGGCGTCTTCGTGCACCTGCCCATCGGATCCCCGGCGCAGCAGGCCGAGCACGCCGCGGCGATCGTCGCGGCCGTCCACCGCGCCCGGCCCGCGCGCGTGGTCGTGTCGACCAGCGGCGGACGCATCGACGTCCCGGAGGCCGCGGGATCCCCGCTCGACGTCCTCGTGCGGGGCATCCGCGACGCCGGCGTCCCGCTCGCCGTGGTGGAGCCGCGGCTCTACCTCGAGAACCTGCTCCTGCCGGTCGTCGTCGGGCCCGTGCGGACGGAGGGAGTGCTGCGCTACCCGATCCGCGACGACTACGCGGTCTCCTGGAGCTCGCACCTGGACGTCGCCGACGTGGTGGCGCGGCTCCTGCGGGATCCGTCCGTCACCGGCACGGTCGGCGTCGGCGCGCTGCCCGCGCTCACCGGTCGGGACCTGGCCGCGGCCTTCGCCGAGCACCTCGGGCGCGACGTGCGCTTCGCGGCGCGGACGCCCGACGAGTTCGGCGCGGACATCATCCCGCTGTTCGGCGAGGAGGGCGCGCGGCCGGTCATCGAGTCGTACCGCTGGCGCGCGACGCAGGCGTCGGAGGCCATCGACGCGCCGACCAGCGCGCAGGCGCGGCTGGGACTCACGCCGCGGACCCCGGGGGAGTGGCTCGCGCGACATCGGGGTCTGACGCCGGACAGCGGCCGTCCCGACCGTCCGGACCGGGACCCCGACCCGAGCCGGGTCCGGGTCCCGACGGTCGGCCAGCCGGCCGCTACGCTTCCCGGCATGGCCACGTCCGCGTCCCCCGAGCGCGCCGCCGGCCGTCCCGTCGCGATCGACGCCGCCGAGCTCGCGCGCGTCGCCATCGCCCTGTTCGCGGAGCGGGGCTACGACGCGGTCAGCATGGCCGACGTCGCGGAGGCCGCGGGGGTCGGACGGCGCAGCCTCTTCCGCTACTTCCCGTCGAAGGCCGACCTCGTGTGGGGCGGCGCCGAGGCGGTCGTCGAGGTGCTCGACCGGCTGCTCGCCGCGGGCACGGGCGGCCGACCCCTCGGCGCCGCCTACGCCGACGCGTTCGTCCGCGCCCTCGAGGCCTCGGGCATCGACCTCGGCATGACCCGCGTGCGCCTCCGGATCATCGACGCGCACCCCGAGCTCCGCGGCCTCGCGTCGCCGCGCCTGGGCGCCGGGTCGCACGTGCTCGCGGGCTTCGTCGCATCCGGGCGCCCCGAGCTGCGCGGGACGGTCGAGGCTGCGGTGCTCGCCGACGCCCTCGGCGCGTCCACCTACGCGGCGCTCCGGTGGTGGGCGACGAGCTCGGACGACCCGCGCCCGGACGCCGCCATCCGCCGCGCCGTGGACGCCCTCGCGCTGGCGGGCGGATCCGACGGCACGCGCGCCGACCGCTAGTCCCGGGCCCCATCCGCCCGCGCCCGGCGTCGGCGCGCCCGCGGCCGGTCAGATCGCGGACCAGCCGCCGGCCGCCGGCGCGTGCGGCCGGCTAGATCGCGGACCAGCCACCGTCGGACGCCAGGATCACGCCGTTGACGTTGCGGCTCTCATCGCTCGCGAGCCAGGTGATGGCGTTGGCCAGCTCCTCGGCCTCGACGGGGGTGGGGATCATCGTCTGCATCAGCGGGCCGAGCACCTGTCCCGCGAGGGCGGAGCGCATGGGCGCCTCGATCGCCGTCTTCGTGGGGCCGGGCGCGACCGCGTTCACGCGGATGCCCTGCTTCCCGTAGATGACGGCGGTGTTCTTCGTGATGCCCGCGACCGCGTGCTTCGACGCCGTGTAGGCGACGCCCGCAGCGGATCCCCGGAGCGCCGCCTCCGAGGCGACGTTGACGATCGCGCCGGAGCCGGCCGCCTGCATGAGGGGCAGCACCGCGCGCGTGAGCCGCAGCACGGCGGTCACGTTCACGGCGAACACGAGGTCCCAGGTGCGGTCGTCGACCTCGCCCGCGGGGAGGAAGCCGTCCATGATCCCGGCGACATTGGCGAGCACGTCGACCCGGCCGTCGGCGGCGTCGACGATCGCCTGCACGCCGTCCTCGGCGGTGATGTCGCCGACGACCGGGACGATGTCGAGCTCGGGGTGCTCGGCGACGAACGCGTCGAGCCGCTCGGCGACGACGTCGGCGGCGATGACGCGCGCTCCGTCCTGGGCGAGTCGCAGGGCGGTGGCGCGGCCGATGCCGCTCCCCGCTCCCGTGACGATGGCGGTGCGTCCGGCGAAGCGCGGCTCGTGGGTCATGGATCCTCCTCGATGGGTCCGGCGGGTGCCGGTGCCGCGATTATGGCACAGGGTGCCATAAATGACCCGGGACGAGGAGGATCCGCGCGCGCTACCCGGCGGTCGTCGCCGCGACCGGCTCGTCGACCCGGGCGCCCTCGTGCCGCCCCGGCCGGTGCGACGGCCACCAGAAGCGGTCGCCCAGGATGAACACGAGCGCCGGCACGAGGAGCGTCCGCACCACGAGCGTGTCGAGCAGCACGCCGATGCACACGATGACGCCGATCTGCGTGAGGGCCACCACGGGCAGCACCCCGAGCACTGCGAAGACCGCGGCCAGCAGGATGCCCGCGCTCGTGATCACGCCGCCCGTCGAGGCCAGCGCCCGCACCATGCCCTCGCGCGTGCCGTGGAGCCTCCGCTCCTCCCGCGCCCGGGTGACGAGGAAGATGTTGTAGTCGACCCCCAGCGCCACCAGGAACAGGAACGCGAACAGCACCACGTTCGCGTCGAAGGCCGGGAAACCGAGGACCTGCTGGAACAGCAGGTTGGCCGCGCCGAGGCTCGCGAAGAAGGTCGCCAGCACGCTCGCGATGAGGAGCACCGGCGCCACCAGCGAGCGCAGCAGCAGGCCGAGGATCACGAAGACGATGGCCAGGATGATCGGGATGATGAGCCCCTGGTCGCGCTCGGAGGACGCGGCCGTGTCGGCGGCCGTGGCGTCGCTGCCGCCGACGAGCGACGCGGACTCCTCGCCCGGGGCGTCGGCGTAAGCGGCGCGGAGGTCACGCACGGCGGTGAACGCCGCAGCGCTCTCGGGCTCCGCGTCGAGCTGCACGTCGATGCGCGTGCGGCCCTCCGCCGACTCGCCCGCCCGGGCGCCCTCGACGCCGGGCACCGACTCGGCGGTGGCGACCGCGTCCGCCGCGGCCGCATCCGGGGCGAGCACCACGGTCTGGGCCGTCAGGCCCGCCGAGAACGACGCGTCGACGACCTCCTGGGCGGCGACCGACTCCGGGTCGCCCAGCAGCTGGTCGGTCTGCGAGAGGCCGACGCGCGCGCCGACGAGGCCGAGCGCGAGGACGCCGACCCCGGCGAGGGCGACGACCGCCACGACCACGGGCCGCCGCTGCACGCCGAGCCCGAGGCGCCGCCAGACGCCCGGCTTCCCGCCGTGGTCGACGTCGGACCCGACGCGCGGGATGAACGGCCAGAACAGGCCCCGGCCGCAGACTACGAGGGCAGCGGGCAGCACGAGCAGCGCGGCGGCGATGGCGATGACGACGCCGATCGCGCACGCGAACCCGAGGGCGCGGTTGCCGGACAGCTCGGCGGCCAGCAGCGTGATGAGGCTGAGCGCGACGGTGCCGCCGCTCGCCGCGATGGCCGGGCCCGCGCTCGTGACGGCCGTGAGCATCGCCCGGTGGCGGTCCTCCTGGCGGGTCAGCTCCTCCCGGTAGCGGGCGACGAGCAGCAGCGCGTAGTTCGTGCCGGCGCCGAAGACGAGCACCGACAGGATCCCGCCGATGGAGGCGTCGATGGTGATGCCGAACGGCTCGGAGACGGCCGTGACGACGACGCGGGCCAGGCCGTCGGCCGCGCCGACCACGGCGAGCGGCACGATCCAGAGCACGGGGCTGCGGTAGGTGACGATGAGCAGCACGGCGACCACGAGCACCGTGACGAGCAGGAGCCGGAAGTCGGCGCCCGCGAAGGCGTTCGAGATGTCCGCCTGGAAGCCGATCGGGCCGGTGAGCTGGGCGGTGAGCCCGTCGGGGAGGCCCTCGCCCGCCGTCGTGCGGAGGGTGTCGGCGGTGGCGGCGATGTCGTCCGCGGCGTCGGAGGCGTCGAGCGGGACCGCGACGAGCGCCGCCCGCCCGTCGTCGCTGAGCTGCGGCACGACCGCCTGCGGCGCGAGGGAGTCCGCGGCCAGCGCCTGGGCGCGCTCGGCGATCGCGGCCGTGTCGGCGTCGGTGAGGGCGGCGCCGTCGCGGCTGAAGACGAGGATCCCGACGGTCGTGTCGGCGCTCGGGAAGCGCTCGAGGAGCTCGCTCACCTGCCGGGCCTGGCTGGACTCGGGGAGCCCGGACGGCGGGAACGCGTCGGCCTCGCCCTTCGGCAGGAAGGCGAACAGGGCGGCCACGGCGGCGGCGGCCACCACCAGCGCGATCCAGGCGGTGCGCCGGGCGCTGACGAAGCGGGCGATCGATCTCACGGGTTCCTCCAGGGGTGCGGTGATCGTCAGCCTACTGACTGTCGAGCTTCCTTAGCGAACGCGGACGTACGATGGGGGAATGTCCAGCACCGAGAGCCGCCCCGGACCGGAGGCGTCCGACGCCCTGCCGGGGCCCGGCGCCGGGGTGCCGGTCGCCGCGGGCGACGCGGGCGAGATCGGCCGCGCGCTCCGCGACGTGCTGGGCCTCGCGGCCGGGTTCGAGCGCCGCCTCGGCACCGTGCTCGCGGTGAACCCCACCGACATGAAGGCGATGGAGCACCTCATCCAGGCGGGATCGCTGTCGCCCACCGAGCTCGCGGGCCGCCTCGGGATCACGACCGCGGCGGCGACGCTCGTGGTCGACCGGCTGGTGGAGGTCGGCCACGTCGACCGCCGGCCGCACCCGCACGACCGCCGCCGGGTCGTCGTCGTCCCGCGGCCCGCGTCCGTCGGGCGCGCCATGGACGAGCTGATGCCCATGATCGGCGGCGTCGCCCGCGCCGCCGACGCGCTCTCGCCGCGCGAGCGCGCGACCGTGCTGCGCTTCCTCGGCGAGGTGCGCGAGGTCTACCGGGAGGCGTCCGACGGACCCGTGGCCTGACCCGCCGGATCCACCGCGCGTGCACCCGGCGCTCGGCCGGCGGGCGGCCGGCGTCCACCGGGCTCGGGGATGATGGACGCGCGTCGACCACCACGACGACCACCACCACCGACGTGCACACGAAGAGGAGAGCCATGACCGGCAGCGGACGAGAGACCCCCACGGCGACGCGCGGACTGGTCCTGGGCGGCGGCGGCGTCGCCGGGATCGCCTGGGAGACGGGCCTCGTCTCCGGGCTCATCGCGGCGGGCGTCGACCTCGCGGGCGCCGACACGGTCGTCGGCACCTCGGCCGGATCCGTCGTCGCCATCAACCTGCGGGCCGGCGCCATCGACGCGGCCTACGACGAGCACTTCGTCGACGTGGCGGGCATGGCCGAGCCGATGGGCAGCCGTGACCTCGCGCGCACCGTCGAGGTCATCGGCGAGGGCGTCGCGAGCACCGCGGGCGAGATCCCCACGCGCCAGAGGATCGGCGAGCTGGCCCTCGAGGAGTACGACCCCGAGGTCGACGACGCCGCGAGCGTCGAGCGCATCGGCCAGCTGCTGCCCGTCCGCGACTGGCCGGAGGCGGACCTCCGCATCACCGCAGTCGACGCGGGCACCGGCCGCTTCACCGTGTTCGACCGCGCGTCCGGCGCCGACCTCGTGCGCGCGTCCGCCGCCAGCTGCGCCGTGCCCGGCGTCTTCCCGCCCGTCACCATCGACGGCCGCCCCTACATGGACGGCGGCATGCGCTCCGGCACGAACGCCGACGTCGTCGCCGACCACGAGCGGATACTCGTCATCGCGTGCGGCCCCGAGGCCCCGACCTCCGGCATGGGACCGACCCTCCCCGGCGTGGTGCAGCAGCTCCGCGGCCGCGCCGACGTGCTCGTGATCCAGGCCGACGCGGAGAGCACGCGCGCCTTCGGCGAGAACTCGCTCCTGCTCTCGACCCGGAAGGCCTCCGCCGAGGCGGGCCGTGCCCAGGCCGAGCGCGTCGCCGACGAGGTCCGCGCCTTCTGGGGCTGATCCCACCCTCGTCGGTGAGGCGCCGGCTCAGGCGGCCGGCACCGCCGCCTCCGAGAGCCCGGCGTGCGCCGCGTGCTCGGGGTAGAGCAACGGCAGCTGGAGCGTGAGCCACGGGCTGAACGCCCACGGCGTGAGGGCCACGGCGGTGGTCAGCTGCTCGGGATCCACCCACCGGTACTCGCCCACCTCCTCGGGCCGCGGGTCGACCGGGGTGGCCGCGACCGCGCGGAACACGGGGCAGATCTCGTTCTCGACGACGCCCGCGGCGTCGGTCGCGCGGTAGCGGAAGTCGGGCAGCACCAGCTCGACCGAGGCGAGGGCCAGCCCGAGCTCCTGCTCGGCGCGGCGGTGCACGGCCTCGAGCATGTCCTCGTCGGGCGCGGGGTGGCCGCAGAACGAGTTGGTCCAGACGCCGGGCCAGGTGAGCTTGCCGATCGCGCGGCGCGTGACGAGGATCCGGCCCTCCGCGTCGAACACGTGGCACGAGAACGCGAGGTGCAGCGCGGTGTCGCGGGTGTGGACCGTCGCCTTGGGCGCCGTGCCGATCTTCTCGCCGTCGTCGTCCAGGAGGACGACGAGCTCGGTGTGCTGTGACATGCGCTCCCTGCTTTCCGTTACCCCCTCGATGTTAGGTTTCATCCGTGGACGCCACCAACCTCGCTGCCGTCTCCACATCGAGGCAGGCCCACGTGAACGGCGTCCTCGACGCGTTCTTCGCACGGTCGCTCGTCCGCGCCGAGGTCATGGGCGACGAGTACGTGAAGCTGTGGCGCACGCTCGAGTCCAACACGGCCGGCGGCAAGCGCTTCCGCCCGCGCATGGTGATGGCCGCGTACGACGGCCTCGGCGGCCAGGACGTGCAGGCCGCGGCCCACGTCGGCGCCGCGTTCGAGATGCTGCACACCGCGCTCATCGTGCACGACGACGTCATCGACCGCGACTTCACCCGCCGCGGCGGCCCCAACGTCTCCGGCTCCTACCGCGACATCGCGACCACGCAGGGCCTGCCCCAGCCGCTGGCCGAGCACCGCGGCATGTCGGCCGCCGTCATCGCCGGCGACCTCGCGCTCGTCAACGCCTACCGCCTCATCGACGCGAGCGGCGTGCGGGACCTCACGCGCTCGCACCTGCTCGAGATCCTCGACGACGCCGTGTTCGCGTCGGCCGCGGGCGAGCTCATCGACGTCGAGTTCTCGCTCACCGCGGAGGTGCCGAGCGTCGAGGAGATCCTCCGCATGGAGCGCCTGAAGACCGCCGTCTACTCCTTCGAGGCGCCGCTCCAGGCCGGCGCCGTGCTCGCGGGCGCGCGCCCCGAGGTGGTGACCGCGCTCGGCGACTTCGGCCGTGACATCGGCATCGCCTACCAGGTGGTCGACGACGTCCTCGGCGTCTTCGGCGACGAGGAGGAGACCGGCAAGACGAACCTCGGCGACCTCCGCGAGGGCAAGCGCACCGTCCTCATCGCCCACGCCGTCCGCTCCTCGGAGTGGAAGGAGATCAGCTCGCTCGTCGGCAAGGACGACCTCTCCCGCGGGGAGGCGGCGCTCGTCCGCTCGGTGCTGGAGAGCTCCGGCGCCCGCGCCTACGCCGAGGGCGTCGCGCGCGACCTCGCCGTCGCCGCCTGCGCGCGCCTCGAGGACCCGGTCGTGCCGGAGGCCCTCCGCCGGGAGCTCGCGCCCGTCGCGGAGTCCGTGCTCGGGCGCATCCGATGACGGCTCGCCGCCCGGGCCGTCGCGGCCCTGCCCCCGAGGCGCCCACCGGCCTCGAGAAGTACGACCGCGTCGCGCAGGAGACGGCCTCCGTCGTCATCCGCCGCTACTCCACCTCCTTCGGGCTCGCGTCGCGCCTCCTCGGCGCGGACGTGCGGCAGCACATCGAGAACGTGTACGCGCTCGTGCGCGTGGCCGACGAGATCGTCGACGGCGCGGCGGCCGGCGCGGGCGTGGATCCCGCGCACGTCGAGGCCCTGCTCGACGCCCTCGAGCAGGAGACCGAGGACGCGATGCTGCGCGGCTACAGCGCGAACCTCGTCGTGCACGCCTTCGCGATCACCGCCCGCCGGTCCGGCTTCGGCGCCGAGCTGACGGCACCGTTCTTCGCGTCCATGCGCATGGACCTGCGCCGCATGGAGCACACGCCCGCCTCCTTCGTCGAGTACGTCTACGGATCCGCCGAGGTCGTCGGCCTCATGTGCCTGCGGGCGTTCCTCGTCGGCCACGCCACCACGCGTCCCGAGCGCATCCGGTTCGAGGAGGGCGCCAAGCGGCTCGGCGCCGCGTTCCAGAAGGTCAACTTCCTCCGGGACCTCGCCGCCGACCACGGCGCGCTCGGCCGCAGCTACTTCCCCGGCGTCGACGTCGCGACCTTCTCCGAGGCCGACAAGGAGCGGATCCTCGACGACATCGACCAGGACCTCCGCATGTCCGGCGCCGTCATCCCCGACCTGCCCGCCTCCAGCCGACGCGCCGTCGCGCTCGCGCAGGGCCTCTTCGCGGAGCTCGCCGTGCGCCTCCGGGCGACCCCCGCGGCCGAGCTGGCGCGCACGCGCGTGCGGGTGCCGGATCCCGTGAAGGCCCGCATCGCGCTCGCCGCCGCCACGGGCGCGGAGCCCTCCGGCCTCGACGGCCGCCTCGTCCGCCGTGCCCGCGGGCCCCGCGGCCCCCGCGCCGCGCGCCCCGTCCCCGCCCCGTCCGACCCCGAGCAGCAGGAGAGCGCCATGACCGCACCCACCGCCATCGTGATCGGCGGCGGGATCGCCGGCCTCGCCTCCGCCGCGCTCCTCGCCCGCGACGGGTACCGCGTCACCCTCGTCGAGGGCCGCGACGACGTCGGCGGCCGCGCCGGGTCGTGGGAGAGGGACGGCTTCCGCTTCGACCTCGGCCCCAGCTGGTACCTCATGCCCGAGGTGTTCGACCACTTCTTCCAGCTCATGGGGTCGAGCGCCGCCGAGCAGCTCGACCTGGTGCGTCTCCCCGGGTACCGGGTGCTCTTCGAGGGCGACCCGGACCCCATCGACATCCGCGACTCCCGCGAGGCGAACCTCGACCTGTTCGAGTCGGTCGAGCCCGGGTCCCGCCCCGCCATGACCCGCTACCTCGACTCCGCGAAGGACGTCTACGAGGTCGCCAAGAAGCGCTTCCTCTACACGACCTTCGCCGACTACCGGCCGCTGCTGAGGCGCGACGTCGTCACCCGCACGGGCACGCTCGCGAAGCTGCTGCTCACCCCGCTCGAGACGCACGTGGCCCGCTACGTGCAGGACCGCCGCCTCCGCCAGATCCTCGGCTACCCGGCCGTCTTCCTCGGCTCCTCGCCGAAGCTCGCGCCGAGCATGTACCACCTGATGAGCCACCTCGACCTCGAGGACGGCGTGCTGTACCCGCAGGGCGGCCTCATCACGGTCATCGAGGCCATCGAGCGGCTGGCCCGCGCGGAGGGCGTGGAGATCCGCACCTCGTCGCCCGTCTCGCGCATCGTCACCGAGCCGACGACGGCCGGGCGGGCGCGGGCGCGCGGCGTGCAGATCACCACCGACGCGGGCACCGAGACGCTCGAGGCCGACGTGGTCGTCTCCACCGCCGACCTGCACCACACCGAGACCCAGCTCGTCCCCGAGGCGTTCCGCACCTACCCGCAGTCGTACTGGGACAAGGGCACCGCCGGGCCCGGCGCGGTGCTCGTGTACCTGGGCGTCCGCGGCGCGCTGCCCGAGCTGCACCACCACACGCTGCTGTTCACGGAGGACTGGGACGAGAACTTCTCCCGCATCTTCCCGCCCAAGGGCGGCACGACCTCGGTGCCGGATCCCGCGAGCATCTACGTCTGCAAGCCCAGCGCCACCGACGGCTCGGTCGCGCCGGAGGGCCACGAGAACGTCTTCATCCTCGTGCCCATCCCCGCCGACCCGTCCATCGGCCGCGGCGGCATCGACGGCGCCGGCGACGCGCGCGTCGAGGAGATCGCCGACCGCGCCATCCAGCAGATCTCCGACTGGGCCGGCATCCCCGACCTCGCCGAGCGCATCGTGCTCCGCCGCACCTCGGGCCCCGGCGACTTCGCCGCCGACCTGCACTCGTGGAAGGGCACCATCCTCGGGCCCGCGCACACGCTCACGCAGTCGGCCATGTTCCGCGCCGGCAACACCAGCAAGCGCGTCGACGGGCTGCACTACGCCGGCGGATCCACGATCCCCGGCATCGGCCTGCCCATGTGCCTCATCAGCGCGGAGATCCTCGTGAAGCGCCTCCGCGGCGACACGTCGACCGGGCCGGGCGCGGTGCCGCTCGTGCCCACGGTCGGCCGCCCGGTGGCGTGATGGGCCTCCTCTACCTCACCGCGCTGCTCCTCACCATCGGCTGCATGATGCTCATCGACCGCCGCTGGCGCCTGTTCTTCTGGCGGGACCCGATGGCCGCGGCGCTCACGACGGCCATCGGCGTCGCGTTCTTCCTGCTGTGGGACATCGCCGGCATCTCGCAGGGCATCTTCTTCCGCGGGGAGACCTCGTTCATGACCGGGATCCTCGTCGGCCCGGAGCTGCCGCTCGAGGAGGTCTTCTTCCTCACGCTGCTCTGCTACCTCACGATGAACCTCGTCAACGGGTTCAGCCGCCTCGCGGACCACCACGTGGCCCGGGCCCGGGAGCGGGCGAACCGATGAGCTACCTCGTGCTCGACCTGCTGTTCCTGCTGCCCGTCGCGGTCGTCGGGTTCCTGTTCCGCCGCCTGCTCCTCCGCGAGGCCGCCGCCGTGCCGTACGGGTCGAGCCGCTTCGACTACCCCGAGTACTACTGGTACCGCCGGATGCCGGTCGTGATCCTGCTCGCGATGACGCTGGTCTTCGACAACATCATGATCGAGGTCGGCCTCGTCGGCTACGACCCCGACGCGCTCGTCGGCCTCATCCTCCTCAACGCCCCCATCGAGGACTTCGCCTACGCGATCGCCGCCCTCGTGCTGCTGCCGGCCGTCTGGTACCTCCTCCGTCGTCGTCGCCGCGTGTCCGGGATCGAAGCCCATGGGTGACGTGCGCGCGCGCCCGGGCGCCGCCGAGGTGCTCCGCACCATCGCGCTGTCGTCGCGCCCGCTCTCGTGGGTGAACACGGCGTTCCCGTTCGCGGCCGCGTACCTCACGGTCACGCGCGAGCTCGACCTCACGGCGGTCCTCGGCACGCTGTACTTCCTCATCCCGTACAACCTCGCGATGTACGGCATCAACGACGTTTTCGACTACGAGTCCGACATGCGGAACCCGCGGAAGGGCGGCGTCGAGGGCGCGGTCCTGGCGCGGGCGATGCACCGGCCGGTGCTCATCGCGGTGCTCGTCACCAACGTGCCGTTCCTCGTGTACCTGGTCGCCGTGGGCTCCGCCGCGAGCATCGCGGTGCTCGCGGTGAGCGTCTTCGCGGTCGTCGCGTACTCGCTCAAGGGCCTGCGCTTCAAGGAGCGTCCGATCCTCGACTCGCTCACCTCGAGCACGCACTTCACCTCGCCCGCCGTCTACGGCATCGTGCTGGCGGGTGGCGCGTTCACGCCCGCGCTGTGGGCGATCCTCGCGGCGTTCTTCCTGTGGGGCGTCGCGTCGCACGCGTTCGGCGCGGTGCAGGACATCGTGGCCGACCGCGAGGGCGGCATCTCGTCCATCGCGACCGTGCTCGGCGGGGCCGCCACCGTGCGGATCGCCGTGCTCGCCTACGCGGCGGCCGGTGTGGCGATGCTCTTCACGGGGCTGCCGGGGGTCATCGCGGCCGTCCTCGTGATCCCGTACATCCTCAGCACGGCGCCCTTCTGGTCGATCCGCGACGAGGACGCGGAGGCCGCCAACCGGGGCTGGCGCCGCTTCCTCGGCCTCAACTTCCTCTCCGGCTTCGTGGTGACGATGCTGCTCATCGCGTACTGGCTCACGAACCCCTGACCCGCGGGCCGTCAGTAGTGCGTCGGCATCATGCCCGCGATGAGCTGGCGGCGGCGACGC
Source organism: Clavibacter sp. AC415 (assembly GCF_979252985.1). NCBI lineage: Bacteria > Bacillati > Actinomycetota > Actinomycetes > Micrococcales > Microbacteriaceae > Clavibacter > Clavibacter sp. AC415. The sequence goes on along the minus strand of NZ_CEEDAR010000018.1, from coordinate 82,458 downwards.
GCGTGCTCGCCCGCGAAGGAGAGCAGCTCCATGTCGTGCTCGCGCATCCACGCGACGGCCTCCTCCAGCGTGACGGCGGTGGACACCCAGACCCGGCGGCCGGAGTCGTCGACCGCGTCGGCGTACACCTCGAAGACGGGCTCGGCGCCGGCGGCGCGCACGGTGGGCACGACGTAGCCGAGCACGGGCTGGGACGCGACCTGCACGCGCCAGGCGCCCTGGTGGAAGCGGGCGTGCGGGTGGTGGATGAGGGGCTCGGGCTCGCGGGACATCGGTGCTCCTGGTGTCGGGACGGGGGCGAGCGCCCGGCCGCGCTCGGGGACGACGATAGGCTCGGCGTCCGACAACGGGGGTGCCGGGGCGCATGATGGATCCACGCCCCTCGATCCCCAGGAGCCCATGACCCCGCCGATCCGCATCCTCCACCAGGCCGTGCGCCCGTTCGTCGCCGCCAGCCTGCGCGGGGGCATCCCCACCCCGCTGACCGCCACCGTCCCGACGGACGCGCCCGTCGGCGTGGTCCCGGGCCCCGATCCCGACCGCATCCTGGCGCTCGGCGGCATCGGCGGATCCGGCGTCGGGCTGCGCACGCACGCCGACGGCGTCAGCGGCCCGGACGGCGACGTCCCTCGCCGAGCTCACGGGGCGCGGCGTCGAGTGGCGCACGGTCCCGCTCGCCGACCAGCACCTGGCGGCCACGCAGGACGCCGTGCGGCAGGTCACCGAGCTGCACCGCTACGACGTCGTGGTCGTCATGCCCGGGGTCGCGGACGCACTGGAGCTCGCGCGCACCACGCCGTGGGTCCACCGGCTGGAGGACCTCCTCGACCACCTCGTGGAGCAGACCGCCGACAACTCGCTCGTGCTCGTGTCGGACGTGCCCCAGGTGTCGCAGTACGTGGAGGCCGGCGCGTTCGTGCGCGGCCTCTTCCGCGACCACGCGATGCACCTCTCCGAGCGCAAGGCCGAGGTCTGCGGCCGGTTCCCGCAGGCGGTGTCGGTGAAGCTCCCGGACGCGGGGCCTGTGGACTTCGAGGGCGGCGAGTCCCGCTACTCCTCCATGTACCCGCCCGCTGGGGCGCGTACGTCGCCCGCGTGGTCGCGGACCTGCAGGCGGAGGGCGGCACGTCCTGAGCCCGCCCCGGGACGGGATCCCGGCCCGCCGTGCGCCTAGCGCCCGCGACGCCCGCCGCGCGGCGGGGGAGTGCGCCTGGCGCCCGCGCCGCCCTTCGCGCCGGGCTTCGCCCCGCCCGCGGCGCCCGGCCGCTTCCCCGCGGCCTTGCGCGCGGTCTTCTGCGCCGCGGTGGGCTTCCGGCGGTCGCGCTCGTCGTCGTCGCGGGAGGACCGGGAGCTCGCGGCCGTGCGCCCGCGGACGATGCCCACGAGCTCCTCGATGTCCGGGGAGGCGTCGCCCTCCCGCCAGGCGACGGCGATCCGCGTCTCCGGCAGGTCGTGGACCGGGACCGCGACGACGTCCTTGCGCGCGTGCAGCCGGCCGAGCGCATGGGGCACCACCGCGAAGCCGACGCCCGCGGCGACCAGCTCGACGGCCGCGGCGGTGTCCGCGGGCAGCGGGACGGGATCCGCGCCGCCCGCCGTGCGCCCCGGCCACCCGGGCACGGTCTCGGCGGGCTGCAGCAGCAGGTCCTCGGCGAGGTCCGTGAGCGCGACGGCGTCAGCCCGCGCGTGCGCGTGGTCCTTCGGCAGGAGCGCCACCTGCACCTCGCCGTAGAGCGGGACTATCGTGAGGCCGCGCCCGTCGACCGGGAGGCGGAGGAAGGCGACGTCGACGGATCCGTCCACGAGCGCCGGTGCCGCGTTTCCGGCTCCCGCGAGCGGCACGACCCGCAGCGGCACGTCCGCGACGCGCTCGTCCCAGGCGCGGGTCCACTTCGCGACGGTGACGCCCGGCACGATGGCGACCACGAGCCCGCGCGGCGGCGCGGCGGCCTCCTCGGTCACGCGCCGGTCGTCGGCGGCGATCGCGGCGCGGGCGGCGATCAGCCGCTCCTCGCCCGCAGGGACTGAGGCGCGTGGGCCCGTCGTCGCGCACGAACAGCTCGACGCCCCACAGCGCCTCGAGCTCGAGGACCGACCGGCTCACCGCGATCCGCGACACGTTCAGGGCCTTCGCGGCGCGGGCGAAGTGCAGCTCGTCGGCCACGGCGGCGAAGTGGCGGAGGGCGGTCGGGTCGGCGTCCACGGGAGTCCCCTCGATGGCCCGCTCGGTGGGTGGCGCGCAAGCGGCGGCGGGATCGATCCAGGCTAGTGCAGGCCGCGCGGGCCCCGACGGTAGCCTGGGTCCGTACGACGACGCGGAACGGATCCAGCCAGACGATGAAGGCCGCGACCGCGGCGAAGAAGCTGGGCGTGCACCTCCCGGCCACCCCGGTCGAGTTCCAGGAGTCGACCCCGTCGCGCGCCGACCTCGCCGAGATGAACGAGAACCCGCCCCAGTGGCTGGCCGCGCTGCTGCGCGACGGCCCGCACCCGCGCCAGGTCATCGCCGGCAAGCTCGGCGTGTCCATCGCCGGCCTCGCCCGCGGCGGCGTGACGGAGGCGCTCACCACCGCGCAGATCAAGTCGCTCCTCGAGGCGCCGCCGCAGTGGCTCGTGCAGGAGCGGGCGAACGCAGGCCGAGGTCCGCGAGGAGCAGATCCGCGTGGAAGAACCGCGACGCCGGCCGCGCCGCGATGGCCGCCGAGCGCGAGCGTCAGGAGGGCACCGGGGGCGCACGCCGCTGAGCCGTCCCCTGCGTCGCTGACCGGATGGGCCAGGGCGCGCACCCGCTCGATCCGGGGCCCGCGTGAGACCCTTGCCTCCGTGACCCGTCCGAACTGCCCCGGCCCGCCGCCGCCACGCCGCTGCCGCTGCTGCCGCCGTCGATGCCGTCGAGCCAGGGGGCCGAGGCCGCCGCGTCGGCGCCCCTCGCGGGATCCCGCGCGCCCGGCACGGTCGGCTCCGTGGTCGTCGCCGCGCTGGTCACCGCCGTCTACGTGCTGTACTCCGCGCTCGAGCTGGCGCCGCTTCGCCGGTGAAGTCGGTGGGGACCTCGGCATCTTCACCCAGCTCGCCCAGGACTACGCGCGTCTCCAGGCGCCGATCGTCTCCATCAAGGGCGACGGCTTCAACCTCATGGGCGACCACTTCCACCCGATCCTCGTGCTGCTCGGCCCCGTCCACGCCATCTGGCCGCACGCGTTCGCCCTGCTCGTGGTGCAGGCGGTCCTCATCGGCATCTCGGTCGTGGGCGTCGGCCGGCTGGCCGGACGCGTCGTCGGGCGGTGGGGCGCGATCACGGTCGCCGCCGCGTACGGGCTGAGCTGGGGGATCCAGGGGGCGGTCGCGTTCCAGTACCACGAGATCGCCTTCGCCCTGCCGCTGCTGGCCTTCGCGCTCGACGCCGTCGTGGCCCGGCGCGCCCTCGCCGCCGCGCTGTGGGCGGCGCCGCTCGTGTTCGTGAAGGAGGACCTCGGCCTCACGGTCGCGGTCCTCGGGGCGATCCTCGCGCTCACGCTCGACCGGCGCGTCGGCATCGCGCTGGCCGGCTGGGGCGTCCTCTGGTTCGGGCTCGCGACGACCGTGATCCTGCCGGCCTTCAACCGCGAGGCGCGCTGGGACTACGCGGCCAAGCTCGACGCGGGCAGCGTCCTGGCGGATCCGCTCGGCACGGTCGCGGGGCTCTTCGTCGCGCCGAAGGCCGAGACCGTCGCCCTCCTGCTCATCGCCGGCGCGCTCATCGCGCTGCGCTCGCCCCTGCTGCTCCTCGTCGTGCCGACGCTCGCCTGGCGCTTCCTGTCGCCGACGGAGTCGTACTGGGCGCCGGGGTACCACTACGACGCCGTGCTGATGCCGATCGTCTTCGCCGCCGCGATCGACGGTGTCGCCCGCGCGCGGGCGGGGCGCCAGAGCTGGCTGCGGGCCGCGTCGCGCGCGGCCGTGCCCGTGATGGCGGTGGCGGCGGTCGCGCTCCTGGTCCGCTCACCCGTGGCCGAGCTCGCGCGGCCCGGCATCTGGGAGCCGGCACCGCGGGCCGCCCAGGCGCAGGCCGCGCTCGACCAGGTGCCCGCCGGCGCCACCGTGCTGAGCGACATCGGGCTCATGTCGTACCTCGTCGACGACCACGAGGTCTTCTGGCTCGGCAACCCGGGCAACCCGGCCCCGCAGTACGTCGTGATCGACACGGTGGGCGGCGGCCTCGGCCAGGGCGCCATGAACGCCGACCAGTACGGCGAGGCGACGCAGGCGGGCACGGTCTACGAGATCGTCTACGCCGACGCCGGCTACCAGGTGGCGCGCCGCGTCTCCTAGGCGCCGCCCGGATCCGAGCCCTGCCGCCCGGTCTGGCCCGCTGCCCGTACGCACGGAGGCCGGGCGCTCCCTCGAGCGGCCCGGCCTCCGTGCGTGCGTCCGTGCGTGCGTCCGTGCGTGCGTCCGTGCGTGCGTGCGTGCGTCCGTGCGTCCGTCCGTGCGTGCGCTCCCGCGAGGAGCGCCGTCGATCAGATGGGGATCGCCGCCGTGAGCACGCCCACCGCGAGCATCACCAGCGAGACGAGCACCGCGCGCCACAGCACCTTGCGGTGGTGGTCGCCGAGGTTCACGTCGGCGAGCGACACGAGCAGCAGGATCGCCGGCACGAGCGGGCTCTGCAGGTGCACCGGCTGGCCGGTGATGGAGGCGCGGGCCATCTCCACCGGGTCGATGCCGTAGTTGGCGGCGCTCTCGGCGAGCACGGGGAGCATGCCGTAGTAGAAGGCGTCGTTGCTCATGAAGAAGGTCATCGGGATGCTGAGCACGCCCGTGATGACCGCGAGGCCCGGGCCGAGCGCGTCGGGGATGATCGTGACGAGCCAGGCCGACATCGCCGTGACCATGCCGGTGCCGTTGAGCACGCCGATCAGGACGCCCGCCGCGAGCACCATCGAGACCACGCCGACCACGCTGGGCGCGTGCGCCGCGATGCGCAGGCCCTGGTCCTTCAGGTCGCGGAAGTTGACGATGAGGGCGATGGCCGCGCCGACCATGAAGACGTAGGCGAGGGGCAGCTGGTCCATGATCAGCAGCACGAGCACCGCGACCGTGAGGCCCAGGTTGAACCAGATGAGGCGCGGGCGGAGCGTCTCGCGGTCCGGGTCGAGCATGGTGGTGCCGACGGTGGAGACCGCGGCCGTCTCGGCGCGGACGAGCGACGGGGCCAGCGTGATGAGGCCGCCGCGCGGGGTCGCGGGGGCGCCGCGACCGGCACGCCACCAGCCGGATCCGCCCGTGGAGCCGCCCGAGCCGCCGGCCGCGTCGAGCCCGCCCTCGGCCCGCGCCTCGCCGAGCGCCGCCAGGCGGCTGCGCTCGCGGAGGCCCATGGTCCAGGCGAAGATCATGACGAGCGCGAGGCCCACCAGGAGCGACGGGATCATCGGCACGAAGATGTCCGTCGGGGAGACCTTCAGCGCCGCCGCCGCGCGGACGGTCGGGCCGCCCCACGGGACGATGTTGAGCGTGCCGTTCGCGAGGCCCGCCGTGCAGGTGAGCACCACGGGGCTCATGCCGAGCTTGCGGTAGATGGGCAGCATGGCCGCGGTGGTGACGATGAAGGTGGTCGACCCGTCGCCGTCGAGCGAGACCGCCGCCGCGAGGATGGCCGTGCCGAGCACGATCTTCGCGGGGTCGCCGCCCGCGACGCGGAGGATGAGGCGCACCAGCGGGTCGAAGAGACCGACGTCGATCATGATGCCGAAGTAGATGATGGCGAACATCAGCAGGGCGGCCGTGGGGGCCAGGTCGCCGAGGGCCTCGACGACCATGTCGCCGATGCCGAGGCCGGCTCCCGCGAAGAGGCCGAAGATCGTCGGCACGAGGATGAGGGCGACCATGGGCGTCAGCCGCTTGGTCATGATGAGGGCCATGAAGGTGAGGACCATGGCGAAGCCCAGGAATACCAGCACGCGTGACTCCTTCGTCGGTGGGCGGGACGCCCGGCTGAACACCACACGCTAGGTCGGTGTCCGCGTCTCGTCGCGCTTGTGCCGCTTCATCGCGATAGTGCACGAAAACGTGGTTCTGCGCATTATGCTCACCAGGTGGATCGGGCGACGGGGCGACGACGGGCAGGGCTCGACTTCGCCCGCCGCACGCTCTCGTCCTCCAACTGCTCGTCGTGCTGGTCGTCGTGGGCATCGCGACCGTCGCGTACGGCCTGCTCAGCTCCTCCGAGAACCGGCAGGAGGCGCAGGCGACGGCGCTCGCCATCGCCCGGACCGCCGCCGAGGACCCCGCGCTGCGGGCCGCCGTGACCGCCGAGACCGTGGATCCCGCGACGGCGACCGCCGCCGACCTCGCCGACGGGCCCGTGCAGCGGACGGCCGAGGCGGTGCGCGCCCCGACCGGCGCCCTCTTCGTGGTGGTGACCGACGACCGGGGGCTGCGGCTCGCCCACCCCGACCCTGCCGAGCTCGGGAAGCTCGTGAGCACGGATCCGACGGTCGCGCTCGCCGGGCGCGAGGAGGTGACGTGGGCCACGGGGACGCTTGGGGAGTCCGCGCGGGCGAAGGTGCCGGTGCGGGCGCTCGACGAGGCGGGTGCGGCCGGTGCCGCGGGCGATGCGGGTGCCGCTGGGCGATGCCGGCGGCCGCGTGGTCGGCGAGGTCAGCGTGGGCTTCGCGGCGGCGACCGTCCGCGACTCCATCGGCGTCGACGTCGCCGCCATCGCGGTGGTCGCGCTCCTGGCGCTCGGCGTGGGGGCGGTCGCCCCAGCGGGATCCTCTCGCGGCGCCTCGCGCGCCTCACCCTCGGCCTCCAGCCGTCCCGAGCTGGCGGGCCTCGTGCAGGACCAGGCGGCCGTGCTCTCCGGCGTCGGCGAGGTGCGTCGCTCGGCCTCGGGCCCGACGGCCGCGTCACCGTCTGCAACCCCCGGGCGGCCGCGCTCCTCGGCCCTCGTGGACCCGGTCGGCCAGCACGCTCCTGGACGCCCTGAGCGGCGTCGCGCCGGTGCTGCGGGAGGCGGTCGCGCGGGCCCGGGCCGGCACGGCGACGCCGGGTGCCGGGAGCCGGCCCGCGGACGGCGAACGCAGCCGCAGCCGCGGCCGGCGCCGTTCCGGTGCCCGCCCGCATCCTCGTCCCTCCGCGCCGTCGTCGGCGACCGCCGGGCCCTTCGTCGACGTCGCCCGCGTGGACCGCGACGGCCGCGACCTCGGCACCGTCGTCGCGCTGCGAGACGAGACCGACATCGAGGCGATGAGCCGTCGCCTCACGGCCGTCACGGCGATGTCCACCGCGCTCCGCGTGCAGCGGCACGAGTTCGCCGAACCGCCTCCACGTCGTCCGCGGCCTCGTCGCCACGGGCCGCGTCGACGAGGCCGACAGCTACCTCGCGCAGGGCGTGCTCGAGCAGGGCCCCGTGGCGTTCCCCACGGTGGACGCGCGGCTCGTCGACGAACCGTACCTGCAGGCGTTCCTCGGGGCGAAGGCCATGGAGGCGGAGGAGCGGGGCGTGAGCCTGCGCGTCGGGCCGGGGACGCTCGTCCGCGGCTTCCTAGTGCGGCCGGAGGAGGTCACCACGGTCCTCGGGAACCTCGTCGACAACGCCGTGCACGCGGCCGTGCGCGGGTCCCGGGACGGACCGGTGGGTGGAGGTCGAGGCGCTCGACGACGGGGCCGACCTGCACCTCGCGGTCTCCGACTCCGGCGACGGGCTCGCGGGATACCGACGTGGGCCGCGTCTTCCAGCAGCGACGGGCCGACGACGTGGGCGCGGCCGCCGAGGCCGCGGCGGCGGGCGGCGCGCCGGGAGGCGGCGGGGCGGACGGCCGCGGGGGTGCGGATCCCGCGCACGGCCTCGGCTTCGGCCTGCCGCTCGTGCGCGACATCAGCCCGGCGCGACGGCGGCGACGTGTGGGTCGCCGATCCCGGCGGCCCGCCACCTGGTGCCGACGCCGGAGCGGTGCTCTGCGCCCGGCTGCAGGGGGTGGTCGCGGGCCGGGCCCGACGCGGATCCGCCGGGAGCCGTCATCGACACCGACACCGACACCGCCACCGCCACCGCCGACCGTGCCGCACCCCAACGGAGCCCCCGCGTGACCGACGACCTCGCCGTCCTCCGTCGTCGACGACGACTTCCGCATCGCCCGCCTGCGCGAGGGGATCGATCGCCCAGGCTCCCGGGTTCCGCCCCGTCGGCACCGCCAGCAGCGTGCGCGCGGCGCTCGCCGTGCTCGACTCCGAGCGCCCCCGACCTGGCGCTCCTCGACGCGTACCTGCCGGACGGAAGCGGCGTCGACCTGGTGCGGCGCATCGAGCCCGACGTGATCCTCGCGACCGCCGCCGACGACGCGGCCCACCGTCCGCCGCGCCCTCCGCGGCGGGGCCGTCTCGTACCTCGTGAAGCCCTTCGTGCTGCGGAAAGCTGCTCGACCGCGCGCCTCGCGGCCTATGCGGCCTTCCGTGCCGGGCTCGCGCACCGACCGGCCGCTCGACCAGGCGGGCATCGACCGTGCCATCCAGGCGCTGCGCCCCGGCCGGGCGTCCGCGCAGGCGCGCCCGGCGACCGAGCAAGGCCCGTGCTCGACGCCCTGTCCGCGTCCGACGAGGAGCTCAGCGCTCCCGAGATCGCGGAGCGGGTGGGCGTCTCCCGCGCCACCGCGCAGCGCTACCTCGGCGCGCTCGCCCGCGACCGCGTCGTGGACGTGCAGCTCAACTACGGATCCACCGGCCGCCCCGAGCACCGGTACGGCATCCTCCGACCCGCTGACCGCCCGGCGTCGGTGCCGCGGCGTGCGGTTCAGCCCGCGTCGCGGAGCCGGGTGATGCGCGAGCGTATGCGGATCGTCCAGGTCCTCGAGCTCGTCGAGGACATCCGTGACGGCGTAGACGCGGTCGCGCTTGCGCTCGGTGACCTCCGTGATGATCCGCGACCCCTCGAGCTGCTCGATCGCCCGGTACGCCGCGCGATCCCCGAGTGCCGGTGCGTCCAGCCAGGTGCTCGGCCGTGAACACCGGCAAGCCGACCAGCGCATCGAGCACGTGATCCGTCGCGCTGCCGGCGCGCGTGCCGACCTCGCGTCGCCACGCTCCGGGGAACGTGAAGAAGGCCCGGGCCGTCCCTTCGGGCCTCGCGTGCGGCGACCTCGACGCACAGGGCGACGTCGGTGATGATCGCCGCGACGTCGCCGGACCTGTACGCGGTGAGCGATCCGAAGTAGTGGTCGGTGTCGGCTGCCAACCCCGACGCGACCGGGAGCACCGTGGTCGGCGTCATGCCCCGTCGACGGAGCACTGCGCCGATGAGGGCCCGGCCGATGCGGCCGTTCCCGTCGGTGAACGGGTGGATGCTCTCGAACTGCGCATGCACGATCGCGGCCTGGGCGATCGGATCGACATCATCCGGTTCGCGAACGCCAGGAGGTCGTCGGAGCAGGTCGGCACGAGCTCCGGCGGCGGCGGCACGTAGACCGCGCCGCGGGGCGTGTACTGCGATCCACCGATCCAGTTCTGGACCTCCCGCAGCCGCCCGGCGTGCTCGCGCTCACCAGGCTCGTCGTGCGTGGAGCGCGTGGGCCGCGAGGATCGCATCGAGGCGGATGGAGGTCGCGCATATGCGTCGATCAGGGCCGTGATCGCGCGGCCCGCGGAGACCATGGACATCGCCGACGGATTCTCCCGGACGCCTCCGAGCGCACGGGCGAAGGCCGTCGTGCTGGCCTCGACCTGCTCGATGCGCGACGACGCGACCGACTCGGTCCGGATGAGGAAGCCCGCGAGCGGTTCGACAGCCCGCGACCCGTTCGAGCTCCTCGGTCTCGTACCGTGCGCGCAGGAGGTCGCGCGGAGGCGGTAGAGGGCACGGAGACATCAGCAGCGGGGCGGGAGCGCGACCGTGACCTTGGAGAAGACGCGATCCTCTCGCGGACCGCGCCGCCCCGTGCTCTGCCAGGCCATCTCCCGGTGTCCCGTGCTGAGGCCAGCCGATCATCGTCGCCGTCCTGTCACCAGGGAGGCCGTTGTCGACAGTTGAGGCACGTAAGTGACGATAGCAGCGACGGCGGTGACCGTACGTGCGGAATCGGGCCGTCGAGGAGGGCAGGAGGAGCGGATCAGCTCCCGACGGCCACCGGCAACGGCGCCTCGTCGGCGGCGAGCTCCTCGCTCGTGGCGCCGAGGACCTCGCGGACGGACGCCAGGATGATGGCGAGGCCCTCCTCGATCTGCTCGTCGCTGATGGTGAGGGCGGGCAGCACCTTCATGACGGTGCCGCCCGGCGCCGCTGGTCTCCATGAGCATGCCGCGCTCGAACGCCGCCCGGCAGACGGCCCCGGCGAGGTCGCCCGAGGGGAACTCGATGCCGCGCGCGAGGCCGCGGCCGCGCACCTTCAGCGTCATGCCGGGGGCCGCCTTCCGCGGCGATCTCGGTGAAGACCTTCGTGGATCCGCGCGCCCTTGCGGAGCGTGGACGCCTCGAGCTCGCCGTCGGCCCAGTACCGCCGCAGCGCCTCGGCGCCCGTGAGGAACGCGGGCGCGATGCCGCGGAAGGTGCCGTTGTGCTCGCCCGGCTTCCACTGGTCGAGCTACCGGCTTCAGCAGCGTGAGGGCCATGGGCAGGCCAGTAGCCGCCGATGGACTTGGAGAGCGTGACGATGTCGGGGACGATGCCGGACTCCTCGAAGCTGAAGAAGAACCCGCCCGTGCGGCCGCAGCCCATCTGCACGTCGTCGACGATGAGCACGATGCCGTGGCGCGTGCAGAGGTCGCGGAGCGCGCGCAGCCACTCGGCGCTCGCGACGTTGATGCCGCCCTCGCCCTGCACGGTCTCGACGATGACGCCCGCCGGCTTGTCGAAGCCGGAGCCCGAGTCGTCGAGGAGCTTCGCGAAGTACGCGAGGCTGTCGGTCTCGCCGCCGAGGTAGCCGTCGAACGGGACGGCGACGGCGTGGTGCAGCGGGTGGCCGGCGCCGCCGCGCTTGAGCGCGTTGCCGGTGACCGCGAGGGCGCCCTCGGTCATGCCGTGGAACGAGTTCGTGAAGTGCACGATCGTGGTGCGGCCGGTGACCTCGCGGGCGCGCTTCAGCGCGGCCTCGACCGCGTTCGCGCCGCCCGGGCCGGGGAACATGATGCGATAGTCGAGACCGCGCGGCTGGAGGATGACGTCCTGGAAGGTCTGCAGGAAGTCGCGGCGGGCCTCCGTGAACATGTCGAGGGAGTGCGTGACGCCGTCGCGGAGGATGTACTCGACCAGCTTCTGCTTGAGCGCCGGCTCGTTGTGCCCGTAGTTGAGCGCGCCGGCGCCCGCGAAGAAGTCGAGGTAGCGGTCGCCGTCGGCCGTGAACATCTCGCTGCCCACGGCGCGGTCGAGCACGACCGGCCAGCCGCGGCTGTAGCTCCGGACCTCGGACTCCATCTGCTCGAAGATCGTCATGCCGTGTCGCTCCTTGGTTCTCATCGGCGACCTGCGTGGATCGCCGCACGTCGGGCGGGGCTCAGTGGCTCCGGGCGACGGGGAAGGCGCTGCGATGCGCAGCCCCTCCATCGTCGCACCTCCCTCCGTCATCGCGGGGATCCCCCACGAGGGATCCCCTACGTGAGGAGATGGATAGGGTCGCGGCATGGCCGATCTCGACGACCTCGATCCGCTCGGAGCCCCGGGGACCGCGATGCTGCGGGTGGGCGACCGGCTGGTGCGGCACCGCGTGACGGGCGCGGGGGATCCGCTCCTCCTCCTGCACGGCATCGGCCGCAGCCTCGAGGACTGGGACCAGCAGCACGCGCGCCTCTCCGACGCGCACGAGCTGCACAGCCTGGACCTGCCCGGCTTCGGCTGGTCGGATCCCGTCGACGGGCCCTCCACGCTCGTCGCCCTGGCGGACAGCTACCTGCCCGCGTACCTCGACGCCGCGGGCGTGCGCGGCCGGGTGACCGTGGTCGGCAACTCGCTCGGCGGCGCCGTGGCGATGACGCTCGCGACCCGCCACCCGGAGCGCGTGCGGGCGCTCGTCCTCGCCGACAGCGCGGGCTTCGGCCGGGAGGTCGCGGTGGGGCTCCGGCTCCTGGCCTTCGATCCGCTCGCGACCCTCGTGCTCCGCCCCCCACGCCCGGCAACTCGCGGCGCTCCACGCGCAGCGTCTTCCACGACCCCGCCCTGACCACCGCCGAGCGCGTGCGCCACGCCCACGCGCTCTCGGCCCGTCCCCACCCATGCGGCCACGATGCTCGAGGTGGCCCGCGACCTCGGGACGGTCCGCGGCGTCAGCTCCGGATGGCGCCGCCCGCTCGTGGAGGCGGTGCGCGCGTCGGGCCTGCCCCGTGCTCGCGGTGTGCAGGGCGACCGCGACCGGATCCTCCCCGCCACGCACCTCCGCGGCGTCGCGCGCGAACTGCCCGACGCGCGCCTGGAGCTGATCTCCCGGTGCGGCCACATGCCCCAGATCGAACGCCCCGACGTCTTCGCCGGCCTCGTCCGCCGCTTCGTCGCGTCCCTGCCCCGGAGCCCGCGGCGCACTGAGGATGCGTCGCGCACGGCGGGGAGCGCTGACGGCAGCCGGGGGAGCGAGGAGCGCTAGGCGCGGTCGGCTCCGTCCGCGTCGGTGCCGTCGGAGTCGGTGGGGGCGGAGTCGTCGGCGGCGGCGGATCCCGACGCCTCGGCGGCGGCGGCCGCGTGACGACCGGAGGCGGAGAGCACCGACGGGTGGCGGGCCGCGAGGGCCTCGAGCCCGTCGTGCGCCGCGACGCGGACGGACGTGTCCGGGTCGGTGAGGGCACGGCGGATGACCTCCTCGTCGGCGGGGGAGCCGACGGCGCCGAGGGCGCGCAGGGCGGCGCCGCGGACGCGCGCGTTCTCGTCGGTGACGAGCACCGTCAGGGCGCGGACCAGCGGGAGCTGCCGGGTCGCGACGACCTTCGCGCACGCCTCGCGCACGCGCCAGGCGCGGTTCGTCAGGTTCTTCTCGACGACCTTCGCGGCCTCCGGCGTCCACGCGTAGAGGAGCGCGCGGGCGCCCCAGGCCTCGGGCCAGTACAGGGGAGGCGCGCCGTTGAGGATCCCGCGGGCGTGGCGCCCGCCGACCAGCAGCAGGAAGTCGTCGCCCTCGTACAGGCCGTCGAGCAGGCCCATCGCCCGCAGGGCGACCTCCCGCTCGCTCGTGCGCGCCACCGCGTCGCTCATGCGCGTCGCGAGGGAGTCCTCGCGACGGCGGGGGTCATCTCCGTCAGCCATGCGCCACCGTATCGGCTGCGGCGGTACCGGCCCGCCGCGGCCCCGGGCGGATCAGCCGACCTGCGTGCCGAAGAGGAGCCCCAGCAGGTAGGTGGCCCCGGCGGCCCCGAACCCGATGAGCAGCTGGCGTGCCGCGCGCTTCAGCGGCGGCCCGCCGGACAGGAGGCCCGTGACCGCGCCCGTGATGGACAGCGCGATCGCGACGAGGACCGACGCGATGATGAGCGCGGCGACGCCCTGCATGCCGAGCAGGTAGGGCAGCACCGGGATCACGGCGCCCGAGGCGAAGAAGCAGAAGCTCGACAGGGCCGCGCCCCACGCCGTGCCGACGCTCTCGTGCTCGTCGTCGGGCCCGACGCCCCCGATGGTCACAGGGATGGGCCGTGTCTCGGCCGCGAGGTCGCGCAGCACCTCGTCGGCGTGCGCGAGCGCCTCCTCCTCGGTCATGCCGCGGGCGCGGTAGACGAGCGCGAGCTCGTTCGCGTCCACGTCCAGGTGGGGGAGGGCCTCGCGGGTGCCCGCGCCCGGGGCCGAGGCCTCGAGCAGCTCGCGCTGGGACCGCACGGACACGAACTCGCCCGCGCCCATCGAGAGCGCGCCGGCGAGGAGGCCGGCGAGGCCCGTGGCGAGGATCACCGCGTTGGGGACGCCCGTGGCCGTGATGCCGATCACGAGCGCGAGGTTGCTGACGAGCCCGTCGTTGGCGCCGAACACGGCCGCGCGGAAGGTGCCGGACAGGCGCATGCGCCCGCGGGTGGCGAGGCCGCGGACGACCTCCTCGTGCACGCGCTCGTCGGCGGCCATGGCGTCGGTGGCGTCCGCGTCGTCGGCGTACGGCGACCGGCTCTCGGCGCGCTGGGCGAGGGCCAGCACGAACACGGATCCGAAGCGGCGGGCGAGCACGCCGAGGATGCGGGTGCGGACGTCCCCGCGCACGGGCCGGCCGACGCGGTCGCCGAGCAGCTCGATCCAGTGATCGGCGTGGCGGCCCTCCGCCTCGGCCAGGGCGAGCAGGATCTCGCGTTCCTCGCCCGTGCGCCGGCCGGCGAGGTCGCGGTAGACGGCCGCCTCGGCGCGCTCGTCGGCGAGGTACTGCCGCCAGCGGCGCACCTGCGCGGGCGTGGGATCGGGCGTGCGGGCAGGGGGGATGGCGGTCATGGGTCCTCCGGTCGGGCGACGACCGGGACGCGGGGTCTCCGGCCGACGCGACGGCGCGCGTGCGCCTGTCGTTCGTCTGGCCGAAGGTCTCGTCCGCCCGCCGTCCGCGTGCCGCGGGGCGGGTGATGCACCGGGCCCGGGGGCCAGCATGTCGACGCATCGCCGTCCGGCCCGAGGGCCGGGGGGACTACTCCCCTTCTCGAGCGACCCTACCGCACGGGTCGTGGCGGGCCGGAGGCGCGGGCGGGACGGGGCCGCCCGCGGCGGTCACGCCGGCGGCAGCAGCACGATGACGAGCGGCAGCGCGGGGAGCGCGCACGCGACGGCGCACAGCAGGCGCAGGGCGACCGGGTGCCCGCCGCGGGGCTGGTCCATGCGGTCGGCCCGGAGCACGGAGAGGCCGCCCGGGATCCAGCTTCCGGAGCGCGGACGCCACCGTCGCCGGGCCGGCGACCCGGGCGGCGTGGTCGTCGGCGATGAACTCGATGGCGATGGTCGTGGAGAGGGCGAGGCGCTGGCTGGCGGGCAGCGCCGGCAGGATCGCACGGGAGACCTGGGCGAGGCGCACCGCCAGCGCGTGCCGCTGCTCCTGGTGCGCGGTCTCGTGCTCGATGACGGCGGCGAGCTCGTCGTCGTCGAGGCGGGCGCGGCCTCGGTGGTGAGGAGGATCACGCCGGTGGCGGGGGAGAGCGCGGCGAGCGGCACGTCGGACTCGACGAGGCGCGCGTCGCGGCCGGCGACCCGGTAGGGCCGCGAGGCGAGCAGCAGGGTCGCGACCTCGCCCGCCCGCCGCCGCGCCTCGCGCACGACCCGGCCGCCCTCCTCCACGATGCGGAAGAGCAGCACCCCGAGCACCCCCGCCGCGACGTATGCGAGGGGGACGGCGGCGAGGGGCGCCGTCGCGGGCGGGACGGCCGCGAGCGTGGCCTCGGCGGGCACGTCCGCGACCGCCGCCGGGCGCGTCCCCGACTGCAGCGACATGCCCTGGTGGATCAGGAGGCCGAGCCCCGCGCCGAGGCTGAGCACCGCCGTGGCGAGGAACCCGTGCCATGCGGCGAGCATCGCGACGGGACGCTGGGCCACGAGCGGCAGCCGTCCGAGGAGGAGCGGCGCCAGGAGGGTGACGGTGACGTAGCACTCCAGGAGGAGCACCGCGCGGACCGTGTCGCTCACTGGTCGCGCTCCGTTCGGGTCGTGCGGGGGTGCGGATGGTGCGGGTGCGGGTGCGGGTGCGGGTGCGGCGGACGGCGCGGCGCGGCGCCCCCGGCTAGATGGTCTCGGGGAGCGCCTTCGCGTTGTCGATGACCTGGCTGAGCACCGACTTCAGCCCCTGGAGCTGCTCCTCCGACATGGACAGGCGGTCGCGGATCTGCTGCGGGATGGTGACGGCCCGCTCGCGCAGCTCCCGACCCTGGTCGGTGAGGCCGATCTCGAGCACGCGCTCGTCGGTGGCGCGGCGCACGCGCCACACGTGGCCCATGGCCTCCAGGCGCTTGAGGAGGGGGGAGAGCGTGGCGCTGTCGAGCTGGAGCTCGTGGCTGAGGTCCTTCACGGAGCGGGGCCCGCGCGCCCAGAGGGCGAGGAGGACGAGGTACTGCGGGTGGGTGAGCCCGAGGGGATCGAGGATGGGGCGGTAGAGGGCGGTCACGCTGCGCGCGGCGACGACGAGCGAGTAGCTGACCTGCCTGTCGAGGGCGAGCGGGTCCTGCAGGTCCTGCGGTGATGACATGGTTCCTCCGCGGGTCATTCTGTCACTCCGTGTTGCTAACCCCGGGTGGACGGGGGTCGGCAGCCGGATCTGTGGAAACGCTCCTGCTTGTCGAGGATCGGAGCGGGCCGCTCAGGCGGCGGGTGCCCGCACCTCCGGGACCAGGCGCGAGGCGAGCTCGGCGGCCGTCTCGACGACCGCGATCGTGCCCGCCGCCTCGGCCGGGCTGCCGTAGCCCCAGCCGACCATGACGGTCGGGATGCCGTGCGCGGCGGCACCGAGCACGTCGTGCTCGCGGTCGCCCACCATCACCGCGTTCGCGACGTCGACGCCCGCCGCGCGGAGCCGGCGCAGCGCCTCCTCGATGACGTCGGCCTTGGCGGAGCGCACCTCGTCCTCGCTGGCGCCGCAGATCTCCGTGAAGAGGCCGGTGAGGCCGTAGTGGTCAGCACGCGGCGCGCCTGCGACTCGGGCTTGCTGGTGGCGAGGGACAGGGGGATGCCGGCCGCGCGGATCGCGCGCAGCACCTCGGGGACGCCGTCGTAGACCGCGCTGTCGAACACGCCGCCGGCCGCGTAGCCCCGCGCGGTAGTGGGCGAGCGCGCGCTGCTGGGCCGCGTCGTCCATGCCCGCGAGGTCGCGGAAGGAGTCGAGGATGGGCGGGCCCACGTACTCGAGCAGCTGGGCGGGGCCCGGGACCGGCAGGCCCATGAAGACGAGCGTCTTCGCGAGCTGCGCCGTGATGCCGGGGGCCGAGTCGGTGATGGTGCCGTCGAGGTCGAAGAGGATGCAGCTCCAGGGCGCGGAGCCGGCGACGGAGGGCGGCGTGGTCGTGTCGGGTGCGGTCACGCAGCCACCCTACGAGGGTCGTGCGGGTGCCCGCCGGGAGCGCACCCGGAGCACGCCCCGGGCGCGGCCCGCGTCAGAAGAGGCGCGAGTGCCCGTCGTCGAGCCCGCGCATCGCGTCGTAGTCGAGGAGGAGGCAGCGGATCCCGCGGTCCTCGGCGAGCGTGCGGGCCTGCGGCTTGATCTCCTGCGCGGCGTACACGCCCGTGACCGGCGCGAGGTGCGGATCCCGGTTCATGAGCTCCAGGTAGCGCGTGAGCTGCTCCACGCCGTCGATGTCGCCGCGCCGCTTGAGCTCCACCGCGACCGACCGGCCGGCAGCGTCCCGAGCGAGGATGTCGACCGGCCCGATCGCGGTCATGTACTCGCGGCGCACCAGCTCGTGGCCGTCGCCCAGGAGGTGGATCTGCTCGGCGAGGAGCTTCTGCAGGTGCGCCTCCACACCGTCCTTCACGAGGCCCGGGTCAACGCCGAGGTCGTGGGCGGAGTCGTGCAGCACCTCGTGGATGGAGACGACGAGCATGTCGGCCGTCTTCGGCTGCACCACGCGCCAGATCTCGCGGACCCCCGCGAGCGCCTGGTCGTCGTCCGGCTCGACCTCGACGATCGTGCAGGGCGGGCTCATCCAGTTGAGGGGCTTGTAGGAGCCGCCGTCCGAGTGGACGAGGAGGCTCCCGTCGGCCTTGACCATGAGGAGGCGGACGGCGAGGGGGAGATGCGCGCTGAGGCGGCCGGCGTAGTCGACGGAGCAGCGGGCGATGACGAGACGCACCCGGCGAGCCTAGCCGGGCGTCGGAGGGGTGCGCGTCGCGGCTCCTCGTCGTCGAGCGCTCCCGCGACGACCGGTGCCGAGGCGGCCGCGATGATGTCGTCGTCCGACACGCCGTGCTTCCGAGCGGACTAGCGGAGGATCACGCGGCGTGCGACCAGGCGTCGAGCGCCGCCCGGATCGCGTCGGAGCGGTTCAGCCCCTCGCGCTCGGCGCGCGCCATCACGGCGGCGAGCTCCGCGTCCGTGAGGCGCACGGGGATGACCTTCGCGGCCGTTCCCCGCGCGGGACGCGACCCACGCGCGACCGCAGCGCGTCGACGTCGTATCCCGCCTCCGCCTCGTCGACCCACTGGTCGACCTGCGGCTCCCCGACCTCCCGGCCGTCCATGATGCGCTCCATGCGCTCATCGCATTACGGAAGGCGTCCTCGCTCCACGGGCGGCTCGCCGGATCGTGGGCCGCACGGCGGCGGCCCTGGAGAGGAGCACGCCGAGGAGCACGAGGCCGGCGCCGGCGGGCTCGTTCCAGTGCAGGGTCTCGCCGAGCACGAGGATCCCGAGCGCGACGCCCACCACGGGCGTGATGTACGTGACGGTGGAGGTGGCGGTGGGCCCCCAGGCGAGCAGCACGTTCATGTTCCACAGGTACGCGAGGCCCGTGCCGATGACGCCGAGCACCAGCAGGCTGAGGACGACCGGCACGTCGAGCGACACGGGCCCGGTGGCGAGGAACGGGGTGGCGACGACCATGGCGGCGGCGCCCATGCCGATCTGCATGAAGGCCGTGACCACGCCGGGGATGCCGCGGTGCGTGAGGAAGCGGCGGAGGTAGCCGAACGTGATGCCGTAGCAGAGGGCGGCGCCCAGGCACGCGAGCTGGCCTGCGAGCTCGAGCAGCGGCTGGCCGGACGCGGCCGCCTCCGCGGACGGGGTGAGCCGCCACGGGCCGATGATCACGACGACGCCCGCGATGCCGAGCGCGATGCCGGCGAGCTGTCGCCGGCCGAGCCGCTCGACGCGGAAGGCGAGGGTCGCGAGGAGCGCCGTCATGATCGGGGTGGTCGCGTTGTAGATGCTCGCGACGCCCGAGGTGACGTGCTGCTCGGCCCAGGCGAACAGCGAGAACGGGATGGCCGACCCGACGACGCCGACGACCGCGAAGTGCAGCCAGACGACGCGCTCGCGCGGCAGCGGCAGGCGTCGGGCGGCGACGATGAGGCCGAGCGCGATCGCGCCGAGCACGAGCCGGGTCCAGGACACCTGGCCGAACGAGACGCCCTCCAGCGCGACCTTCATGAACAGGAAGCTGGCGCCCCACACGGTGCCCATCGCCACGAACTGCACGGCGATCCGGCGACCGCCGGGAGCGGCGAGCGCGGCGGCGGGGGTGCTGGGCACGGCGGATGCGGAGGGCGTCGGGGCGCCGCGGGGTGTCACGTCGTCAGCGTATCGGCGGGGTGCGCCGCGGGCGACGGCGGGGGCGGCCGAGGCGCTCGAGGGGGATCGTGATGAGCAGCACGAGGAGCGCCCAGGTGCCGACGCCGGGGACCGCCGCAGCGAGGACCAGGGCCAGCGCCATGAGGCCCGTCGGGATCCAGCGGCTCCGACGGAGGGCCGCGTGGCTCGGCGGGACCTGGTCCGGGTCGAGGTCGCGGCCGGTGCGGTCGGCGCCGCTGGTGTCGGCGGCGGCGGGGTCGTCGTCGAGCGCGGCGCCGGCGCGGATGCCGAGCTCGGCCAGCACCGCCAGGGAGGCGGACGCGACCAGCATGGTCGCGATGTAGATGACGACGCCGAGCCGGTCCTCCTGCGCGGCCCCGACGATGAGGACGGTGGGCAGCGGGAGGAAGACGATGGCGGCCAGCCACAGCCAGTTCGCGCGCATCATGCCCCGCGTGAGGGCGCGGATCCGACCGAGGACGGAATGGTGGGCCTGCCAGAGCGCGGCGATCACGACGAAGCTGAGGGCCGCGGCGCCCAGGGGCGCCGCGTTCTCCCGGACGAAGTCGGCGACGCTGCCGCCGTCGACGTCGCGGGCCGTGTCGACGAGCGGCAGGACGACGAGCGTGATGGCGATGGCGACGACCGCGTCGCTGAAGGCGACGAGCCGCTCGAGGCCGCGTTCCGAGCTCATGGGGCGATCAGATCACACGCGGTCCCGTCGCGCGGGTCCGGAGCGCCGTGTCCGCGATCGGGGTCGCCCGTCGGCCCGCACGACGGGCGTGCCGCTCGGCGCATGGGAGCATCGGGCGATGACGACGTCGCCCGCTCCCGTGCTCGTCACGGAGCGGTACGCGCTCGAGCCGCTGGTGGTCGCGCACGCGGGCGAGATGGTGGGGGTGCTCGGGGATCCGGCGCTGTACCGCTTCACGGGCGGCGTGCCGCCGACGCTCGACGCGCTGCGCACCCGGTTCGCGCGCCAGGCGGCGGGGCGCTCGCCGGACGGGTCGGAGCGGTGGCTCGTGTGGGTGATCCGGGAGCGCGCCTCGGGGCGGGCCGCCGGCTTCGTGCAGGCGACCGTGACCGGCGAGCGGGAGGCGCGCACGGCGGAGGCCGCGTGGCTGATCGGGACCGGGGCCCAGGGTGCCGGCGCCGCGGCGGAGTGCGCGGCCGCGATGCTCGGGTGGCTGCGGGAGGACGGCGTGGGGACGGTGCAGGCGCGCATCCACCCCGACCACGCGGCGTCGCAGGCCGTCGCCCGACGGCTCGGGCTGACGCCGACGGACGTGATGGTGGACGGCGAGGCGCGCTGGGAGGCGCGGGCGGGCGGTCCGGAGGCGCGGCCGGACGGCGAGGAGGCAGGGCCCGGCGGCGGGGAGGCGGGGCCCGGGGTCACGCCGTGAGGTCGTGCGTCATCCAGACCACGTCGCCGTGGTCGGGATCCGCCGTCACCCGGCCGCTCTCCGTGAAGCCGGCCTTGGCGAGCACACGGAGGGACGGGACGTTCCACCGCCGCACGGTCGCCCAGAGCCGCGTGCGGCCGGACCCGCGCGCCGCGGCGACCACGGCACACGCCGCCTCCGTCGCGAGGCCGTCCCCGTGCACCGCCCGCAGCAGCTCGAAGGCGAGCTCCGGCTCCTCCACGGACGCGCTGCCGACGACGAGGCCGCAGTAGCCCACGACGCCGGGGCCGCCCGCAGCTCCACCGCCCGGAGCCCCAGCCCGGTGCGCAGCGACTCCTCGGCCTGCACGGCCAGGCGGGCGCGGACCTCGTCGCGCGTCGGGTGTCCGTCGCCGTCGACGCGGCGCTCCGGCGGGACGCGGGGGTCGCGCTTCGGTCCAGAGGCGGTGGACGACGTCCGCGTCCCCCGGGCCGAGCGGCCGCAGCAGGAGGCGCGCGGTCTCGATGCGCGCGGGCAGCGGGGCGGCGGTCATGCGGTCACGCTACGGGCGCGCCCGCTCCCGTGGGGATCCGCGCCCCCGCCGGCCGCCGACGCTCAGTGGACCGCAAGCTCCACCGCGAGCACCAGGACGCCGAGCGCCGCGACGCCCGCGAGCACCAGGAGCTTCACGCCGAGCGCGACGCGGAGCCGGCGGACCGCGATGAGGGTCACGAGCACGAGCGTCGCCACCAGCACGATCGAGATGATCCGCAGGGCCGTCGCCAGGTCGAGCGCGCCGAGCGCGGAGAGCCCGAGGATCGCGAGCGGCGCGGGCAGGACACCGAGCGAGCTGCCGCACACGTAGAGGATGTGGGCCACGTCGCGGCGGTCCGGCACCTCGCCGTCGCGCACCATCTGCGCGATGTACTCGGCCACCGACACCGCGAGCAGCGTGCCCACCACCGTGAGCAGGAGGGTCAGCGCGGCCGTGCCGACGGTGGCGTGGTCGGCCTCGCGCTCGGTCGCGATGGTCACCGCGAGCGCCGTGAAGGTGACGTAGATCCGCTCCTTCAGCGCCTCCGAGCGCGCCTCGGGGTCGGGGGCGGGGCGGCCGGAGCGGCGGCCGGCGTCACGCTCGGGACGGGAACGGCGGGCGGGCGGCGGCGTCGGGTCTTCCACCGGATCAGGCTACGGGCGCCACGGCGGCACGGCGACGTAGCGGGCCGCGGCCGGCCCCCGTGGGAGCATCGGGACCATGAGCGATGCGACCGCGCCCGCCTCCCCGCCCGACCTCGTCGCCGCGGCGCGGATGTGGGCGGCGTACGCGGAGGCGCACCCGCAGGCGGTCGCCGCGGGACCCGAGCACACGGTCGAGCGCTTCGGGGACACCGCGCGCCTCGCGGACGAGCTGCTCGGGATCGTGCTCGACGGCCGGAAGCGCGCCACGGCCGAGCTCGTCGCCGACTTCCTCGCCCGCGGCGAGCAGGTGCCGCGCATCGGATCGCACTGGATCGCGTGCGACGGCGCCGGGACGCCGCGCATCGTGATCCGCAGCACCGAGCTCCGCGTCGGCCCCTTCGCGAGCGCCGACGCCGCCTTCGCGCACGACGAGGGGGAGGACGACCTCTCCCTCGACAGCTGGCGCATCCAGCACCGGATCTACTGGCAGCGGGTGAGCGCGGCCCGCGGCGCCGTGTGGTCGGAGGACGAGGAGATCGTCTTCGAGCGGTTCGCGGTGGTGTGGCCGCCGGAGCACGCGGACGCCCAGTGACGGCCGCGGCATCCGGCCCGGCGCGCGGCGGACCAGCCGTCCGCGGCGCGGTGCGCACGTGGGCCCGCATCTGGTTCGCCGCGCAGGCGCTCGGCGGGGCCGCGTGGTGGGTCGCCGTGCCGACCGTGCCCGCGGTGCGCGCGGCGACGCTCGGGTCGCTGGATCCGCTGCCCGTCGCCCTCCTCGACGTCCCCCTGTTCGTGGTCGGGTCGGCGCTCGCCGCCGCCGGGATCCGATGGGCGGCCCTCGTCGCCGCCTCCTGGACGCTCGTGGTCGCCGTCGCGCTCGCCGGGTTCGCGACCGTCACCCGGGAGGCGGGCGTGGGCGTCGTGGTCATGGCGGTCGCCGCGCTCGGATCGCTCGTCGCCTGCGCCCTGCTGCTCCTCGGCCGGCTGCCGAGCCGGTGGGCGCTCATCGGCCCGTTCGCGGCCCGGCCCGCGGACGCGAGCGCCGCCACCTCCCGCCACGTGGCCGCGACGGCCGCGCAGATCGTCGTCTTCTGGGGCGCCTTCCTCGTGGTGGCGCCCCTCGCGATCCGCTGGCTGGAGCTGCGGTGGCGGGTCGCCGTGCCGCTGCCGGACGGGGCGGCGGCCGTGGCGGTGCCGACGGCGGGGATCGTCGTGCTGGTGCTCGCGAGCGCCCTGGGGATCTGGTCCGCGGCGGCCATGTCGACCCGCGGCGGCGGCACCCCGCTCCCGGCCGCGACCGCGACGCGCCTCGTGATCGCCGGGCCCTACCGGTTCGTGCGGAACCCGATGGCGCTCGCGGGCGTGACGCAGGCCGCGGCCGTCGGGCTCGTGCTCGGCTCGTGGATGGTGGTCGCCTACGCCGTCATCGGCTCGTCGCTCTGGAACCACGTCGTGCGGCCGGGCGAGGAGGCCGACCTGGAGGCCCGCTTCGGGGATCCGTTCCGCCGCTACCGCGACGCCGTGCGCTGCTGGGTGCCGACCTTCCCGGGCGTGCCGGCGACGCCGCGGACCTGAGGGCGCCGCGTCGCGTCCTCCTCCCTCCCGGGCCGCGTCCACCCGACCGGCGCAGGATGGGGGGATGACGGACACCGGGATCCCCACGACCACCTTCCCCGACGGCCGCAGCGCGGTCGCGCTCGCCCAGGGCACCTGGAACATGGGCGACGACGCCGGGGCCCGCGCGACCGAGCTCGACGCGCTGCGCACCGGGATCGACCACGGCCTCACGGCCATCGACACGGCCGAGATGTACGGCAGCGGGCGCTCCGAGGAGCTCGTCGGCGAGGCCATCGCGGGCTGCCGCGACGACGTGTTCCTCATCAGCAAGGTGCTCCCGTCGAACGCGTCCCGGCGCGGCACCGGCGAGGCCGCGCGCCGCAGCCTCGCGCGCCTCGGCACCGACCGGCTCGACCTGTACCTGCTGCACTGGCGCGGATCGCACCCGCTCGCGGATACCGTCGCCGCGATGCAGGAGCTCGTGGAGGAGGGCCTCGTGCGGGCCTGGGGCGTCAGCAACCTGGACGCCTACGACCTCGACGAGCTGGCCGCGATCCCCGGCGGGGACGCCGCGCAGACGGACCAGGTGCTCTACAACCTCGCCCAGCGCGGGCCCGAGCACGACGTGATCCCGTGGGCCCGCGCGCGCCGAATGCCGGTCATGGCGTACTCGCCGCTCGACCAGGGGCGGCTCGCGACGGATCCGGTGCTCGCCGACCTCGCCGCGCCCCTCGGCGTGAGCGCGGGGCAGCTCGCGCTCGCGTGGGTCGTCCGCCAGGCGCCGCACGTGTTCGCCACCGCGAAGGCGGCGACGCGCGCGCACGTCGCCGAGAACCGCGCCGCGCTCGACCTCGTGATCCCGGAGGAGACGCTCGCCGCGCTCGACCGGGCGTTCCCGGGGCCGCGGGGCGGCGCACCGCTCGCGATGTACTGACGCGCCTCAGGTGCGCGCGGCGCCCGTCACGATCCACCGGTCGCCGCGGGCGCGCAGGCCCAGCGTGAGCGCGCGGGCGCCGATGTACACGAGTCCGAACGCGGCCCAGAGCGCGAGCAGGGCGGGTGTGCCGGCGACGCGGCCGGTCTCCGTGATCCAGGCCACGAGGATCAGCGCGGGCGCGTAGACCGCCAGGTTCACGACTCCGGCGAGGGCCAGGTAGCGCGCGTCGCCCGCGCCGATGAGCACGCCGTCGAGCACGAACACGTAGCCCGCGACGGGCAGGCCCACGGCCAGCACCAGGGTCACGGCCGTCAGCATGCGGTGGATCGCCGGGTCGCCCGTGAAGACCGGGCCGAGCAGCGGCGACGCGGCCGCGAGGAGGACGCCGAGCATCGCTCCGAGTCCGACGCCCCACTGCACGAGCCGCCGGGCGACGGCCCGGACGCGCGGAACGTCGTCGGCGCCGAGCCCGTGGCCGACCAGCGCCTGCCCGGCGATCGCCAGCGCGTCGAGCACGAACGCGACCGTCGAGAACAGGGTGAGGGCGATCTGCAGGGTCGCGAGCCCCGTGACGCCGAGCCCCGCGCCGACCGCCACCGTCGCGAGCATCGCGGCGCGCAGGGACGCCGTGCGCACGAGCAGCCAGCCGCCGGACGCCGCCGAGCGCGCGACCCCGCGGAGGCCGGGTCGCAGGGTGGTGCCCGTGTCCCGGGCGGCGCGCACGGCGATCACGACGAAGACCGCGGCCATGCCCCACTGCGCGACCACGGTGCCCCACGCGGAGCCGGCGATGCCGAGGTCGAGCCCGTAGATGAGCACCGCGTTGAGCGCCGCGTTGGCCGCGAAGCCCGTCACCGCGACGACCAGCGGGGTGCGGGTGTCCTGCAGGCCGCGGAGGAGGCCCGTCGCCGCGATGACGAGGAGCATGGCGGGGATCCCGAGGAGCGAGATGCCGAGGTAGGTGCTCGCCGCGTCGACCACGGCCGCGGTCGCCGCGGCATCCGCGTCGGCGCCGCCGGTGCCGGCGAGGGCGCGCACGAGCGGATCCGCGACCAGGGAGCCGACGACCAGCACCACCGCCCCGAGCACCAGGGCGAGCCACAGGCCGTCGATGCCCGCGCGGATCGCGCCCGGCCGGTCGCCCGCGCCGAGCCGCCGCGCGACCGTGGGCGTGGTCGCGTAGGCGAGGAACACGAGGAGCCCGACGATCGTCTGCAGGATCACGCTCGCGATGCCGAGGCCCGCGAGCGGCGCGCTGCCGAGGTGCCCGACGAGCGCCGTGTCGGTGAGGAGGAACAGCGGCTCGGCCACGAGCGCGCCGAGCGCCGGCACCGCCAGCGCGAGGATCTCGCGGTCGAGCGGGCGCCGGACGCGCTGGACGCGCCGACGGCGCGGGCCGGGGTCGTGCGGGCCGGGGTCGCGCGGGTCGGCTCCGGGCGCGCCCTCGGCGGACCCGGCGCCGCCCGTGGACGCGCCCGTCAGCGGACCGCGTGCGCCAGGCGCTGCACGACCCCGGCGGTCGCGGCCGTGAAGGCGCGGAGGACCTCGGGGCCGAGCGCGCCGAGCGAGATCGGCCCGCGCTCCGCGATGTGCGCGTCGTACGGCACCGTGAAGATCTGGGCCGGGCGGGCGTCGTCGAGGATGCGGTCGATGCGCGCGACGACCGCGGGGTCCTCCGGGCGCCCGTCGTGCAGGCGGATGATCACGGCGTTGTCGGCGAGCATCGCGGCGTGGCCGCCGAGCTCGCGCAGGAAGTCGAGCAGCGCGACGGCCTCGAGCACCGCGTCGCCCGCGTTGAGCACCGGCACGACGAGCACGTCGGTGACCTCGATCGCGCCGCGGAAGGCGGAGGAGGACGGCTGGTTGCCGGAGTCCATCACGCGCACCGCGTAGTACTCGTCGATGAGGCGGGAGACGCCCACGACGTCCTCGCCCGTGAGCTCGCGGCGCGGCCCCACGGACGCGACGACGGAGGCGAAGCTCGTCTGCGGCGCCGTGTAGCCGGCGAGCTGCCCGGCGCTGTGGATCTCGTCGCGGTCGCGCACCAGCTCGCCGAGGCCGCGCTGCGGCTGGCCCTCCGCGCGGTAGCCGAGCGCGCCGGGGTCGTCGGTGACCTCGACCACGGCGACGGATCCGCCGCGGATGGAGCCGAGCACGCCGCCCAGGATGAGGCTCGTCGGGGTCTTGCCCACGCCGCCCTTGCGGTTGGCGACCAGCACGCTGACCGCGCGGGACCAGGTGGCCTGGCGGATGATCCGCTCGTCGCCCTCGCGCCGGGTGGCCTCCGCGTTCGCGGCGGCCTCCTCCGGGCCCGGGCCGATCTTCAGCAGGCCGCCCGTGACGGTGTTGAGGAACCCGCGGAAGCCGGTGCGCGCGACGACCGGGCCGCGCGGGGGGCGCTGGCCGGTCTGCTCGGGGAAGAGGGTGAGGGCGCTCGTCGCGGCGTCGGGGCGCGGGGTGCGCATGGCGTAGCGCTGCGGATCCGCGTCGGGGAACGCCGTGAGGTCGGTGCCGGGGCGGCGGGACTGCGCGGGCTCCTCCTCGGGGGCGTCGTCGGGCGCGGCGGGGAGGGAGGCGACCGGGGTCGCGACCGGGACCGGCTGCGGTGCGGGCGCCGACGCGGGCGCCGACGCGGTACGGGCGGCGGCCGGCCGGGCGGAGGCGGGGACGGGGGCGTCGTCGACGGGGACGGCGACCGGGGCGTCGTCGGCCGACGCGACCTCGGGCTCGGGTGCGACCTCGGCCTCGGGTGCGGCCGCGGCCGTGTCGGCGGCGGACCGGTCCCGGTCGCCGGACCGCGCGGCGCGCGGCTCCTCGGCACTCGGGCGCAGCGGCATGCGGAAGGGGTGCGCGTTGACGACGTGCGGGGCGGGGACGGTCCAGGCGGATCCGGCCTCCGGGGAGACCACGGCGTCGAACGAGCCGGGGGCGGGCTCGGCGGCGGAGCGGGGCGCGTCGTCGGCATCGGCCCGGGTCTCGGCCGGGGCCTCGTCGGGGACGCGGTCCTCGGGATCCACGTCGTCCTCGTCCGCGTCGTCGAACAGCTCGTCGAACGCGTGCGTACCGACGACCTCGGCGTCATCGTCGTCCTCCGCGGCGTCGGCGTCGAGGGGAGCGCCCTCGTCGGCGGCGTCAGCGTCGGCGTCGGCGTCGGCGTCGCCGGCGGCATCGGGATCGGCGTCGGCCGGCGCCGCGCCCGGGCGCACCCGGTCGGGGCCGAACAGGCCGCCCTCGGAGGTGCGCGGGACCGCGGGGAACGGATCCACCCAGCGGTGCGCGTCGCCCGACGCGTCGGGGGAGCCCTGCTCCATCTCCTGCTGGCGGCGGCGCAGCTCGCGCCGGCTGAGGAGGGGAGGCTCCGACGCCCCGCCGTCTCGGTGGCCGGTGTCGGTCGTGTCGTCGGTCATGTTGCTCGCCTTCGTCTTCCCCGCCTGCGCGGACGAGGCTACCAGTGGGCGGTCCCGCGCCCGGATCCCGGCTGCCGTCCCCGGGCCCTCGACCGGGGCACAGTCGCCGTCTCGGTAGTCCGACCGGCCGGCGCGCGCGACCACTGGCATATGGGCTCGGGGCTACCGGCGTCGCCCGCACGGGATCCCGAGCAGGCCCGGGTCGCCCCTAGCTTCGCCGTGTCGGCCGCTGGGGCCGACGCACAGGGGGGCGGGACCGTCCGGCATCGGATGCGGGACCCGCGCGATCAGGGGAGCACGACCATGGCACTGCACGCAGACCGCCCGCGCATGACGCGGCGCACCAAGACGATGGCGTTCCTGTCCGGGGGTCTCGTCCTCGGGCTCGGCATCACCGCGACGCTCGCCGCGTGGACCGACTCCGAGTGGGTGTTCGGCGGGAACGCGGACGGCAGCGGCCCGGGCCTCGGCACGTCGACCTTCGAGGTCGAGCAGAACGTCTCCTCGCCGTACCTCGCCACCGAGTTCGCCCAGGACGAGACGAACCCCGGTCAGGACCTCACCTTCACCGCCGGCGCGCTCGCGCTGACGCCCGGCACGAGCGTCTACGCGCCCGTCGCGCTCCGCACGGTCGCGGGATCCGTCGCCGGCACCGTCGTCCTGCAGGACTCCGAGCCCGCGGTGGGCGTCGGCCTCGAGGCCGACGACGCCGACGACGCGCTCCTCGGCGCCCTCACGCTCCGCGTCGCGGTCTCCGCCACGGCGACCACGTGCGACGCGGCGGCGTTCGCGACCGGCGCGCTCGTGACGAGCGGCCCCCTGGCCACCGCCGCGGGCACCGGCTCGCAGACTCTCGACGCGTCCGGCGGCAACACGCAGTTCTACTGCTTCGAGATCACGCTCCCCGCGGCGCCCACCCTGCCGACCGGGGTGACCCTCGACGACCTCCAGGGCCGCACGGTGACGCCGGCGTGGGAGTTCCTCTCCACGTCGGTCTAGACCGCGGAGGGACCGCATCATGTCAGCGCAGGCCGCTGCTACGCGCGCGGGGGACCGGGACGCGCTCGCGGCCGCCCGCCGCGATGCCGTCGCGGCGTCCCGCGCGCGCGCCCGCGGCGGTGCCGGGACGCGTCCGCGGCGGACCGCCGGGCTCGTCGTGCGCGACGCCGTGCTCACCCTCACGGGGATCGCGGGGGCGCTCGTCATCGCGTGGACGCTCCTCTCGCGCATCCTCGGGCTCTCGCTCGTGGTGCTCATGACGGGATCGATGGCGCCGACGCTGCCGACCGGATCCGCCGCCGTCACGCTCGACGGCGTGCCGGCCGCGGACCTGCGTCCGGGCGACGTCGTGAAGGTGCCGCGACCGGGCTACGACCTGCCTGTCACGCACCGCGTCGTCTCCGTCGGACCCGTCACGGGCGAGGTGGAGCGGCTGTCGGCGGGAGTGGATCCCGCGGATCCCGCGGCCCGCCAGCTCGTGCTGCAGGGCGACGCGAACGCCACCGTCGACCCGTCGCCGTACGTGGTGACGGAGGCCGACCGCGTGCTCGGCGGCGCGCCCTACCTCGGCTACGCGAACCGCCTGCTGCACACGCCGCTCGTGATCGCGGGGCTCGCGGGCGCGCTGGTGCTGCTGCTCGTGGGCACGTCGTGGCCGACGGGGGAGCGTCGCGGGAGCCCTCGCGGCGACCGGGCGACGGGCCGCCGCGCGGCGGCCCGATCGCCGCGCCGCCCGGCCCGCCATGCACGCTGAGGCGGGGTCGGCCGTCGCGCCGATCCCGCGCCGGTCGCCGCTCCGCTCCGCGCTCACCGCAGTCGCCGCGCTCGCGCTCGTGGGCGGCCTGAGCCTCATCGGCACCCGGGCCTCCGCGGTCCTCCTCGACGTGCCGGAGAACGGCACGCCCGGGTACATCTCCCTCTCCTCCGATTGGAGCACCGCCATGCTGGACGTCTCGCCCGGCGCCCCGGGCCACTGGCTGATCTCCGCCCGGCTGAGCGACGCGGACGTCGCGCGCCTCGCCGTGGAGATACGCTCGGGCGGCGAGCTGGCCGAGGTCGACGCGGGCGTGCTCCTGCGGCTCGACCGCTGCGACGACGCGTGGATCCCCGCGCCCGCTGCCGAGGGACCGCACGCGGCGCCGGCCTGCTCCGGGGGATCCGCGCCCGTGCTCGCCGCGACCCCGCTGAGCGCGTTCCGGGGCGAGGGTCCGCGCACGGGACTCCCCGACATCACCGCCGCCGCGGGCGAGCACCTCCTCCTGACGGCGTCCGTCGACCCCGCGCTGTCGGGCGACTCCCGCGTGATGGGCCGCACCGGCTCGCTCGCGGTCGGCCTCACGGCGGCGGGATCGGATCCGGCGCCGGCCGCCGCACCGCCCGCGGTCGGCGGGGTGCTGCCGCGCACGGGCTCCGCCCTCGACCTGCTGGCCGTCGCGCTGGCCGGCGCGGGCGCCCTCGCGCTGGGTCTGCTGCTCCGGCGGCCGGGCGCGGGCCGCCGTCCGGGCCTCGTCGACGGATCGCCGGACGGGGGCGGCGCGTGAGCGGGGGCACGGGGACCCGGGGGCGCCGCAGTGCGGGCCGTGAGGGACGCGCGGGTCGTGAGGACCTCGTCGGCCGGGGGCGCCGCCGACGCGCCGAGCCGCGGATCGTCGGCCTCGGCCGCATGCTGGCCGGCTTCCGCCTGCCCCGCCTCGCCGGCCGCGCCCCGTCGCTCGTCGCCGCGGGCGTCGCCGTCGCGCTGGTCGCCGGGGCGGTGACCCCGGCATCGTGCCGGTCGCCGCCGCGTGGACCGACCGCGAGTGGGCGAAGGGCGCCATCGGCACGGAGGACCTCGACTGCGGCACCTCCACGGGCTTCACGACCACGGCGTCCTCCCGGTTCCTCCGGGGCAGCCTGCTCGGCCTCGACCTCGGCACCGTCGCGGCCGTGCGCGGACTCTCCGCGGTGGACGACGCCGCGCCCGGATCGCAGCCGACCCCGGCCGGCGTCCCGTCCCCCGCGACCGGCGTGTACCTGAACCCGCTCGTCGCGGGCGTGCTCGGCGACACCGCCGTCCTCGACCTCACCGGGCTGTCCACCGGCCTGCCCGTCGGCTCGGCGGGCGCCCTCAACCAGTACGTCCGCGTGACCGGCACCGGCACCTCCGCGGCGGCCAGCGGGCTCGTCTCCGACTCGGGCGGCGTCGGGGTCACGTCGGGGGCGGCCGGGGCCGCCCTGCCGGGGCGCGCCACGATCAGCCTCGACCGGGTCCTCGCGAGCGTGAACACCGGCACGGGCACCTCCGCCCTCACCAGCACGCGGCTCGCCCTCGGCGCCGTCGCCTCCAGCTCGGTCCTCGACTGGTGCAGTGGGCGGAAGAGCGTCGTGTGGGGGGATGGATCGCAGTCCGGCTCGACCCGCCAGTACGGCATCGCGGGCCTCGAGCTCACGGCCGTGAGCCCGGCTGTGAAGGGGCTCACCGGCACCGTGACCGCCGCGGCGGGCACGGGCGTGGCCGGCGCGGCCGCGCTGCTCACCAGCGGTACGCCCACGACGACGCCCACGGGGGCGATCGCGGATGCGCTCCGCAACACGATCCTCACCGCCCTCGGCAACCTGGGCAGCACCCTCGGACTCGCAGCGCTGACGGGATCGGTCAGCGTGACGGGCGTCGATGCTGCAGCCACGGCGGTGGCTCCGTTGCTCACGGCTCCGCTGCGGAGCGCCGATGGCAGCACGTCGGTGGACCTGGCGACCGGCACGGTGACCGTCGACCTCGCCACCCTGCTCGGGAAGGGACCGAACGGTCTCAACGGCAAAGTGCCGAACACGGAGATCCTCGTCGACGCGGCGACCCTGAGCGCGGTGGCCGCGAATGTGGGCTCACTCATCGATCAGCGCAGCGTCGCGATCCGGGATGCCATGACGACCGCGCTGCGGAGCGTCGAAGTCGCCGTCGATGTGAAGGCGGCAGTGAGCATCAAGCCGCTCATCGGCAACCCGATCCCGATCCTGTCCCTGGCCATCCAGTACTCGGGCACCCTGGCGGAGCTGATCGGCGGCAAGCCCTTCACCGTCACGCCGACCCTCCTCAACCTGGGCGGCCTGGGCTCGGTCGTGGCGGGACTCCTCTCCGCGCTCGGCCTGGGCTCCGTCACCGCGCTGGCGAGCAGCCTGGTCGGGACGCTGACCACGGGGCTGGTCGCTCCCGTGCGCGACGCGGTCACGACGGGCCTAGCGGGACCGGTCACAGCCCTCGGCGCTGACCTCTCCGCCGTCTCCGCGATCGTCGTCGCCCGCGTCGCGCCGATCGTCAACGCCCTGCCCGCGTCCTGTCGCTGCGGGTCAACGTCCAGCCGGACCAGCCGTCGGCGCCCGCCGGGTCCTCCTTCCTCCCCGCCATCGGCCAGAGCACGAGCGCGGAGTACACGGTCACGGCGCTCCGGCTCGGGCTGCGGGTGGCCGACGCGGTCACGGGGACGCCGTTCTCCGTCATCGAGCTCGCCACCTCCACCGCGGGCCGCAACGCGTACCGGGCCCCCTGATCGGCGTCGGTTAGGGTCTCCACGTGATCCCGGAGCCGACACCCGACCGCCCCGCCGACGCCTCGGTCGACGTGCGCACGGCCGCCGTCTCGTCGGTGGCGTCCGAGCTCGGGGCGCTGCTCATGTCGATCCGGTCCCTGCGCATCGAGGAGGCCGCGACGTTCCACCCCGGCCTGCAGCCCGGCGCCTTCGCGGTCGCGCGCTGGATCCGCACCGCCGGCCCCTCCTCCGCGGGCGCCGTCGCGGCGGGGCCTCCTCATGGACAAGAGCTCGGTGAGCCGCCACCTCCGCGTGCTGCGCGAGGCCGGCTACGTGCAGGACGAGCCGGACCCCGAGGACCGCCGCTCCACCATCCTGTCGCTCACGCCGCTGGCGGAGGAGCGCCTCGCGGACGTGCGCTCCGGCACGCGCGAGCGCCTGCAGAACCGGCTCTCCGCCTGGGACACGACCGAGGTCGAGCAGCTCGCGGGCCTGCTGCACCGCTTCAACGTCTCGCCCCGGGATCGGCCCGCCGACGACTGACCGGCCGCCGCCCGGCCGCCCGGCCGCCGCCGCCCCGGCGGCTCAGCCCGCCTGGTGCACCGCGTAGCTCGCCACGAACCCGAGCACCGTCACGAGGCCGGTGAGCGCCTGCGCCTTGCGGAACGCCTCGGGGATCATGGTGTCGCAGATCATCGCGAGGATCGCCCCGGCGGCGAACGCCATGACCACCGACTGGCCGCTCTCCGGGAGCCCGCCGAGCAGCGCGTAGCCGCCGAGGGAGGAGAGGGCGCAGACCACGGCGATCGACGTCCAGAGCCCGAAGACGTAGCGCGGGCCGCGGCCGCTCTCCTTGAGGTCGGCGGTGCTCGACATCCCCTCCGGGAGGTTCGAGATCACGACGGCCACGAGCACGCCGACGCTCAGCGTCCCACCGCCCGTGAGGCTGAGGCCCTGCACGGCCGTCTCGGGGACGCCGTCGAGCAGGGCGCCGAGCGCGATCCCCACGCCCGTGCCGCCCCCGCCGCCCTTCCGCCGGTGCGGCTTCCGGCGGAACCCGCCGTGCTCGAGCAGCTGGTCGAGCACCACGTACACGACGGCGCCGGCGACGAACCCGGCGATGGTGGGCACGAAGCCGCCGCTCGCAGCGGCCTCGTCCACGAGGTCGAACGCGAGGGCCGAGATCAGCACGCCGGCGCCGAACGCCATGACGAGCGCGACGACCTCCCGCGGCACCCTCGCGAACCACGCGACGAGCGATCCGACGACCAGCGACAGCCCGGAGAGCAGACCGGCGAGCCCGGCGAGGAGGAGAGGCGACATGCCTCCGAGGATGCTCCCTCTCCGCGCTCGCGTCCGCCGGACGGCGCTCCGGCGGTGCGGCGGCTTGCTACCGCGTGCGGGGATCGGTCCACTGGACCCATGCGATGGCGACGGGAGGGCGACGCGCGCGCGAGGTCGTCGGGCGTGAGGCAGCGCCTCCGGACGGGCGCCGTGCTGGCGTCCACCTCGGCTGTGATCGCGGGCCTCGGCCTGACCGTCCTCTGGCTCCTGTCGCTGGCCGGCACCCCGCCGGAGGCCGCCGCTCCGGGGGATCCGGTGCCCGTGCCCGCTGTGGCAGCTGTGGCGCTGTACGCGGCGGCGCTGGCCGCGCTCGGGGCGGCGCCCTACCCGCTGTGGCGGGGGCGCGCCCCCTGGCCGGTGCTGTGGGCGGCCTCGATCGCCGGCGTCCTGGTCGTCGCGGGCGTGGCCGCGGCGGTGGCGCTCGCGGCGGCGGGTGACGCCGTGCTCGGGCTCGTGGTCGGCATGCCGCTGGCCGCCCTGTCGGCCGTCACCGCGGTGCCGGCGACCGAGGGGATCCTGCGCGCTCGGGACCGGGCGCGCACCTGAACCACCCGCCCGCGCGGAGGCCCGATCAGCGCCCGGACACCCCCGCGTCGCGGAGCGCCAGGTCGGCGAGCTGCCGCACGACCCGCGGGTCCCCGGCGCGCCAGGCGGCGACCGGGTCCGGGTGCGCCGCGAGCAGCGCCGCCGGCTTCCGGGTGGAGAGCGCCCGCAGCGCGAGCAGCTCCGTGCCGCCGGGCGTCCCGGCGAGGGCGCGGGCCGCCGACGCGCGCCGCACGAACGAGATCCGCCGGAGCAGCCAGTGCCGCACGATGAGCGCGATCGGCACGAGCGCGACGAGGATCCCGACCACCAGGGCGACCGTCCCCACCAGCGCCTGCTGGTCGCGGCCCGCCTGCACGAGGCCCGCGCCGATGCCGCTCGCGTCCTCGAACGGCCCGCGCGCGGCGTCGCCCACGAGCGGCAGCCGGCCGAGGGCGTCGGCCGCGTCGGTCATGGATCCGCTCAGCTGCGTGCCCGAGCTCTCCATGCTGCGGCCGAGGTCCCCGAGCGGGCGGATGAGCGCCGCCACGGCGACCCCCACCAGCACGGAGACGACGACGCCGACGAGGGCGGCCGTGTCGGCCGCGATCTGGCGGGCGCGGACGAGGGGGAGCGCGGAGTAGAGCTGCATGGGACCAGCCTGGCCCCTGGGCGTCACCGGTCGCGGAGGCGCCGCGGCGCGCGGGCGTCCCACGCCTCGCGGAGCAGCTCGGCGAGCCGTGCGGCGGGGACGCGGTCCAGCCGGACGAGCACGCTCGGGTGGCCGTCGTAGTGCGGGGTCGTCGTGAACGCGGCGGGATCCTCCTGCAGCAGCGCCTCGCGCTCGCCCAGGTCGGCGCGCCACACCAGCAGCACGCCGGGCTCCTCCACCAGGCGGGCGATCATGCGCGGCCCGGCGTAGAAGGCGGGGGTCCCGTAGGCGGTGCGCTCCTCGACGCCCGGCAGCGACAGCGCCAGCTCGCGGACGTCGGCCTCGGTGCTCGATGCGCCCAGTCTGCGCCCGGTCCGGGTCGGGTGGTGCTCCGGGCGCCTCGTGCGGACGTCGCGTCAGTCGGCGGGGCGGTCGAGCGCGTCGAGCTCCCGCAGCGCCGCGTGCGCCCGCTCGAGGCGCGCGTCCTCGGGCTCGTCCCACCAGCGCGGTCCGCGCTCGCCGAGGCCGTGCTTCGCGAGCCCGACGCGCGTCCGGGCGGCGGCGACCGCGTCGTCGTCACCCCGGCGCTTCGCGGCGCCCACTCCCGAGCGCCCGCGTCCGAGGTGCGACGTCAGCGCGTCCACCACCTCGGCGGGCAGCGACGGATCCGTGCGCGGCCACCGCCGCCCGCCCACGACGAGCCACCGCTCGTCCTCGGTCGGGCCGTCGGGATCCTGGGGCTCGGTCACCCCTCGACGCTAGCCCCGCGGCGCGGACCGGACCGCCCCCGCGGCGCCGACCGGGCCGCCCCCGCGGCGCGGACCGGACCGCCCTCGAACGCCCGAGGGCCGAGGCGCACGCACGCCCCGGCCCTCGTGATCCGCCGCCGCCGGCGACCGGATCGGTGCAGCGGATCAGCCCCGCCACACCTGGATGACCGACGGACGCGGTCCGCGCCACGCGCCCTTCGGCGGGGTGACGCCGGCGGGCACGTAGTCGGGGAAGAACGAGTGCTGCTCGGCGAACGAGCCGTCCTCGCCCGGGTGCTGCACGGCGACGAACACCATGCCCTCGGTGTCGTGCACGACCGGGCCGCAGGTCTCCGCCTCGGTGGGCACGGAGAGGAACTGCTGCACGTGGCCGCGCTCGGCGCCCTCCAGCGGGACCTTGAACAGGCCGTCGTTGAGGCCGATGGTGCTCGGCGCGCCGTCGGTGGAGATCCAGAGGTCGCCCGCGGAGTCGAACGCGACGTTGTCGGGGCAGCTGATGGGCGAGACCTTGTCCTTCGGGAAGCCCGCGAAGTAGGTGCCCTCGTTCTTCGCCGGGTCGCCCGCGACGAGGAGCAGGTTCCAGGTGAAGGTGGTCGAGCGGGAGGTCGCCGCCGTCCTCGATGACCTCGACGATGTGGCCGTCGCGGTTGGTGGTCCGCGGGTTCATCTCCGTGGCGCCCTCCTTGCCGGCCTTGCCGCGGTCGGTGTTGTTGGTGCAGGCGACGTAGACCTTGCCCGTGACGGGGCTCGGCTGCACGTCCTCGCAGCGGTCCATCTTCGTCGCGCCGACGGCGTCCGCCACGAGGCGGGTGCGGATGAGCGCGTCCTCGAGATGGTGAAGCCGGGGACGGGGCAGAGCGCCGTCGACCGCGATCGCGATCCACTCGCCGATGCCGTCGAACTGCCCGTCGGAGGGCCGCGTCTTGCGCCGGTGCCGGTGATCTCCGCGACGGGCGAGTCGCCCGTGAAGCGCGCCACGTAGAGCGAACCGCGCGTGAGCAGCTGCTTGTTGCGGCGGCGGTCCTGGCGCGTCGTGCCGGTGACCATCGTGTCGTGCGACACGAACTTGTAGAGGTAGTCGAAGCGCTCGTCGTCGCCCATGTACGCGGCGACGTGGCCGCTCTTCCCGGCGATGACGTTCGCGCCCTCGTGCTTGAAGCGGCCGAGCGCGGTGTGCTTGACAGGCGCCTTCGCCGGCTCGAAAACGGGTCGACCTCCGCGATGTCGCCGAAGCGGTTCGGCTCGCGTCTCGTAGCCGGGGGTGCGGGCGTCGAAGCGGGGGTCGATCGACTCCCAGCCGCGGCTCGTGGCCTTGTCCCCGAGGCCGTAGCGCTTGTCGGCGGCCGAGGTGCCGGCGGTGCGGAAGTACCCGTTGAAGTTCTCCTCGCCCGAGAGCGCCGGGGTCCCCACGGGGTGGTGCCGCCGGCGCAGTTGCCGAGCGTGCCGAGGATCGTGGTGCCCTTCGGGTCGGCCTGCGTGCGGAGCGCGGCGGATCCGGCGACGGGCCCGGTCACGGTGAAGGGCGTGTCCGCGGTGATGCGGCGGTTGCGGTGGTGGCCGACCGTGTAGGTCCACGGCTGCCCGACCGTCTTGCGACGGAGCGCGACGACGGACATGCCGTGCGAGGGCGCTTGCCGATGCGGCGCTGCTCGTCGCGCTCGGCGTCGTCGGCCGCGGGCGGGAACATGATGTTCTCGTTCGTGTACTCGTGGTTGGCGACGAGGAGCGCCTCCTTGTTCCGCGAGTTGATCGGGATGATGTCGAGGTAGTCGTCGTTGTAGCCGAACTGGCGCGCGGCGAGCCGGGCGGTACTGGTTGTCGGCGTCGAAGTCGTCGGCGTAGCTGAAGATCGGGTCGCCCCAGCGGATGATGGGCGCCCAGCGGGTGTCCGGTGGGCACGGTGAACTGGTCGATCGACGCGTCGACGGGCGTGATCGCCGTGAAGGGCAGGTTCGACGCGGCCTGCGCGGCGGCGGCCTCGGCGCCCGGCGCTGCGGCGTTCTGCGCCACGAGGATCGCGAGGGCTCCGGCTCCGGCGCCGCCGAGCAGCGTGCGGCGCGAGAGGGCGCGGCCCGCGATGTCGCGGAAGTAGGAGTTGTCGCTGACGTTGGGGACGGGCTTCGTGCACGCGTCGTCGCACTTGAGGTGGCAGGTCACGGTGCTGCGCTTGCCGCGGGCGTGGGGATCGCGCCACAGGATCGGCAGCAGCCGGTGGTGGGTCTCACGGGTGAGGGTCATGTGGGGTCTCCATCGATCTCGGGCGTCTGCTCCGGGTGCCGGCGGACGCATCACGCTCGCAAGCTACGGCCGCCCCCGGGCAGCCCTCCGACGTGGCGGTGGACGCCGGGTGAACCCCGAGTGGACGGCCGGGGGCGGTCCGCTCGCGCGGCGTGCCGTTCCCCCTACCCTCCGTCGGGGCGGGACGAGAGACGTCTCCGCTCCTGAGATGAGGATCCGCATGACCCCGTTCCGCACCCCCCGCGCCGCCCCCGCACCCGTCCCCGATCCGGCCCGCCGCGCCGGCCTCCGGCGCCGTCGCCCTGCTCCTCGTCGGGCTGGCGCTCGCCGCGCTCGTCGGCGGCGGCGCCGCTGCGGCGCCCGCGGCCCCCGCCCACGCGGCCGGCCCGTCGGCGATCGGCTCCTCCATAGACGCGATGCCGAGCGTTCCCGACCCCCACCTCCGTCATCCCGGCGACCGGCTCGCCCATCGTCATCCCCGCCGGGCAGACCCCGCGACTTCCACTTCGCGCTCATCAACGGGCGCACGACCGGCCCGAACGAGTTCCAGCAGCCGGTCGTCGTCCTGGAGCCGGGCGCCACCATCAAGAACGCCGTCGTCGGCCTCGAGGCGGCCGACGGGCTGCACTGCCTGGCCTCGTGCACGATCGACGACGTCTACTTCCAGCACGTGGGCGAGGACGCGATCACGCTCGTGGAGGGGTCCCCGGCCTCGTCGGTCGTCACCATCCACGGCGGCGGCCCGAGGTTGCCGCGTACGACAAGGTCGTGCAGGTCGACGGCGCCGGCGACGTCGACATCTCGCACTACGCAGGATCTCCCACATCGGCACGCTCCTCCGGGCGTGCGGCACGTGCCCCTCGCAGCACCGGCACCGGTTCGACATCCGGGACGTCTACATCGAGGACGGGAGCTACAAGGTCGTCGGGGTGAACCAGGACCAGGGGGACCGGGCGCACCTGCAGGACCTCACGATCGCGGGCAAGCGCCTACCAGATCTGCTGGCGCTCGAACACCGTGCCGGGCGGAGGGCCCGCGGTGAAGATCCCGGGCAAGGGCGAGCCGTTCCCCGGCGTGTGCGACTTCAGCTACGGCACCATCCGCTACCTCGACTGACCCCGGGGTCCGGCGTCCCGGCGCCCCGGCCCTGTCCGGGGCCGGGGCGCCGCTCGATGCCGTGCCGGGACCTGGGCGTACCGTCGATGGTGGCCGACTGCTCCGGCGGGGCCCGCGCTGCGGAGCCGTCTCGCGCATCCATCCGAGGAGGACACCATGGCCAGGTTCGACACCAAGACCGCGCTCGTCACCGGCGGCGGCAGCGGCATCGGCGCCGCCATCTCCCGCGCGCTCGCCGCGGAGGGCGCGTCGGTCGTCGTCACCGACATCCAGCTGGAGGCGGCCGAGCGCGTCGTCGCCGAGATCGAGGCCGCGGGCGGCACCGCCACCGCGTTCCGCCAGGACACCTCGAAGGCCGAGGACTCCGAGTCCGCCGTCGCGCACGCGGTCGCGACCTACGGCGCGCTCCACCTCGCCGTGAACAACGCCGGCATCAGCGCCCCGGCCGCCGACATCGGCGAGTACGACATCGCCGCCTGGGACCGCACGCGCGCGGTCGACCTCGACGGCGTCTTCTACGGCCTCCGCTACCAGCTGCCCGCGATGGTGGAGGCGGGCGGCGGCGCGGTCGTCAACATGAGCTCGGTGCTCGGATCCGTGGGGTTCGCCCAGAACGCCGCCTACGTCGCCAGCAAGCACGCCCTCGTGGGCCTCACGAAGGTGGCGGCGCTCGAGTACACGGCGCGCGGCGTGCGCACCAACGCGGTCGGCCCGGGCTTCATCGACACCCCGCTGGTGCGGGCGTCGCTCACCCCGGACGCCCTCGCGTACCTGGAGAGCCAGCACGCGACCGGCCGCCTGGGCACCGACCAGGAGGTCGCGGCGCTGGTCCTCTTCCTCCTGAGCGACGACGCGTCCTTCATCTCGGGCAGCTACCACCTCGTGGACGGCGGCTACTCGGCGCGCTGACGCGTCCGGCTGGCGCCGGTCACGCGGCGCCGGCCCCGATCAGCGGATCCCGCTGCGCGCGAATCCCTGCACGAAGTAGCGCTGGAAGACGAGGAACAGCACCACCATCGGCGCCACGTTGATCAGCGCGAACGCCATCGTGCCGCCGTAGTCGGAGCCGAACTGGCCCTGCAGGTAGAGCAGGCCGATGGGGAGCGTGAACAGCTCGTTCTGCTTAAGCGCGATGAGCGGCCAGGAGAAGTCGTTCCAGGTCGACAGCAGGCTCATGAAGAACAGCACCGCGAGCAGCGGCTTCGACAGCGGGAGCACGATGCTGCGGAGGATCCGCAGGTGGCTCGCGCCGTCGATCCGCGCCGCCTCGATGAGCTCCGTCGGGATCCCGAGGATGAACTGCCGCGCGAGGAACAGGCCGAACGCGCTCGCCGCCGTGGGCAGGATCACGGCCCAGTACGTGCCGTAGAGGTCGAGCCCCGGTGACCAGGGTGAACAGCGGCACCATGATCGCCTGCACGGGGATCATCAGCGTCGCGAGCGCCACGAGGAAGAGCGCGTTCGAGCCGCGGAACCTCGAGCCGCGCGAACGCGTATCCGCCGAGCACATTGATGGTCACGGTGATGAGCGCGACCACGAGGGCGATGGCGGTGGAGTTCCCGAACCAGGTGGCGACGGGGAAGGAGTCGAGGACGCGCTCGAAGTTCGACAGCGTGAGCGTCGTCGGGAAGATGCGGAGCGCGCCGCCGAGGAGGTCGGCGCGGGTCGAGAACGCGACGACGACCATCCAGTACAGCGGGAACAGGATGATGAGCGCGACGACGCTCGCGGCGACGACGCGCAGCGCGACGAGGCGCCGCTCGCGGGTGCGGCGGGCGCCCGGCCGGGTGAGCCGGTCGGTGGGGGCGGTGCGGGCGGGGCGGACCTCGGAGCCCACGGGCGCGACGGGTGCGGTGGTCATGGGGCGGCTCTCAGTCCACGAGGTCCCGGGAGCGGCTGGAGTACCCAGCGCACCGCGGTGAAGGCGAGCATGACGAGGAGCAGCACGACGCCGAT
Organism: Clavibacter sp. AC415; assembly: GCF_979252985.1. NCBI lineage: Bacteria > Bacillati > Actinomycetota > Actinomycetes > Micrococcales > Microbacteriaceae > Clavibacter > Clavibacter sp. AC415. Next base: position 41,781 of record NZ_CEEDAR010000018.1, on the reverse strand, counting down.
GGCGGCCGCGTAGCCCTGGTCGCGGGTGACGAACCCCTGGTCGTAGGCGTACGTGACGATGACGGAGGTGGCGTTGCCGGGGCCGCCTCCGGTCATCACGAAGACGAGGTCGAAGACCTGGAACGAGTAGATGACGTTGAGGTAGCGGCAGGAAGAACGGCAACCACGGCCCCGACCAGCGGCACCGTGAGGTACCGGAAGCGCTGCCAGCCGTTCGCGCCGTCGAGGCGCCCGGCCTCGTAGACGCCCGCGTCGACCGACTGCAGCCCCGCCAGGTAGATGAGCATGTTGAACCCGACGCGCCACCACAGCGTGATGAGCACGATCGAGACGAACGCGGCCGTGCCGTCCGACTGCCATGGGACGCCCGGCAGCCCCACGGCGCGCACGAGCTTGTCGATGAGGCCGCTGTTCTCGTCGAAGAGGAGCACGCCGATGAGCGCCGTCGCGACGCCCGAGATGGCCATGGGGAGGATGAGGATCGAGCGGAACAGCCCGCGCGCCGGCAGCACCGAGTTCAGCAGCACCGCCGCGCCGAGGCCGAGGCCCATCGACGAGCGGCGTGAGCGGTCGGCGTGACGAGCACCGTGTAGGCGGCGGACCGCCACGAAGACCGGTGTCCGAGACGACCAGGCGCTGGTAGTTGTCGAGCCCGGTGAAGGTGCCGCCGCCGAACCCGTCGGTGCGCTGGAGGCTCACCGAACACCGCCCACACGAGCGGCACGAGCACGAAGAGGCCGAGCATGAGCAGGTTCGGCGTGAGGAGCATCCACGCGACCGCCGGCCTCGCCGCGCGAGCGCGTGCGGCGGCGGCGGCGCGGCGGACGGTCCGCTCGCCCCGGGACCTCCGGCGTCGTGCCCGCGACCCGGGCGGGGGTGCCGGTCCGCAGCCCCGGGTGCCGCGGTCATCAGCCCGCCTGGGACGGCGGACGCGATGCCCGCGGCGAGCGCGGCGACCACGTCGTCCGTCGACGCGTCGCTCGTGAACGCCTTCTCCAGCTCGTCCTGCAGCACCGTGATGATGCGCGACATCGACGGCGAGGCGACCTGCCCCGAGTTCGGATGCCTGCACGGTGCTCGCCTGCGCGGCCGACTGTAGACGGGCGCGAGCTCGGGGCGCACCGCGAACTCGATGCCGGAGTCGATGAGGTCCTGGCGGGTGGGCAGCAGCGACGCGCCCTCGCAGAAGGCGCGCATGGCGTCCTCCTGCGTGACGAAGTCGAGGAAGGCCGCGGCCAGCGCGGGATCCGCCACGTCCTTCGTGACCACCAGCGCGTTGCCGCCGAAGTCGCTGGCCGCGCGCACGTCCCGGGGCGCGAAGGTCGCGCCCCACTCGAAGTCGAGGGTGTCGGTGGCGTCGGGGATGGAGAAGGCGCCGGAGAAGACCATCGCCGTGGTCTGCGCGTACCAGCTGTCCTGCGCGTAGGTGGAGGACTTGATCGTGTCGTTGTCGGGCACGTAGCCCTTCTCGAAGAACGAGCGGGTGAAGTCCACGGCCTTCCGCGCCGCATCGGAGTCGATGGCGGCGTCCGCGAGGTCCTCGGTGAGGAAGCGGCCGTCGGCCTCGAACAGCCAGGTGAGCCAGCGCGTCACGCCGTTGCCCTGCCAGTTGTACGCGAACGGGTACTGGTCGGCGGGGAGCGCGGCGCGCAGCTGGGCGGCGACGGCGTCGAACTCCTCCCAGGTCCAGGCGTCCTCGAGCGTCGTCGGGATGTCGGTGACGCCGGCGGCGTCCATGAGGGCCTTGTTGTAGAGGATCGCCGTGGTGTCGGTGTGGTGCGGCACGCCGAAGGGGGCGTCGCCGTTCTGCACGGCCGCCCACGCGCCCCGCGTGAAGCGGTCGCCGAAGTCGGCGGGCAGGTGGTCGGAGAGGTCGAGCAGCTGGTCGCGCCCGGCGTAGCTGCCGAACGTGTAGTACGGCACGCGGAAGACGTCCGGCGGGTTGCCGGCCTGCAGCTGCGCGTCGATGTTGGTGAACATCTGCTCGTACGGCACGGCGTTGAGCTCGACCGTGGATCCCGGGTTCGCCTCCTGGAAGCGGGCGATCTGGTCGCGGAAGCCGGCGAGCTCGGAGTCCGTCCCCCAGGTGGTGAAGGCGAGCGTGCCGGCCGCCGCGGAGGTGGCGGGCTTGCTGAAGCCCGCGCAGCTCGCGAGGATCGCGGTCAGCGAGACGGCTCCGGTGGCGGTGAGGAAGCGGCGGCGGTCGAGTTCCATGGGGGCCTTTCCGAGGGGTGCGCAGGGGTGCGCGGCGGACGCCATGCGGTGTCATGCCATTCGATACCCCGGCCGGGGGGCATCGTGGAACCTCGGATGCGCCCGTCAGATCTGCTGTCCCGTCAGCGCACGAGCGCGACGGCCAGCGCGGCGAGCCCCGCGACCGCCGTGAGCGCCGCGACGAGCGCGGGCAGCGCGCCGCCGGGGAGCGCGGCTCCGGGCGGCGCGGCAGGGTCGGCGGCGCGCGTCGTGAGGATCCGGTGCACCCGCCGGTACCGCCGGTGCGCGGTGACGAGCACGCTCAGCGCGAGCGCCACGCCGACGAACGCGAGCGCGAGGCCGGGCGCGCCGAGCACCGCGGGGAGGGCGCGCAGCCCGAGCAGGGATCCGACGACGAGCGCGAGCGCGGTGCGCCGCCACGCGAGGGCCGTGCGCTCGGGCTGGAGCCCCGGGTCGTACGGGCGCTCGCCGCGCGCGGCATCGGGACCGCTCACGCCGTGAGGACCCCGAGGAGCACCAGCGCCCCGGCGACCGCCACCGCGATCCCGAGCGGCAGCGACAGGACGGACGACGGCAGCGGGCGGTCGCGGCGGAGGGCCCGCTCGGTGCGCATCCAGCCGATCCACGCCTGCGCGGGGGCCGCGATGCCGGTCACGATGAGCACGACCGACGCCGCGAGCCGGAACCCGGGCTGCAGCCCGAGCCCCAGCGCCTCGAGCGCGACCCCGCCGGCGAGCAGGGCGAGCGAGGTGCGGATCCAGGCGAGGAACGTCCGCTCGTTGGCGAGCGTGAACCGCACGTCGGGCTCGGTGCCCTCCCGGTAGACGCGGCGCGGGAAGCGGCGGTCGGGCGCGGTCATGCCGCCATCCTCCCGCGGATCAGCCGCCGATCCCCCTCCAGCTCCGCGAGCGCGTCCTCGGGGAGGCGGATCCGCGCGCCCGCGACGTTCTCCCGCAGGTGCTCCACGGACGAGGTGCCCGCGATGACGAGCACGTTCGGGGACCGCTGCAGGAGCCAGGCGAGCGCGACCGGCAGCGGCGCGGATCCGAGCGACGCGGCCACCCGCGACAGCGTCTCGGACTGCAGCGGCGAGAACCCGCCGAGCGGGAAGTAGGGCACGTACGCGATGCCGTCCGCGGCCAGCTCGTCGATGAGCGCGTCGTCGTCGCGGCGGGCCAGGTTGTAGTGGTTCTGCACCGACACGATCGGCGCGATCGCGCGGGCCTCGGCCACCTGCGCGGGCGTCACGTTGCTCACGCCAAGGTGGCGGATCAGGCCCTCCCGCTGCAGCTCCGCGAGCGCCGTGAACGGCTCGTCGATCGACCCGTCGGTGGGGCTGTCGAACGCGCCCACGCGGAGGTTCACGACGTCGAGCACGTCGAGCGTCAGGTGCGTCGAGGTTGTCGTAGACCGCCTGCCGCAGCTCGGCCGCGGAGAGTGCCTGCGGCCACCGGCCCTTCGCGTCGCGGAGCGACCCGACCTTGGTCACGATGTGCAGGTGCTCCGGGTAGGGGAACAGCGCCTCCTCGATGACGGCGTTGGTGTGCCCGGGGCCGTAGAAGTCGGCCGTGTCGATGTGGGTGATCCCGAGCGCGACGGCCTCGCGCAGCACGGCGCGGGCGGCGTCCGGATCCGCGGGCGGGCCGAACACGCGCGGCCCCGCGAGCTGCATTGCGCCGTAGCCGAAGCGCGTGACGGTGATGTCGTCGGCGAGGGGGAAGAGCCCTCCGGGCAGGTCGGTCGACATGGGATCCTCTCGGGTCGCGGGCGTCCGCCCACTCTCCCGCGGGCCGACCCGCGCCCGGTCGCACTCGCAGGAGCCCGTGAGCGGATCCGCGCGCCCGCGGATCGGCCCGGCGGGCCGACCACCGGCCCGCCGCGCGGGCGGACTAGGAGGCGCTCGGCGCCGCCTGCGCCGCCGGATGCGCGCGCCGGGTCGCCAGCACGCGCGAGAAGACCAGCACGAGGAGCCCGGCGGCCGGGATGAAGATCAGCCCGAGTCGCAGCGACGACGCGTCCGCGATGGCGCCGACGATCGGCGGCGACACCAGGAACCCGACCCGCAGCAGCCAGCCGACGATGGTGAGCCCCGTGCCGGGCTTGAAGCCGGGCAGCTCGTCGGCGGCCTGCATGGCGGCCGGGATGAGGGTCGCGACGCCGAACCCGGCGACGCCGAACCCGACGATGGTGCCGACGACGCTGGGGAACGCGAGCGCGCCGCCCATCCCGGCGAGCACGAGCACGCCGCCGAGGCGGGCGATGGCGCGCTGGCCGAAGCGGTCGACCATGCGGTCCCCGAGCATGCGGCCGATGAACTGCATGCCCTGGAGGGAGATGAAGCCGAGGCCCGCGACGAAGGCGGAGGCCTCGAGGTCGCGCGAGAGGTAGATGGCCGACCAGGTGCTGCCCGCGTCCTCCACGATCGCGCCGCCGGAGGCGATGATGACGAGCGCGAGGAGCACGCCGTACCGGGCCACGAGGCCGAGCGCGCGCGGGGAGGCGGCGCGGACGACGCCGTCCTCGGGATCCGCGGCAGGCGCGTGGGCGTGCGCCGCGCCGCCCTCGCCGGGCTCCGGCTCGGGGCCCTTCAGGAGCCAGGCGAGCGAGACCACGGCGAACGCGCTGAAGAGGACCGCGGTGATCGAGAGGTGCACGAGGATCGGCAGCCGCACCTGCGCGGCGGCCGCGCCCATGATCCCGCCGGTGACCGCGCCGATGGACCACACCGCGTGGAACGAGTTGATGATCGAGCGCCCGTACAGCCGCTGCACCCGCAGCGCGTGCGAGTTCTGCGCGACGTCGGTGATGGAGTCCATGGCGCCGGCGAGGAACAGGGCGCCCGCGAGCACCAGCCAGCCGGGGGCGAGGCCGGCCAGCAGGATCCCGACGGAGGCCAGCACGGTGGCGGCCACGGCGACGCGCGCCGACCGGTACCGGCGGATGAGGACGCCCGCGGCGAGCCCCGCGATGAGCGCCCCGAGCGGCGACGCGGCGACGGCCGCCCCGAACTCGACGTCGGCGAGCCCCAGCTCCGCCTTCAGCGCGGGGTAGCGCGGCAGCAGGTTCGCGAAGATCGCGCCGTTGGTGAAGAACAGGATCCCGACGGCGACGCGCGCGCGGCGGACGTCACGGGTGGGAGCGGGCGTGCGCGACAGCGTCGGCGCGGACGGGGAGGGCATGGGGCGTGATCTCTCTCTGGCCTCGCCCGGCGGCGATGCAGGTCTCCAGCCTAGGGACGCGCGGGGGCTCCCGGCGACCGCTCGCCGGCCTGCTCGGCCATGTCGGCCACGAGGTCCATGAGGGGGATGAGCCGCGCGGACGCCTCGTGGCCGAGCTCGGTGAGCCGGTAGTCGACGCGCGGGGGGATGGTCGCCTGGGCGTCGCGGATGACGAACCCGTCGTCTGCGAGCGTGCGGAGGGTCGAGGCGAGCATCTTCTCGCTGATGCCCTCGATCTCCCGGCGGAGCTCGCCCCAGCGCCGGGATCCCTGCCCGAGGGCGAGCAGGACGAGGACGCCCCACTTGCTCGTGACGTGGTCGAGGAGGGTCCGCGACGGGCAGTTCGCGGGGTAGCGGCCCTCGGTCACGCCGGGCCGGTCGCGGGTCACCCGGAAGCTCATGTCGTGCATGCGACCAACTTACCTGAAAGTGGGTACCTCCCTGTGGGAAGCTCTTCGCCGTCAGTCCGGTTGTCCCGGGCGTACCGCACCTCCCACGACTCGAAAGGCACCCCATGACCATCGTCGTCACCGCCGCCACCGGCCGCCTCGGATCGCGCATCGTCGCCTCCCTCCTCGCCCGCGGCGCCGCCGCCTCCGACGTGCTCGCCACCGCGCGCCGCCCCGAGGCCCTCGCGGACCTCGCCGCCCAGGGCGTGCGCACCGCGCGCCCTGGAGTACACCGACGCCGACAGCGTGACCGCGGCCATCCAGCCCGGCGACACCCTCGTGCTCGTCTCCGGCAGCGAGGTGGGCCAGCGCGTCCCGCAGCACACCACCGTCATCGAGGCCGCGAAGGCCGCGGGCGTCGGCCGGATCCTGTACACGAGCGTCCTCCGCGCCAGCACCACCGAGCTGTTCATCGCGGGCGAGCACAAGGCCACCGAGGAGGTCCTCGCCGCCTCCGGCGTGCCCGTCACGCTCCTCCGCAACGGCTGGTACACCGAGAACTACGCGGCCACCGTCGACGCCGTGCGGCAGTCCGGCGGCCTCCTCACGAGCGCGGGCGAGGGCATCGTCGCGAGCGCCACCATCGCGGACTTCGCCGAGGGGATCGCCGTCGCGGCCCTCGACGACTCGCTCGCCGGGCGGACGCTCGAGCTGGCGGGCGACGAGCGCTGGACGCAGGACGACCTCGCCGCCGCGATCTCCGGCATCGTCGGCCAGCCCGTCCCCGTGTCCCGGGTGTCCTCGGAGGAGCACGCGAGCATCCTCGGCGGCGCCGGCCTCGACGAGGGCACCATCGGCTTCCTGGTGGGCCTCGACGCCGCCACGGCCGCGGGTCAGCTCGACGACGAGACGGGCGACCTCGCCCGCCTCCTCGGCCGCCCCACCACCTCGCTCGCCGAGGGCCTGCGCCAGGCCGTCGCGAGCGCCTGAGCCGCCCACGGATCCGGTCCCGAGCCGGATCCGGGCCCGAGCCGGATCCGGACCCGAGCCGGATCCGCAGTCGACGACGGCCCGCCTCCCTGGAGGAGACGGGCCGTCGTCATGCGGCGTCAGCCGAGCGCGTCGCGCATGCGCCGCACCTCGGCCGGCCCCACGCGGCAGCAGCCGCCGACGAGCGACGCGCCCGCCGCGATCCACGCGTCGACGGACGGCAGGGCCGGGTCACCGGCCCAGCCGCGCACGACCGCGTCCCAGCGCTCCCCGGAGTTCGGATAGACCACCACGGGCCGGTCGGTCGCCGCGCGGGCCGCGGCGATCGCGCCCGGCACCTCGTCCGGGTGCGCGCAGTTGATCCCGACGGCCACGACCTCGTCGGCCTCCTCCGCCAGCGCGAACCCCTCGCCCATCGGCTGGCCGGACCGCAGCCGCCCGTCGGCGACCGTGAACGCGAGCCACACCCGCGCGCCCGAGCCGCGCGCGAGGTCCACCAGCGCCCGGCCCTCGTCGAGGCTCGGGATCGTCTCGCAGGCGAGGAGGTCGGCACCCGCGTCGGCGAGCACGGCGAACCGCGGGGCGTGCCAGCGGCGCAGCTCGTCGCGGGTGAGGCCCGACGACCCTCGGTACTCGGATCCGTCGCCGAGCGTCGCCCCGTAGGGGCCCACGGACGCGGCGATCCAGCGGTCGCGCGGGGCGCCGGCGGACCGTCCGGCGGCCGCGTCGCCCGCCGCGTCCTCCCGCGCGGCGCCGTCGCGCGCCTCGGCCGCGAGCCGCACGCTCGCGCGCAGCAGCCCCTCGGTGGCGGCGGCGCCCAGGCCGCGGCGCGCGAAGGCCTCGAAGCCCACCTGGTACGACGCCGTGATCGCCACGTCCGCCCCGGCGCGGAAGTACTCCGCGTGCGCGGACCGGATCGCGTCGGGCTCGTCGGCGAGCACGCGCGCGCTCCAGAGCGGGTCCGTCAGGTCGTGCCCGCGCGCCTCCAGCAGCGTGCCGAGGCCGCCGTCGAGCACCAGCGGGCGGTCGGGGATGGGGAGCGGGCGGGCCATGCCGACATCCTGCCGGAGCGCGTCGGCGGATCCGGGCCGGCGACGCCCCGCGACGCCGCGCATCCGCCCCGCGCCCGTCGGCCCGCCCCGCGCCCTGCGCCGGGTACCGTGGAGGCGACGGTGGGAGTCCCGATGAAGGATGACGACGACGTCGACCTGGTGATCGACGCGTGGGGCGCGGCCATGCCCGACGTCGACTTCGCGCCGCTCGACGTGGTGTCGCGGCTGCGGCGCCTGCTGCCGCAGATGCAGCGGATCCGCGAGGGCGCCTTCGCCGCCGAGGGCCTGACGACGAGCGAGTTCGAGTTCCTGTCCGTCCTCCGCCAGCAGGGCGACGCGGGCCTCACGCGCGCGGGCCTCGCCGAGCGCCTCGGGACCGACACCGGCAGCCTCGTGCACCGGGTGAACCGGCTGACGGCGCGCTCCTTCATCACGCGCGAGGAGGATCCGGCGGGCGGCCGCAGCCGGCTCGTCGTTCTCACCCCCTTCGGCATCGAGCGGGTCGACCGGGCGATGCGCCGGCTCGTCGCCGACGAGGACGAGGTGCTCGCCGACCTCAGCCGCGAGCAGGTCGCGACCCTCATCGACAGCCTCCGCGTGATCGCGCGCACCACCGAGCGGGTCCGCGCGCGCCGCTCCTGATCCTCCGGGCACCCCGAGCGGGCATCCGAGCGGACATCCGTGCGGGTCATGCGGAGGCGCGCCGGAGCACGATGGACGCATGGCCGACACCGATCGCATCCCTCCCGCCGTGCTCTTCGACATCGACGAGACCCTCATCCACACGGGCGGGTCCGGCACCCGCAGCTGGGCGATGGCGTTCCGCGACGTGCACGACGTCGAGGCGGACATCGGCGAGCACTCCTCCGCCGGGGAGACCGATCCCCAGGTGGGCACGGCGACGTTCCGCGCCGTCATGGGCCGCGATCCGGAGCCCGCCGAGCTCGCGCGCCTCTACGCCTCCTACCTCCGGCACCTCGCCGACGACATCCGCGTCTCCGAGGGCTACCGCGTCCTCGACGGCGCCGAGGCCCTGCTCGACCGGCTCGCCGACGCGGGCGTCGTGCTCGGCGTCGTCTCCGGCGCGATGGAGGGCGCCGCCCGCACCAAGATGGAGCCCGCCCGCCTCGGCCGCTTCTTCGTCTTCGGCGCCTACGGCTCCGACTCGCCCGACCGCGTCGACGTGCGTCCGCCGGGCCATCGCGACCGCGGGCACCCTGCGCGGAGCGGCGCCCTCCCGCGACGAGGTGCTGGTCGTCGGCGACACCCCGAACGACATCACCTCCGCGCACGACGCGGGGCCACCGCGGTCGGCGTCGCGAGCGGCCACTACTCGGCCGACGAGCTGCGCGACGCGGGCGCGGACCTCGTGCTCGAGTCGCTGGAGGACCCGGCGCTCGAGCGCCTCCTCGGGCTCTGATCCGCGGGCGCCGGGCGCCGGGCCGCGAGAGCTGCGCCGCCGGCGCTACGCGGTCCCGCGCAGCCGCGCGACCGTGCTCATCACGTGGTAGACGACGATCGCCGCGACCGTGCCGAGCGCGATGCCGTTGAACGACACCGTGCCGAGCGTGAAGGTGAACGGCGCGATCGCCACTATGAGCGCGGTCGCCGCCGTGAGCTGGTTCACGGGCTTCGCGAAGTCGACCCGGTTGTCCATCCAGATCTTCACGCCGATGATCCCGATGAGCCCGTAGAGCGCGGTCGTCACTCCGCCGAGCACGCCCGCGGGGATCGTGTTGATGACCGCGCCGACCTTGGGCGACAGGCCGAGCAGCACCGCGAACGCGCCCGCGACCCAGTAGGCGGCGGTCGAGTAGACGCGCGTGGCCGCCATCACGCCGATGTTCTCGCCGTACGTGGTGGTGCCGGATCCGCCGCCGAGGCCCGCGAGCACGGTCGCGATGCCGTCCGCGAGGAGCGCGCGTCCGGTGAGCCTGTTGACCGAGCCGTCGGTCATCTGCGCGACGCCGCGGATGCGCCCCACGTTCTCCGCGACGAGCACGAGCACGACGGGCAGGAACGCGGCAGCAGCGCCCAGAACTGCGGCGTGATCTCCGGCGAGTGGAACTCGGGCAGGCCGATCCACGCGGCATCCGCGATGGCCGAGAAGTCGACCTCCGACCGGATGACCGCCACCACGTAGCCGACGACGACGCCCAGCACGATGGAGAGGCGGCCGAGGATCCCGCGGAACAGCACGGTGGAGAGGATCACGACGGCGAGGGTGATGGTGGCCGTCACGGGCGCCACCACGAAGTCGTCGCGCGCCGCGGAGGCGAGGTTGAAGCCGATCAGCGCCACGATCGCGCCGGCGACCACGGGCGGCAGGAGCGCGTCGATCCAGCCCGTGCCGGTGAGCTGCACGATGCCGCCGACGACGGCCAGCAGGATCCCGACCGCGACGATGCCCCGGCCAGCGCCGCCCCGATGCCGCCGCCGCCCGACGCGGTCGCCGCGTTGGCCGCGAGGATCGGCGCGATGAACGCGAACGACGAGCCGAGGTAGCTGGGGAGCCGGTTCCGCGTGATGAGGAGGACCAGGAGCGTCCCGATCCCGGAGAAGAACAGCGTGGTCGTGGGCGGCAAGCCCGTGAGGACGGGCACGAGGAACGTCGCGCCGAACATCGCGACGACGTGCTGCATGCCGAGGCCGATGGTGCGCGGCCAGGTGAGGCGCTCGCCGGGGCCGACGACCGCGGAGGCGTCCACCGCCTTGCCGTCGCCGTGGAGGGTCCAGATTCTGTCGGGCCGGATGCTCGCCTGCTTCCGCGCGGGTGTGTGGGGAGACGCCCCGATCCGCGAGCGTACCGACGCCGTGTTGCGGCGGCGTTTCCGCGCGCGGATCCGACCGTGTCCGCGCGGCGATCCGCGCGGCTCAGCTCCGCCGGACGACCACGGCGTTCGCGACGGCCCACACCGAGGCGAGCGCCAGCATCTGCCCCCAGATGAACCAGTGGATCTCGCCCTGCAGCGTGGTGACGACGAACGCCACGACGGAGATGACGAGCGCGGCGACGCCGACCACGGCGAACCCCTGCTGCGCCAGCAGCCCGTCCCGCTCGTCGCGGTACTCGAGGCCGTTGATGCGCGTCACGTCGCTCGCGCCGGGCCGGGACGCCTGCAGGGCGCCGCCGAACCCGATCGCGCCCATGAAGGCGAGCACGAAGGCGGATCCGGGATTCCCGGCGACGAGCGCGACCAGCGCGCCGACGCCGAACACGGACACGAGCAGCACGTTCACACGGGAGATCCCGCGGCGTTCAGTCGACTTCGACATGGAATACCTCCTCGACGGATCGGTGGAAGAAGCGGGCCGTGCGCACGGCCAGCGCGAGCGACGGGTCGTAGCGGCCCGTCTCGATGGCGTTCACGGTCTGGCGGGAGACGCCGAGCACGGTGGCGAGTGCCTGCTGGGAGAGGCCGGCGGCCGTCCGGAGCTCCTTCACCTCGCTGCGCATGGATGACAAGCTAGCTTTACACCGAAGACGTGTCAAGCACGCTTTACACATCGTCCGGGAGGGCCGCGGCCGGGGCGCCTAGGCTGGCCGCATGAGCGCCGAGACACCGCCGACCGGGATCCGCACCGACGAGCTGGACGAGGGGGTGCGCCCGCAGGACGACCTCTACCTCCACGTGAACGGCCGCTGGCTCGAGCGCACCGCGATCCCCGACGACAAGGCCCGCTGGGGCTCGTTCCACCAGCTCGCCGAGGCGGCCGAGGAGGCCGTGCGCGTGATCATCGAGGAGGCCGTCGACGCCGCGCCCGGCAGCGAGGAGCGCAAGTTCGGCGACCTCTTCACGAGCTTCATGGACGAGGAGCGGGTGGAGGCGCTCGGCGTCGAGCCCATCCGCGACCAGCTCGACCAGGCCGCCGCCGTCACCGACGTGCCGACCTTCCTCCGGACCCTCGGCCGCCTCGAGCAGACCAACGTGAGCGGCCTCCTCGGCCTCTTCGTCGACAACGACCCGGGCGACCCCGAGCGCTACGTCGTGCAGATCGAGCAGGGCGGCATCGGACTGCCCGACGAGAGCTACTACCGCGAGGAGGGCCACGCGGCCATCCGCGACGCGTACCGCGCCTTCGTCGAGCGCATGCTCGGTCTCGCGGGGATCGACGACCCCGCCGCCCGCGCCGACCGGATCCTCGACCTCGAGACCCGCATCGCCGCCGCCCACTGGGACAACGTCCGCACGCGCGACAGCCAGGCCACGTACAACCTCACGACCTGGGCCGGGCTCCGGAACCTGGTCGCGAAGGCCGCGTGGGCGGACCTCGACATCTGGCGCGACGCGCTGGAGGTGCCCGAGGGGGCGCTCGACGAGGTCGTGCTCCGCGAGCCGAGCTTCGCCGAGGGACTCGGCGCGCTCCTCACCGCCGACGAGGTCCCCGCGCTCCGCGACTGGCTCACCTGGCAGGTCGTCCGCTCGAACGCGGCGCTCCTCCCGAAGGCCTTCTCCGAGGCGTCCTTCGACTTCTACGGCCGCACCCTCACCGGCGCGCCCGAGCAGCGCGTGCGCTGGAAGCGCGGCGTCTCGTTGGTCGAGGGCGCCATGGGCGAGGCCATCGGCCGGATCTACGTCGACCGCCACTTCTCCCGCACCGCCAAGGCGGAGATGGACGTGCTGGTCGGCCACCTCGTGGAGGCCTACCGCGACTCCATCTCCGGCCTCGACTGGATGACCGCGGAGACCCGCGGCCGGGCGCTCGAGAAGCTCGACGCGTTCACCCCGAAGATCGGCTTCCCGGACAGGTGGCGCGACTACTCGGCCCTCGAGATCGACCCGACCGACCTCGTCGGCAACGTCCGCGCGACCGCCCGCTTCGAGACCCGCCGCGAGCTCGCGAAGATCGGCGCGCCGCTCGACCGCGACGAGTGGTTCATGACGCCGCAGACCATCAACGCGTACTACAACCCCGGCTTCAACGAGATCGTGTTCCCGGCGGCCATCCTGCAGTTCCCGTTCTTCGACGAGGAGCGCGACCCGGCCGCGAACTACGGCGCGATCGGCGCGGTCATCGGCCACGAGATCGGCCACGGCTTCGACGATCAGGGCTCGCGCTACGACGGCGACGGGCGGCTCACCGACTGGTCGACCCCCGCCGACCGCGCGGCGTTCGAGCAGCGCACGGCGTCGCTCATCCAGCAGTACGACGCCCTCGTCCCGGCGCAGCTCACGGCCGACGACGCCCCGCACGTGAACGGCGCGCTCACCATCGGCGAGAACATCGGCGACCTGGGCGGCCTGTCCATCGCGTGGAAGGCGTACCTGCTCTCGCTCGACGGGGCGGAGCCGCCCGTGATCGACGGGCTCACCGGCGCGGAGCGCTTCTTGCGCTTCTCCTGGGCCCAGGCCTGGCAGCAGAAGGGCCGCGACGCGGAGGTCACGCGCCTGCTCGCCATCGACCCGCACGCGCCGAACGAGTTCCGCTGCAACCAGATCGTCCGCAACATCGACGCCTTCTACGCGACGTTCGACGTGCAGCCGGGCGACGGCCTCTGGCTCGACGAGGAGGCCCGCGTCACCATCTGGTGACGCGCGGGGCGCGGGCCGCACGATGAGCGCGACCGAGGAGGATCCGCCCCACCGCCCCCGGCATGCCGGGGGCGGCCCGGCGCGTCGCCGCGGTCAGGAGCCGACGGACGGCTTCCGCTCCGCCTTCCGCGCGCTCGGCGGCCTCGCCCTCGACGGGATGCGCGTCGCGGCGCGCGCCACCGACCTCGACTCGAGCGACGTGGTGCTCGCGGTCGACGACCACGTGGCCCTGCCGGCCGCGGGGCTCGGCCGCGTGCTGCTGCTCGCGGAGCTGTCGGCCCGCATGACCTCGGGCGACCTCTCGCCGCTGCACCTCGTCGACCGCGGCGACGACGACGAGGGCGGCACCGCGGGCCTCTGGCGGCACCTCGTGGTGCCGTCGCTGCCCGTCACCGACCTCGCGTCGCTCGTCGGTGCCACCGGCGACGCGGCCGCGACGAACGCGCTGCTCGGCCTCGTGGGCCTCGACGCCGTGCGGGCCCGCGCCGAGTCGCTCGGCCTCCGCCGGACGGCGCTCCTCGACGTGGCGCGCGGCACGCGGGGGCCGGACGACGCGCCGCAGCTCTCCGTGGGATCCGCCCGCGAGCTCGCGTCGCTCTTCGCCTCGCTCGTGCACGGCGAGGTCGATGCGAGGCGACGGGCGCGCGCGTCGTCGGCTGGCTCGCGCTCGACGCCGACCGGTCGATGGTCGCGGCCGCGTTCGGGATGGACGCGCCGTCGAGCCGCGGCGGCGCGCACGGCATGGCCCTGGTCGACTGCACGGGCGTCGATGCGGGCGTGCGGGCGGAGGCGGGCGTGCTCCGCGGCCCGCGCGGCGCCGTCGCGTACGCCGTCATGGTGCGCTTCGACGACGCCGGTCTCCGCGCCCGGCTGGCCGTGCGGGACGCCCTGGGCGTGGTCGGGCTCGACCTCCTGGAGCACGTGCACCGGGACGCCGGATCCGCCCGGGCGTAGAGTCGGATGTCGCCCGCCACCCTCCCGGGCGACGGAGGAGAGCCCCGCATGACCGGCATGAACCCCGCCACCGCCAAGCGCCTCGCCCGCGACGACGTGTCGCCGATGCACGCCGAGGTCGACGCCGCGATCGCCCGGCGCGGAGATCCCCGGCGCCCCGGAGTGGCAGGAGAAGGTCCGCGGCCGCATCGTCATGGTGCGCCACGGGCAGACCGAGGTCGAGCGTCAACGGGCGCCGCACCGGCACGACCGACATCCCCCTGCACGGAGACCGGCGAGGAGCAGGCGCGCGCGGTCGGCGAGGTGCTCGCGGGCACGGAGTTCGGGCTGGTGCTCGCGAGCCCGCGGTCGCGCGCGCTCCGCACCGCCGAGCTCATCGGCTACCGGGACCAGGCCGAGGTCGACGACCGGCTGGTCGAGTTCGAGCTACGGCGCCTACGAGGGGCGCACCACGGCCGACATCCAGTCCGAGCGCGGCCACTGGGACCTCTGGACCGACGGAGTCCCCGCGGGCGACACCCCCGGCGAGACGTCCGGCCAGGTCCGCGCGCGCGTCCTCGACGTTCTCGCGCGCGTGCTGCCGGTGCTCGAGTCCGGCCAGGACGTGCTGCTCGTCGCGCACGCCCACGTGATCCGCGCGCTCGCCGTCGCCTGGGTCGGCCTCCCCGCCGAGGCCGGGGGGATCCTCGCGCTTCTCGACCTCCACGCTCAGCGAGCTCGGCTTCGAGCACGGGCGCCACGCGATCATGCGCTGGAACTGCCCGGCCACCGGCTGGGCCCCGTCGCCCGTGGGCGGCAGCCGCTAGCCGTCACCGCCGTCGGCCGGGCCGCCGCCGCGTAGGATCGCCCCTCGTGGCACAGAAGAAGCAGCGCACCCGGCAGGCCCCCTCGTCCGCAGCCCGCACCCGCACCCGCCAGGGATCGCCCGCGACGGCGCGCTCCGGCAACCCGGCGGCGGTCCGGAGGGCCACGGCGCGCGACTGGATCTCCGGCGCCCGCATCCGCACCCTCCCGCTCGCCGTCGCGCCCGTCGCGATCGGCGCGGGCGCCGCGCGGGCGATGGGTCCTGACGGCCCCGACCTCGGCCTGGCGCTCCTCTGCCTGGCCGTCGCGGTGCTGCTGCAGATCGGCGTGAACTACGCCAGACGACTGCTCCGACGGGATCCGCGGCACCGATGCCGTCCGCGTCGGCCCCGCCCGCCTCACCGGATCCGGCGCCGCGAAGCCCCGCACCGTGCTCACCGTCGCGCTCGCGTTCTTCGGCCTCGCCGCGGTCGCCGGCCTCGCGATCGTCCTCATCACCGGCCACTGGTGGCTGCTCGCGGTCGGCGCGGTGGCCATCGTCGGCGAGTCGTACTACTACACGGGCGGCAAGCGCCCCTACGGCTACGCGGGCCTCGGCGACGTGGTCGTCTTCGTGTTCTTCGGCCTGGTCGCGACCGCGGGCACGCAGTTCATCCTCATCGGCCGGATCACGGGCGAGGGCTGGCTCGGCGGCGTCGCGGCGGGCGGCTTCGCCTGCGCGGTGCTGATGGTGAACAACATCCGCGACATCGACCAGGACGGGAAGGTGGGCAAGCGCACCCTCGCGGTGCGCCTCGGCCCGCGCTGGTCGCGCATCGTCTACTGCCTCATGGTCGCGGTGGCGTACGGCGTGCTCGTCTTCTTCAGCCTCTTCTACCCGAAGGCGCTGCTCGTGCTGTTCACGCTGGTCCTGGCGCTGCCGGCGGCCATCATCGCGTGCACCGGACGCACCCCGAGGGAGCTGATCCTCTCGCTGCAGCTGACGAGCATGGCGGCGCTCACCTTCGGCCTGGGGCTCGGCGCCGCGTTCGCGTTCTGAGCGGGGAGGGCGTCAGGTCAGGCGCTCGGTGATCCGGACGTCGACCTCGTCGCCCAGGTCCTTGCCGAGCCGCTTCCGCAGCCTCGCGCTCAGGGACAGCATGTGCCCCCCGGATCCGGTCGGCAGGAGGCCGATCGTGAGCGGCTCGCCGTCGACGGCGGCCACCACCTTCACGGCCTTGCCCGTCCCGAGCAGCTCCGCGGAGCCCGGGACCTCGACGCACCGCCAGAGGTCGCCCTTCACGGTGACGCCGATGGGCGCGGTGAAGGCGATGTCGAGGGGTCCGATGCCCGATCCCATGGATGCCGTCCTGCCTCGCGCGCCCCGCGGGTCGGCTGCGCTCGGCCTCGCCGTCGGCGCGCGGGGTGGCGGCCGCGGTGTCCGGCGTGCCGGCGCCCGGGGCGCCCGCGTCCTGCGCGGCGACGTCGGGCGCGCCCGAGGCACGTGCGCGGCGCTCGGCGGCGTCCACGGCGGCGTCCTCGGAGTCGTCGTCCTCCACGGGCCTGCGGCGGCCGGCCGCGACGGCCGCGAGGTCCGCCGCCATGGCCTCGCGCTGCCGGCGCAGGGAGATCTGAGGAGCCGCAGAACGACACGACCGCGCCGATGACGGCGGCCAGCGGCCAGAGGTCCGGGTTCACCGCCACGACCAGGCCGAACGGGATCGCGAACATGAGCACGCGGAGGACGGTGCAGACGAGCCGGTCGCGGCGGGAACTCGCACGAGCGCGGCGTCGGCTGCGGAGGCCCTGGACGAGGCGCGCCGGCGGTTTCGCCCCGAGCTGCGCCCGGCGTGTCGGCCTCGTCGCCGCGCTCCGCGCCCGCACGCCGGACGCCCGGCTGTTTCCCCGGCGGCGGAGCTACCATGACGAGATGCCCCGCCTGCTGATCGGTCTCGCCGTCGTGATCGTGTTCTTCACGGTCTTCGTCATCGTGGACACCGCGTTGACGCCGCGGACCCGCATGCGCGGCCTCCCGAAGCCCGCGTGGATCGCGGTCGTCGTCCTGGTGCCCCTCATCGGCGGCATCCTCTGGCTCACCATCGGCAAGGACCGCACCGACCTGGCGCGCGCCTCCGGCCGCCGCCTGGGTCCCGACGACGACCCGGACTTCCTTGCTCTCCGGCCTCGGCCGCACGCGGTGCCGAGGAGGAGCGCATCCGCCCGCCTCGAGCAGGAGCTCGCCGACCTCGACAGCGACGGCGCGGGTCCAGGACGACCCCGCCGCGCCGCCGGCTCCGGGCACCACCCCGCGCCCCGGCCGCGACGACGACGACCGCGCACCGGGCCGCCAGGGACGCCTGACCTCCGGTGACCACGACCGAATCCCCGATCCGCCGCCCGCTCCTCCTCGTCCCCGCGCACCGGCAACCCGTCCACCGACCGCGCCGTCGCCATGCTGCTGGCGCTCGTCGCCGAGGGCGTCACCGACGTCGTGCTCTGCCCCGGATCCCGCTCGCAGGCCCTCGCGCTCGTCGCCGCCGAGCTGGAGCGCGTCGACGGCGTCCGCCTGCACGTGCGCATCGACGAGCGCGCGGCCGGCTTCCTCGCGCTCGGCCTCGGCGTCGAGTCCGGCCGGCCCGCTCCCGTCATCACGACGTCCGGCACGGCCGTCGCGAACCTCCACCCGGCCGTGCTCGAAGCGTGGCACTCCGGCGTGCCGATGCTGGTCCTCACGGGCGACCGCCCCGCGGAGCTGCGCGGCATCGCGAGCAACCAGACCAGCCCGCCAGCCCGGCATGTTCGGCGACCGGGTCGCCTGCGTCGACGTGCCGGCGCCGGAGGAGACCGACGAGGACCTCGCCCGGGACGCCGTCGTCGCGCGCGACGCGTACCGGCTCGCCCGGGACGGGCGCACGCCCGTGCACGTGAACGTGGCGTTCCGGGATCCGCTCTCCGTCGCCGTGCCCGACCTGGGTGCGGCCGTCGCCGAGAGCCGCGCCGCGGCGGACGCGGCCGGCCGGGCAGCGGCGGACCGTCCCGCGCCCGACGCCGACGTCCTCGACCTCAGGCACGGCCCGCGCACCCTCGTCATCGCCGGCCACGCCGCGGGCGAGGCCGCCGAGGAGCTCGCGCGCACCGCGGGCTGGCCGCTCGCCGCGGAGATCTCCAGCGGATCCCACTTCGGCCCCGACCTCGTCGTGTCCTTCCGCGAGCTGCTCGCCCGCCCCGGGTTCGGCGACCGCGTCGAGCGCGTCGTCGTGTTCGGTCACCCCACCCTCACCCGCGAGGTCCCGCTGCTCGTCGGGCGGGACGACGTGGAGGCGATCGTCGTCGGATCCACGGGCGGCGAGGACTACGACCCCCGCCACCGCGTCACCGCCCGTCCGGCCGCCGTGCGCGTGGTCGGGGAGCCCGCGGACCCGGCGGAGGCCCGGCGCTGGCTCGGCACCTGGGTGCAGGCGAGCCGCGCGATCCTCGACGAGGCGACCGCCGCCGAGACCGCCCCGCTGGTCCCCGCCGGCACCACGCCCGCCGAGCGCCGCGAGTTCGCCCGCTCCGAGCTCGCGGCCGTCCGCGCCGACGTCACCCGCCGGCATCTGGTCCGCGCCGTCTGGCAGGCCACCTGGCCGCACGACCGGCTCGTCCTCGGCGCGTCGCGGCTCATCCGCGAGGCCGACCGGGTGCTCCCCGGCAAGCGCGTGCGCGTGCACGCGAACCGCGGGCTCGCCGGCATCGACGGCACCGTCTCCACGGGCCTCGGCATCGCCCTCGCCTCGCAGGCGGGATCCGGCACCTCCGCCGCGGGCGTCACCCGCGTGCTCCTCGGCGACCTCACGCTTCTGCACGATGTGGGCTCGCTGCTCCTCGGCACGGGCGAGCGCGCCCCGCGCATCCAGGTGATCGTCGGCAACGACGGCGGGGGCACCATCTTCGACGGCCTCGAGGTGTCCCGCACCGCGGCGCCCGCGGCGATCGACCGCGTCATGTTCACCCCGCAGCGCGTGGACCTCGCCGCCCTCGCCGCCGCGTACGGCTGGACCCACCTGCGCGCCTCCACCCACGGCGAGCTCGAGGCGGCCCTCACGACCGCGTCCGCGGCGCCCCTCCTCATCGAGGTGCCGCTGGTCCGCTAGGGGACCTAGCCCAGGGCCTCCACGACCGGGCGGAACTTCATCGCGGTCTCGGCGCGCTCGCGCTCCGGGTCGGATCCCGGCGACGATGCCCGCGCCCGCGTGCGCGACGATGGCGCCCGACGGGTCCACCTGGGCGCCGCGGAGCGCGATGGCCCACTCGCCGTCGCCGTCCGCGGCGACCCAGCCGACCGGTCCGGCGTAGCGGCCGCGGTCGGCGGGCTCGAGCTCGGCGATCAGCGCGAGCGCCGCGGCGGTGGGGTGCCCGGCGACGGCTGCCGTCGGGTGCAGGGCGCCCACGAGGTCGAGCGACGAGGACCCGTCGCCGAGCGTGCCCGTGACGTCGCTCGCGAGGTGCCACAGGTTCGGGAGCTTCAGGGTGAAGGGCGCGTCGGTGGTGGCGAGGTCGCGGCTGTGCGGGCGGAGGGCGTCGAGGACGCTGTCGCGCGCGAAGGCGTGCTCCCCGTTGTCCTTCGGGGAGGCGGCGAGGCCGGCGGCCGCGGCGGCGTCCGCGCGCGCGTCCGCGCCGCGCGACACCGTGCCTGCGAGGACCCGCGCCCCGACCGTGCCGCCGTCGACGCGCACGAGCGTCTCGGGGCTCGCGCCGATGAGGCCGTCGACCGCGTAGGTCCAGCAGTCCGGGTAGCCGCGCGCGAAGCGGCTGAGGGCGAGGCGCAGGTCGCCGCCCAGGGGCAGGCGCCCCACGAGGTCGCGCGCGAGCACGACCTTCTCGAGGTCGCCGGCGCCGATCGCGGCGACGGCCCGCGCGACGGCCTCCTGGTAGCCGTCCGGGCCCATGGCGCCGGGGCGGAGGTGGAGCCGGTACTCGGCGCCCGATCGCTCGGGCACGGGGATCGCGCCCGGCGCCAGCGCGTCGAACGGCGACGCGGGGTCGGACGGCTCCGCCTCGGCGAGGCGGATGCGGGTCACCCACGACACCCCGTCGCGCCGGCCGACGACGATCCGCGGCACGACGAGCACGCTCGCCGCCTCGGAGTCGTCCGCGAACGCGAAGGCGCCGAAGGCGATGAGCCCGGTGCCCGGGATGCCGAGCGGATCGACGACGGTCGCGGCCGCGGCCACCTCGCGCCATGCGGCGGCGGCGTCCCGCACGCGGTCGGGCCCGCGGAACTCGAGCCGGAGCGCCTCGCCGATGCCGCCCATCCCGGATCCGTGCCGCAGCCACAGCAGCGGGTGCCGGGCGTCGAGGAGGGGGACGAGGCGGGCGATGGAGTCGACGGGGGTGGTGTCGACGAGGAGCGCTCGGACGCGGGTTGCGGTCACGGATGCCAGCCTACCGCCGGGTTTCGGGGCCTCCCGCGGAGGGCGGAGCGCCCGGGTCGCGCCTCCGCGGGGCCGGTCGCCCCCGTCCTCTGATCGGCCCCTGGGCATCCGGCCGCCGCCCACCGTGCGCCCAGCGCTCCCGAATAGACTGACGGCGTGATGCGTGCAGACCTCAGCAAGAAGCCCGGCCAGGTGTCGGCGATGTTCGACGAGGTATCGAGCGCCTACGACCGCACGAACGCCCTGCTGTCGGTCGGCAACGACCAGCTGTGGCGCGTCGCGACCACCCGGGCGGTCGCCCCGGTCGCGGGCGAGCGGATCCTCGACCTCGCCGCGGGCACGGGCACCTCGAGCGCCGCGCTCGCCGCCTCCGGCGCCCACGTGGTCGCCGCGGACTTCTCCGAGGGGATGCTCGAGGTCGGCCGCCGCCGGCACGCGGGCAACCCGCGCATCGAGTTCGTGCACGCCGACGCCACCGACCTCCCCTTCGCGGACGACTCGTTCGACGCGGTCACGATCTCCTTCGGCCTGCGCAACGTGGTCGAGCCGCGCACGGGCCTCGACGAGCTCCTCCGCGTGCTGAAGCCCGGCGGCCGCATCGTCATCTGCGAGTTCAGCACGCCGCCCGTGCCGCTCGTGCGCCGCGGCTACGACCTCTACATGAAGGCCGTCGCGCCCTCCCTCGTGAAGCTCGTCAGCTCGAACGCCAGCGCGTACGAGTACCTGAACGAGTCGATCCAGGCCTGGCCCGACCAGGAGACGCTGAGCTCGTGGCTCCGCACGGCCGGCTTCGAGGCCGTCGAGCACCGGAACCTCACCGCGGGGATCGTGGCGCTGCACCGCGGCGTCAAGCCCGTCGGCCGTCATGCCGCTCCCCGTCCCGCCGCGTCCTGACCGCGCGTGAACCCCCAGAGACAAGGACGCCGATCATGAGTCCGAGCATCCCGCTCGCCCGCCGCGGCTCCGTCGCGTCCCACGCCAGCCTCACCGAGCGGCTGTTCTCGTCCTCCGACGACCGCCGCATGGCCCGCAGCATCGACGACGGGCTCGCGCTCGTGGAGGAGCAGCTCCTCCGCGAGGTGCGCTTCGCCGACGACGTGGCCGACGTCACCACGCGCTACCTGCTCGACGCGGGCGGCAAGCGGGTGCGCCCCATGCTGGCCCTGCTCATCGCCCAGCTCGGCGAGGGCAACACGCAGCAGGTCGTCGACGCGGCCGTCGCCATCGAGATCACGCACCTCGCATCGCTGTACCACGACGACGTCATGGACGAGGCGGACATGCGCCGCGGCGTCCCGAGCGCGCAGGCCGTGTGGGGCAACTCCATCGCCATCCTCGCGGGTGACCTCCTGTTCGCCCGCGCCAGCAAGATCGTCGCGGACCTCGGCCCGCGCGCCATCCGCCTGCAGGCCGCCACCTTCGAGCGCCTGGTGCTCGGCCAGCTGCACGAGACCATCGGCCCGCGCGAGGACCAGGACCCCATCGAGCACTACCTCGACGTCCTGGCCGACAAGACCGGCTCCCTCATCGCCTGCGCGGCGCAGATGGGCGTCATCTACTCCGGCGCCGATCCCGAGCTCGAGTCCGCCGTCCTCGCGTTCGGCGAGCGCACCGGCGTCGCCTTCCAGCTCGTCGACGACGTGCTCGACCTCGCCGACCAGCCCGAGGAGACCGGCAAGCTCGCCGGCACCGACCTCCGCGCCGGCGTCTCCACGCTGCCGCTGCTGTACCTGACCCGCCTCGCGGCCACCGACCAGGAGGCGGCGGCGCTGCTCGCCCGCATCCAGCGCGACGTGGAGCACGAGGAGACGCCCGAGTTCGGAGGCCGACCTCACGGCGGCCATCGCAGAGCTCCGCGACCACGAGGTCACCGCGCGCACCATCGCCGAGGCCCACCGCTGGGCCGCGGAGGCGGTCGAGGCGCTCGCCCCGCTCCCGGAGGGCCCGGTCCGGAAGGCGCTCACGCGCTTCGCCGACACCATCGTCGAGCGCACGCGCTAGCTGCCGCTCGGCCCCGCCGGTTCTCGCGGGGATCCGCACCACCACGCCCCCGACGGCCGGCACGGGGACGCCGACGAACAGAAGGACATCAGCGACCAAGCTCAGGCTGGCCATCGTGGGCGCAGGGCCCGCGGGGATCTACGCGGCGGATACATCATCCTGAAGGCCGAGAAGCAGTTCGACGTCTCCATCGACCTGTTCGAGCGCCTCCCCGCGCCCTACGGCCTGGTCCGCTACGGCGTCGCGCCCGACCACCCCCTGCATCAAGGGCATCATCGGCGCGCTCCGGGACGTGCTCGACCGCGGCGACATCCGCATCTTCCGGCAACGTCGACTACGGCCGCGACATCACCCTCGCCGACCTCCAGCGGCACTACAACGCGGTCATCTTCTCGACCGGCGCGATCCGCGACGCGGAGCTCGACATCCCCGGCATCGACCTGCCCGGGTCCTACGGGGCGGCGGACTTCGTCGAACTGGTTCGACGGCCACCCCGACTTCCCGCGCGACTGGCCGCTCGAGGCCCGCGAGGTCGCCGTCATCGGCAACGGCAACGTGGCGCTCGACGTCGCCCGCATGCTCGCCGAAGCACGCGGACGACCTGCTGCCCACCGAGATCCCCGACAACGTCTACACGGGTCTCAAGCACTCGCCCGTCACCGACGTGCACGTCTTCGGCCGCCGCGGCCCCGCGCAGGTGAAGTTCACGCCGTTGGAGCTGCGGGAGCTCGGCGAGGTGACCGACGTCGACGCGATCGTGTACGACGAGGACTTCGGCGCGGATCCGCGCCGCCGAGGAGGCCGCGAAGACCAACAAGCAGGTCATGGTCATCAGCCGCGTGCTGGAGAAGTGGCGCACCCGCGAGGCCGGGACCGCGTCCCGTCGCCTGCACCTGCACTTCTACTCGCGCCCCGCGGAGAGTGCTCGCGTCCGACGACGCCGAGCCCCGCGTCGCCGGCCTGCTCGCATCGAGCGCACGCCCTGCTCCTGGACGGCACGGGCGGCGTCGAGGGCGCGGGCGAGTTCCGCGACGTGCCCGTGCAGGCGGTCTACCGCGCGGTGGGCTACTTCGGCTCGCCCGTCGACGGGATCCCGTTCGACGAGAGCCGCGGCGTCATCCCGAACGCACGAGGGCCAGGTCCTCGACGCGGACAACACCCGCGTGCCGGGCGTCTACGCCACGGGCTGGATCAAGCGCGGGCCCATCGGCCTCATCGGGCACACGAAGCTCGGACGCCATGGAGACCGTCTCGCACGTCCTCAACGACCAGGGCGACTGGTGGACCCCGGAGGCCCCGGAGGAGCAGGCGATCGTCGACCTGCTCGCCGCGCGCGGCATCGAGTTCACCGACCTCTCCGGCTGGCACGCGCTCGACGAGCACGAGATCGCGCTGGGCGCGCCCCACGGCCGCGCCCGCATCAAGGTCGTCGAGCGCGACGAGATGATCGAGGCGTCGCGCACGCGGCAGTCCGCCTGATCCGTCCCGCCTGATCCACGCCGACGGGCGTCCGCGGCTCCTCCCGCGGGCGCCCGTCCGTCGTCCGGCCCCAGGTGGGGGCGGTCCGCCGGTCGCCGGCTCTACTGGCCCCTGAGGGTCGCCGGGTGATCCCCGCCGCTGCGTCCGCATTCGCCACCGCCGCGCCCGCGCTCGCCACCGCCGTGCCCGCGCTCTCCGCGGCCGTGCCTGCGCTCGCCACGGCGCTCGTCGGCGCCGGCGGTCTCACGGGCGCCGCGGGTCCGCGCCGTCGCGCCGGCCCTCGCCCGGTGGGCGCTCGGGGGAGGCCGGCGCCGCGGGCTCGTCCCGCCCGCCACGGATCCGCCCACCCCCGATCCGTCCGCCGGTCCCGGGCCTCGGCCGCCGCTCCGCCGCCGTCGCCGCGCTCGCGACGGGCGCGCTCACGGCCGCCGTGGCTGGCCGGGACCCCGACCGCGCGCCTCCCGCTCGCGCTCCTGCTCCTCGCGGTCGGCCCCGTGCTCGTGGTCGCGGACCTCGCGGCGCACCGCCTGCCCGACCGCGCCACGGGTCCCGCCGCGGTCGCCGCCGCAGCCTGCTCGCCCTGGCCGCGGGAGCACCCTGGCCTCCTCTGTGCAGGCCCTCTATGGGCGGCCTCGGCGCCGTCCTCGTCCTCGCGCTCCTCCAGGCCGCGACCGCCGGCGGCCTCGGATCCGGGGACGTGAAGCTCGCGGGCGTCATCGGCCTGGTCCTCGGCCAGCTCGGCGCGGAGCAGGTGGCCCTGGGCCTCGCCGCGGGGACGTTCCTCGGCGGCCTCGCGGCGCTGGCGCTGCTCGTGGTCGACCGCCGGCGGGCTCCCGCGGCCATCCCGTTCGGCCCGTGGCTCCTGCTCGGCGCGCTGCTGGTGGCCGCGTCGCCCACTACGATCGCGTGAGCGTGCGGACGACCCCGGCCGATGGTTGCCTGTACGTCGGCATCTCGTCTCGGTGCTCGGACAGGCGTACGGTGCAGGCAGTGTCCAAGACCCCGGCATCGACGAATCCGACGAGCCAGAGGAAATGACATGGCGGATAGATCGCTCACACTGCTGCAGGACGAGACCGGAGTGCTGCTGGCCGCGGCATCCCGGGCCGTCGTCTCGCTCTACCGGCCGCTGCTGCAGCCGCTCAACCTGACCCACCCGCAGTACCTCGCGCCGCTGGCGCTCGACGAGGAGGAGCCGCAGGCCGTCGTCGACCTCGCCGAGAAGCTGCACCTCACGCCCGGCACCCTCTCGCCGCTGCTCAAGCGCCTCGAGGTCTTCGGCGACGCTCACCCGGTTCCGCGACACGTCCGACGAACGCCGGCTCTCCGTCGGCCGCCACCGGCGCCGGGCGCGACATGCTCCCCGTCATCTGGCGGGTCGGCGACCAGGTCCGGCGCGACATCGCGGGCGAGGAGGAGGGGGACTCGCAGCTCCGCGATCTCCTGCAGGGCGTGCTCGACCGGGCCATCGACCGCGAGGCGGACGTCGCGCGCGCCTCCGCCACCGCGGGATCCGACGACATCGTCTGATCCTGACCGGCGCGCTCCTCGGGCCTACTGCACGCCCGAGGTCAGCCGCGCCAGGTTGTCGAGCACGGTGCTGAAGCGCGTGCGGCGGCTCCACTCGTCGAGCGTCAGCTCTCGGCTGCGCGCCCGGTAGCCGTCCTCGACGCGGCGCATCTCGCGCACGAAGCCGGGGCCGCGCACCATGAAGCGACACCTCCATGTTGAGGCTGAACGAAGCGCATGTCCATGTTGCTGGAGCCGATGACGGCGACGTCGTCGTCGATCGTGAAGTGCTTGCTCGCCGGCAGGATGTACGGGGCCCGGTACATCCAGATCCGCACGCCGGCGTTGAGGAGCTCCTCGTAGTAGGAGCGCTGCGCGTGGTACACCACGGGCTGGTCGCCGATCTCGTCTCACGAACAGCTCCACGGAGAGCCCGCGCTGCACGGCGGCGGCGATCGCGTACCGCATGGAGTCGTCCGGCACCAAGCACGGCGACGTGATGACGATGCGCTCCTGCGCGTAGTACAGCAGCGCGTTGAAGAGGCGCAGGTTGTTCTCGCCCGGGAACCCGGCACCGGACGGCACGACCTGGCAGTCGAGCTCCTCGTCGTCCGTCGTCGCCGCGATCTCGATCGGCTCCGTCTCGCGCACGAGCAGCTGGTCGGTCTCGGCGTACCAGTCGGTGATGAAGATCGCGTTCAGCCCGCTGACGATGGGCCCCTCGAGGCGCGTCATGAGGTCCTGCCACTTCAGCCCGCGCTTGCGGTTGACGACCTTGTTGTAGCTGCGATGGACCATGTTCTGCGAGCCCATGAAGCCCACATGGCCGTCGATCACGAGCACCTTGCGGTGGTTGCGCAGGTCGGGCCGCTGGTAGCGCCCGCGCAGCGGCTGCACGGGGAGCATGAGGTGCCAGTCGGCGCCGATCGCCGTGAGCTTCCGCGTGGTGCGCCGGTAGCCGGGTGCCCGCAGCGAGGCGATGTGGTCGAGCAGCACGCGCACGGTGACGCCGCGGGCGACGGCGCGCTCCAGGGCGTCGAAGAACGGGGCGCTCGTCACGTCCCAGGCGAGGATGTAGAACTCGACGTGCACGTAGCGCGCGGCCTTCTCGACCTCCCGCGGTCATCGCCGCGATCGACTCGTCGTACTGGCTGTAGAGCCCTCGCCCGGTCGCCGCCCACCAGCGGCATGGCGCCGAGGGTGCGGTCGAGCTCGACGACGGAGTCGAGCCAGGACGGCCAGGAGTGCTCGCGCGTGACCCGCTCGATCCCCTCGGTCCACTCGATGATGAAGCGATTGATCTCCTGCTGCTTCTCGCGCCGGCGCCTGGGCGGCCGGGTGGACCCCGATCAGCAGGAACAGCAGGATGCCGATGTAGGGCAGGAAGAAGATGGCCATGAGCCACGCCATGGCGGTGGACGGGCGGGCGGTTGCGGGGGATGGCCAGCAGGGCCGTCGACGCGCACGATGAAGTCGACGACGAGCGCGAGCCCCGCGAGGATGAGGGTGGTCATCGAGGCATCCATCAGGCGGACTGCTCCCCGGGGCGCCCTCGGGCCGACCGGGCGCAGGGCTCGACGGACACGCGCCCGGAGCCCCCGCGGGTCAGCGGAAGTTGACGAACTGCAGGTCGAGGTCGACGTCCGCGCCCTTCAGCAGCGCGATGGTCTGCTGGAGGTCGTCGCTGGGCTCTCGCTGGAGACGCGCAGCTCGTCGCCCTCGACGCCGGCTCTTGATGCTCTTCGGGCCCTCGTCGCGGATGATCTTGCCGAGCTTCTTCGCGTTCGCCTGGTCGATGCCCTGCTTCAGGGTGACCTCGATGCGGAACTCCTTGCCGGAGGCGAAGGGGGTCGCCCTCCTCGAGGCTCTTGAGGCCGATGCCGCGCTTGATCATCTTCGACTGGAGGACGTCGAGGATGGCCTTCACGCGCTCCTCGCTGGAGGCCTTCATGAGGATGGTGTCGCCGCTCGCACTCGATGGAGGCGCCGACGTTCTTGAAGTCGTAGCGCTGCTCCACCTCCTTCTGGGTCTGGTGGACGGCGTTGTCCGCCTCCATGCGGTACTCTTCGACCTTGCTGACGACGTCGAACGAGGAATCTGCCATGCCGACCACGTTAAGGATCGGCGGCGCGGGAGCGGCCGGGCGGCGTAGGGCTGCCGGCGGGGGCGCAGTCCGGGCGGGGCCGGGGCGCGGCCGGGGCGCGGCTCCGCGCGATTTCGAGTTTCGCGGGCCGGCGCCCGCTATCATCGACGAGCGTCTCCGGTCCGTGATCACACAGGTCGGGTGCGCATGGCGAGTTACCCTAGCGGCCAAAGGGATCTGACTGTAAATCAGACGGCTCAGCCTTCGGGGGTTCGGAATTCCCTCACTCGCCACCCCATGATGACGGCCCCGCGACGCGGGGCCGTCCGTCTGCCACGACGCTCTCGTCGCCGGCCCGCCCGCGCCCGCATCGCCGCGGACGCGCCCGACACCTGAGACCCGCACATGTTCCCCGCCGCCCCCCGGCCCCTCGAGGACGCGCGCCCTCGGCACCTCCGGCCTGGTCGTGTCCACCCTCGGCCTCGGCACCAGCGGCTTCGGCTGGACCGCCGACCGCGAGGAGGCGTGGGCCATCCTCGACGCCTACCGCGAGGAGGGCGGCACCTTCGTCGACACGGCCTCGTCCTGCAACCCCCGGCAATGGATACCGGGGCACGCGGGCGGCGAGTCCGAGGCGATCATCGGAGGCTGGCTGGCCGCGCGCGGCTGCCGCGCTCGACGAGGTCGTCGTCGGCACGAAGGTCGGCAGAGAGCCGCGACGCGCCCGGCACGTCGGCCGGCTCGATCCGCCGGGGCGTCGACGCGTCCCTCCGTCGGCTCCGCACCGAACCGGGTCGACATCGTGCATGCGCGCCTCGACGACACCCGCACGCCCCTCGAGGAGACCGTCGCCGCCCTGTCCGAGCTCGTGACGGGCGGCAAGGCGCGTGTCGTCGGCGTCTCCCGGCTTCGCCCCGAGAGCGCATCGAGCGGGCGCTCGCGCTCGCCCACGGATCCGGCGCCGTGCCCGTGGGCGTCGTCCAGGAGGAGTACAGCCTGCTTGCTCGCGACCACGCCGAGGGGCGGATGCAGGCGGTCGATCCGCGCGCAGGGCCTCGGGCTCGTCGCGCACAGCGTGCTCGCCAAGGGGTTCCTCGACGGGCAAGTACCTGCCGGGGGCGCCGGCGGTGCCGTCGGCGCGCGCCCTCGACGCCGAGCAGTACATGTCGCCGGGCCGGCACGCGACCGTCCGGGGCGGCCGAGGACGTCGCCCTGGCCCCGCGGCGCGACGGTCGCCGAGGTCGCCATCGCGTGGGTGCTCGGCCGGCGCGGCGTCGCGAGCGCGCTCCGTTGGGGCGCGCGGACGGCCCGGCAGATCCGCCAGCTGATGCCCGCGGCGCAGCTCCGGCTCGACGACGACGAGGTGTCGCGGCTCGCGGCCGCCGCCGCACGGGCGACGCGCGACCGGCACCGCCTGACGCGCCGCCCGTATCCTGGGGCGACCGACGACCGAGCCGCATCACGAGGCGATCCGCCCGTGTCCCGTCCCTGGCCCGAGGGCTCCTACATCGCCGCCCTGCTCGTGATGACCACCGCGACCGGCGCCATCGACGGCGTGAGCTACCTCGCCCTCGACCGCGTCTTCACCGGCAACATGACCGGGAACGTGCTCTTCATCGGCTTCGGCCTGGTGGGGGTCGCGGACATCCCCTGTGCTCAACAACCTCGTCGCGCTCCTCGCCTTCATGCTCGGCGCCGTCGTCGCGTCCCGCATCACCCGCCGGGCGCCCACCGACGTGCACCTGCCGCGCTCGTCGGTGCGGAGTCCTCGTGGCCGGCACCCTCCTCACCCTGGCGCTCGCCGTGGTGCTGGCTCGCGGTCGGCACCCTCGACACGACCGTGATGATCGCCATCACCGGGTTCCTCGCGCTCCTGCTCGGCGCGCAGGCGGCCGCCGTGAAGAGCATCGGCCTGCGGGACCTCTCCACGGTCGTCGTGACCATGACGATGGTGAACCTCTCCTCCGACAGCCGGGTCGCGGGCGGCACGGGCGCCGCGTCGGCCCGCCGCATCGGCGCGATCGTCTGCATGGGGCTACGGCCAGCCCTCGTCGCGGCCCTCATCACGACCCCGGGTCGGCGGCGCGTGGGCGCTGCTCGCGGCCGGGCGGGCTCATGGTGCTCGGCGTCGCGCTGCTCGGGAACGCCCGCCGCGTCGAGCGGAAGCGCCTCCCGCGCAGGGGGCGGACGCGGCGCCGGTCGTCGACGAGCGCCTCGGCGCCACCCCGGCCTCAGAGCCTCGACCGTCATCCGCCGGCGCGCCGCGGCCCCTGGCACCCGCCCCGCTGGCGCCGGGGCCCCTCTTCTGGCAGGGTGGGAGAATGACCTCCCCCGGCGACACCGCGCTCCTGACCATCGCCCGCGACATCGCCGTCCGCGCCGGGGAGCTCGCGCTCCGCCGCCGCCGCGAGGGCGTGGAGGTCGCCGCGTCGAAGTCGAGCCCGGAGGACATCGTCACGCACACGGACCGCGAGACCGAGGACCTCATCCGGCGGGCGCTCCAGGACGTGCGCCCCGACGACGGCTTCCTCGGCGAGGAGTCCGCGGGCACGACGGGCACCTCCGGGCTCGACCTGGGTGGTCGACCCCATCGACGGCACCGTCAACTTCCTCTACGGCATCCCCGCCTGGGCCGTGAGCATCGCCGTGGTCGAGGGCGAGCCGGATCCGCTCACCTGGTCCGCGCGCGCCGGCTGCGTCGTGAACCCCACCCGCGGGGAGGTCTACACGGCCACGGCGGGCGGGGGATCGGCGCTCGACGGCCGGCAGCTCGCCGTGAACACGGGCGTGCCGCTCTCCCTCGCGCTGGTCGGGACGGGCTTCTCCTACGACGCCGAGACGCGGATGCGGCAGGGCCGGGTGGTCACGGAGCTCCTCGGCGAGGTGCGCGACATCCGCCGCATCGGCGCGGCGTCGCTCGACCTCTGCGACGTCGCGGCGGGCCGCACGGACGCGTGCTTCGAGCGCGGGCTGAAGCCCTGGGACCACGCGGCGGGCGCCCTCATCGCGGCCGAGGCGGGCGCCCGCGTGACGGGGACCGGCGGCGGTCCAGCGTCCGCCGAGCTCCTGATCGCGGCGCATCCCGAGCTCGCGCGCGCCCTCGAGGAGCGGCTCGAGCGCCCGCGCGCATAGCCCCTCCGACCCTCCCGGCGCATCCCCCGGGTGGCGCGAATCCCTTCCGCCGGTTCAGCCTTTTACCGATCCGTTACATTGCGACCGGGCTGGAACCGGTCGCACGCGCACGCCCCGACCCCCTGTCGGCCGGCACCGCGCAGCACCTGTCCCTCGCATTCAGGAGTCCTCCGATCCTGTCCGTCCTCCACGCCTCGCGTGCCCCCAGCCCTCCGTCCGGCGGCCCTCGTGCTGACCCCCGAGGAGACCACGGGGACCACGTACCCGACGCGACGCGAGCGCCGTGAGGCCGAGCGTCGAGCGGCCGAGGCGACGAGCGGATCCGCGGCGTCGGCCGTCCGGGCCGAGGTGCCCGTCGAGGCACCCGCCGTCCCCACCACGCACCTCCCCGCGGACGCCGAGCCCGCCGCCCTGGCCGCCGCCGAGTCCGTGCCGCTCGAGACCCGCGCCCGCCGCATCCGCGCCGCGTCCGCCGCCGCCCCCGAGGCCCGCCGGTCCTCGTTCGTGCACGCGAAGCGCGCCAGCGTCCCGGCCGCCGCCCCCCACGTGCGCTCCCGCGGCCGACGCGTCCCCGTCTCCTCGCGCCCCGCCCTCGCGGCACCCGCGCCCGAGGCCGCCGCCGGCCGTCGTCGCGCCAGCGCCTCGCGCGGCCTCACGCTCCTCACCATGGCGTTCGTCGCCACCGTGACCATCGCCACCTCGCTGCCGTCCTCCGCGTTCCTGACGGGCCAGGACATCGCCCAGGCGAACGTGGTCACGGACGCGCCGGCGAGCTCCATCCCCAGCCAGAGCATCGCGCTCTCCGCCGCTCCCGAGGCCAGCGTGGTCGGCGGGACCGACGACGCGTTCACGGCCACGACGCC
This sequence comes from Clavibacter sp. AC415, assembly GCF_979252985.1. Lineage (NCBI taxonomy): Bacteria > Bacillati > Actinomycetota > Actinomycetes > Micrococcales > Microbacteriaceae > Clavibacter > Clavibacter sp. AC415. Next base: position 10,165 of record NZ_CEEDAR010000018.1, on the reverse strand, counting down.
GCAGCAGATCATGCTGGCGCAGACGTCGAAGGGCGCCGGGGCCTTCACGAACGACATCAACGGCACCATCCAGTGGCCCTTCGCCTCCGGCGTGCCCATCAGCGGCGTATTCGGCAACCGCATCGCGCCCTGCTCCAACGGCTGCTCGAGCAACCACCAGGGCGTGGACTTCGCCCCCGGCATGGGGGCGCCCATCCAGTCGATCGCCGACGGCGTCGTGCGCCGAGTCCGTCAGCAGCGACTCCGGCCTCGGCGTCCACCTCGTCATCGACCACGTCATCGACGGGCAGCTCGTCACGAGCGTCTACGGCCACATGCTGCCGGGCTCCATGCGCGTCCAGGCGGGCGACCCCGTCACGGTCGGCCAGCAGATCGGCCAGGTCGGCAACACGGGCGCGTCCACCGGCCCGCACCTGCACCTCGAGATCCGCATGGCCGACGGCACGGCCGTCGACCCCTTCGCCTGGCTCCAGGAGCACGCGAACTAGCGGCAGCGGCGGCGCGCCTCGCGCCGGCACGACGCGAGCCCCCTCGCCCGAAGGCGAGGGGGCTCCGTCGTGCGGTCGGCGCCGACCCGATCAGTCGGCGATGAGCCAGACCGTCGTGTCGGACGGCACGGCGTCCCCGTCGAGCGCACGGCTGGCGAGCAGCACGCGGCCCTCGGGCAGCGGCACGGGCGCGGCCCCGAGGTTCGCGACGACCGTGACGCCCGCGCTCCGGAACGCGAGGACGTCGTCGCCCTCCGCCGTGATCCACTCCATGTCGCCGAGCGCGAGGCCGTGCTCGCGGCGGAGCAGCAGCGCCTCCGTGTAGAGCGACAGCGTCGAGGCGGGATCCGCCTGCTCGGCGTCGCGGGCGAACCGGTCCCAGTCGTCGGGCTGCGGCAGCCAGCTGGCGTCGCCGGTGCTGAAGCCGTACGACGGGGCGCCCGCCTCCCACGGGATCGGCACGCGGCAGCCGTCGCGCCCGTAGCGCTCGCCCGCGGTGCGGTGGAACGTCGGATCCTGGCGCGCCTCGTCGGGCAGGCGGATGTCCTCCGGCAGCCCGAGCTCCTCGCCCTGGTAGATGTACGCGCTGCCCGGCAGCGCGAGCATGAGCGCGCTGGCGGCGCGGGCCCGGCGGAGGCCGAGCTCCTCGTCCACCGTCACGGTCGAGCGCGGGCCGATGCCGACGCCCTGCGGGTTCTCGCCCGAGAGCGCGAGGCGGCTGGCGTGCCGCACCACGTCGTGGTTCGACAGCACCCAGGTGCTGGGCGCGCCGACGGAGGAGAAGGTCGCCAACGACGCGTCGATGGTGTGCCGGAGCGCGGTCGCGTCCCACGGCGTCTCGAGGTAGCTGAAGTTGAAGGCCTGGTGCATCTCGTCGGGGCGGACCCAGTCGGCGAGCTTCGCGAGCGGCTGACCCACGCCTCGGCGACCATGGCGCGGTCGCCGTCGTAGGAGTCGAAGATCTCCCGCCACTCGCGGTAGATCTCGTGGACGCCCTCCTGCGCGAAGTACGGCGGCGGGGGAGCGGAGGCCGCGGGCTCGTCGTCCACGCCGCCGGCGCCGCCGCCCATGCTGCCCTGGCCCTCGGGCGGCGGCGTCAGTCGGGAAGGCCGGGGCCTTGACCATGCCGTGCGCGACGTCGACCCGGAAGCCGTCGACCCCGCGGTCGAGCCAGAAGCGGAGGATCTCGCGGAAGCGCGCGCGCACCCACGGGTTCGTCCAGTCGAGGTCGGGCTGCGAGGAGTCGAACAGGTGGAGGTACCACTGGCCGGGGGTGCCGTCGGGCTCCGCGAGGCGCTGACCACGCGGGTCCGCCGAAGATCGACTCCCAGTTGTTGGGGCGGGAGCTCGCCGTCGGCGCCCTTCCCGTCGCGGAGCATGTAGCGGGCGCGCTCCTCGCTGCCGGCGGGGGTCGCGATGGCCTCCTGGAACCAGCGGTGCTCGGAGGAGGTGTGGTTGGGGACGATGTCGACGATCACGCGCAGGCCGAGCTCGTGCGCGCGCCGCTGCATGCGGTCGAAGTCGTCGAGGGTGCCGAAGAGCGGGTCCACGTCGCAGTAGTCGGCCACGTCGTAGCCGGCGTCGTTCTGCGGGGAGAGGAAGAACGGGGAGAGCCAGACGGCGTCGACCCCCAGCTCGCGCAGCGCGGGGAGCCGCTCGGTGATGCCGGGGAGGTCGCCGATGCCGTCGCCGTCGGAGTCCGCGAACGAGCGGGGGTAGATCTGGTAGATCACGGCGGTGCGCCACCACTCGGATCCGGTGCCGTGCGCGTCGTCGCCGTCGGGGCGGGTCAGGATGTCGTCCCGGGCAGCCGGGGACAGGGCCGTGGGGGCAGGCGGAGTCATGCGACGAGCCTAGGCGACGGGCGGCGGGCCACCCCGCGGAGGGTCGCGAGCGCGGGCCCGGCGCGGCCGTCCGAGCGCGTGGCCGCGGAATAGCCGGGCGCCCGCGACGGCTTGACCCTGGAGGGGCGGCCACCGCCGTCATCACCGGACGAAGGAGATCAGTCATGACGAACCCCGCACGCGTGCCCCTCGGATCCAGCGGCCTGGAGGTGCTGCCCCTGTCCTTCGGCGGCAACGTCTCGGGTGGACCGCCGACGAGGAGACCTCGTTCCGGCTCCTCGACGCCTACACGGCGGCCGGCGGCAACTTCATCGACACCGCGGACGTGTACTCCGCGTGGAAGCCCGGCAACTCCGGCGGCGAGTCGGAGGAGATCATCGGCCGCTGGCTCGCGTCGCGCGGCCGTCCCGACGACCTCGTCATCGCCACCAAGGTGGGTTCGCTCGAGGCCGCGAAGGGCACCTCGCGCGACAGCGTCCGCCGCGGCGTGGAGGCCAGCCTCCGCCGACTGGGCGTCGACGCGATCGACCTCTACTACGCGCACGTCGACGACCAGGACACGCCGCTCGAGGAGACCGTGACCGCGCTCGCCGAGCTCGTGACGGAGGGGAAGGTGCGCGCGATCGGCGCCTCCAACTTCGCCGCGGAGCGCCTGCAGGCGGCCCTCGACGTCTCGGCCCGCGAGGGCATCGCCCGCTTCGAGGTGCTGCAGAACCGCTACAACCTCGTCGCCCGCGACGACTACGAGGGCGAGCTGGCCGACCTGCTGATCCGCGAGGGCATCGCCTCGGCGCCGTACTCGGGCCTCGCGAGCGGCTTCCTCACCGGCAAGTACCGCGGCGCGGACGTCGACAGCCCGCGCGCCGGCGCCGCCTCGAAGTACTACGACGACCACGGCCGCGCCCTCCTCGAGGTGCTCGACCGCGTCGCCGCCGACCACGGCGTCAGCGTCACGACCGTCTCCCTCGCCTGGCTCCGGGCGCAGCCGTCGGTCACCGCGCCGATCGCGAGCGCGCGCGACCTCACGCAGCTCCCCGACCTCCTGGCCTCCGTCGAGCTCGAGCTGACGGCCGACGAGGTCCGGGACCTGTCCGCCGTCTGATGCCCTGCCGGCCGACCCGTCCGGGCCGGCCGTGCCCCGGTCCGGGGCCGTCGCGCGTCTCGCGGGCGGTCCCGGACCTGCTATCGTCGTAGGGTTCCAGCGCGTCTCCGACGCGCCCAGGCACGCCCCCATAGCTCATTGGTAGAGCACTTCCTTGGTAAGGAAGAGGTAGTGAGTTCAATCTCACTGGGGGCTCGATCCTCCACGAGCGGCCGCGGCCGCCGGCGGGGGTCATGGCGGGGTAGCTCAGGTGGTTAGAGCACACGGCTCATAATCGTGGTGTCGCGGGTTCAAGTCCCGCTCCCGCTACGGAAGCACGGATCCTCCGCGGTCCGTCCTCTCGATAGGCCCCGGACACCTCTCGCCAGGTTCCGGGGCCTTTCCTCATGCCCCAGCGGATCCCGCGCTTCCGGTTCGGCACGCGCCGGGCGTAGCCTCCGGGCATGACCCACCACGAATCCCCGACCACCCCGACCACGCCGCGGGCGCCGAGCACGACGACGTGCTCTACAAGACCCAGGGCAACCCCGTCCCCGACGCGCACGACGAGGAGCGCCGCGAGGCGTCCACCGGCGGCGACTACACCGCCAGCGAGTCCGAGGCGGAGAAGGAGGCGCGCGAGGGCGACGCCTGATCCGCATCCCGCGCACCGAGCGCGGGGGCCGCCGCGACGCGTTCGCGGCGGCCCTCGTGCGCGCCCGCGACGGTCTGCGCGGCCTCCGGGGCGCAGGGCGGCCCGGGGCCGCGGCACCCGTCGTGGGGCGCCTCCGCAGGCGACACGCCGGGCTCGCGCGGGCTCTCGATCCGGTCCGCGAGCGCGGATCCGCATGATCGCGCGGAAGGCGCCGCGACACGCCGAAACACTAGATGTAGTGGAATGACAGGTCTGTAGTTCGGGTTATATAGTGGAGACCTCGCCGCCCGACCAGGTGGCCGAGCAACCCAGGGACCCGCATCGACGCGAGTTCCGGGAGGCCACGGAGCTGCGAGCGCCGAGACCTGAGGAACCGCGACCGGCGGCTCCCGACACGACGCACCAGGAGGGGCACACATCGACTACGACGACGACGACTCCGTCGGCGGCTACGCGATCCCCGTCGACCCCATGGAGCTCCTGCAGTGCGACTCCTGCCAGTAGGGCAGCTGATCCCGCTCCAGCGGCATCGCGACCCGGGCCCCGGTCCCCACGAGAAGTGGGGGACGGGGCTCTCGCGTACCCGGGGCGTTCCCCGATGCACGGCGCCGCCGAGGGCGCTCCGGGGCCCGCCCGCGTAGGATCGTCCGGTGCCAGTGAATCCAGACATCCAGGGTCGCGTGCTCCCCGCCGCCGCCCCTTACCCTGGTGGGCCGCGAGAAGGTGCGCGAGTTCGCCCGCGCCGTCGGCGCCACCCACCCCGTCCGCCTCGACCCCGAGGCCGCGCGCGCCGCGGGCCACGCCGACGTGGTCGCGCCGAGCACGTTCCCCGTCGTGGTGCAGGAGGCGACGCTCGCGCAGCTCCTCGCGGAGCCCGACGCCGGCATCGACTTCAGCCGCGTCGTGCACGGCGAGCAGGCGTTCACGTACACGCGCCCCGTGGTCGCGGGCGACGAGCTCACCGCCACGCTGACCGTCACCAAGGTGGCGTCGCTCGGCGGCAACTCCATGGTGACGGCCGAGTCCGCCATGGTCGACGCGTCCGGCGCCCATGTCGTCACCGCCGGTGCTCGACCCTCGTCGTGCGGGGGGACGACGCGTGAGCGCCGCATCCGCCGTGCCCGTGCTGGCCGACCTCGCGGTGGGCGAGGTCGTCGCCGAGCGCTCCCTCCATCTCACCCGCGATCTCCCCTCGTCCGCTACGCGGGCGCGTCGGGCGACTTCAACCCCATCCACTACCGCGACGACGTCGCCGCGTCGGTCGGGCTCCCGGGCGTGCTGGCGCACGGCATGCTCACCATGGGCCAGGCCGTGCAGCCCGTCGCCGACTGGGGCGGGCGATCCGGCCCGCATCGTCGCGTACGGCGTGCGCTTCACGCGGCCCGTGGTCGTGGATCCCGCCGACGGGCAGCACATGACGATCGTCGCCAAGGTCGGCGCGATCGACCCCGAGGCGGGGACCGTATCCGCATCGACATCGCCGCCTCGGTCGACGGCAAGACGGTGCTCGGCCGCGCGCAGGCGCACGTCCGGCTCGCGTCGGGCACCCGTGACGATCCAGACCCACCGTGACGCCCCGCTCGCCGACCTCACGACGCTCCGTGTCGGCGGCCCTGCGGAGGAGCTCGTGACCGTGAGCGAGCGCGACCGAGCTCGTCGACACGCTGCTCGGCCTGTGGTCCGTCGGCGAGGACTGGGTGGTCCTCGGCGGCGGCTCCAACGCCCTGGTCTCCGACGAGGGGATCGCCGGGGACGGTCGTCCGCATCGCGACGCGCGGCGTCGAGGTCGGCGAGGAGCGCCCCGACGGGACCGTGCTCGTGCGCGTGCAGGCCGGCGAGCCGTGGGACGCGCTCGTGGAGCGCACCGTGGCCGACGGCCTCGCGGGCCTCGAGGCGCTCTCCGGGATCCCGGGGTCGACCGGCGCCTCGCCCGGTGCAGAACATCGGCGCGTACGGCCAGGAGGTCGCCGACGTCCTCGAGGCCGTCGACTTCCTCGACTACGAGACGGGCGAGGTGGAGCGCCTGAGCGCCGCCGACCTCGGGCTCGGGTACCGCACGTCGTCGCTGAAGCGCGGCCGCGCGGGCGTCGTGCTCGCGGTGGACTTCGCGCTCGCGCGGGGCGAGGGCCCCGACGCGCTCGGCCTGCCGGTGGCGTACGCGCAGCTGGCGGGCGCCCTCGGCGTCGAGCTCGGCGACCGCGTGCCCGTCGCCCGCGTGCGCGAGACCGTGCTGGCGCTCCGCGCGTCCAAGGGCATGGTGCTCGACGACGCGGACCCCGACACCTGGAGCGCCGGATCCTTCTTCACCAACCCGATCGTCAGCGCCGCCTTCGCCCGCACACTGCCGGCCGATGCCCCGCGCTGGCCGCAGGAGGACCCGCCGAGGACCTCGTCGTCCCGCTCGGCGACCAGTGGGAGGTCGCGGAGGCGATCGAGCGCGAGGCCGTCGCGCGCCGCCGTCGCGAGCCCGCTGCCGTGAAGCTCAGCGCCGCGTGGCTCATCGAGCGCTCGGGCGTGCAGCGCGGCTTCCGGCTGCCGGGATCGGGCGCCGCGGTCTCCTCGAAGCACACGCTCGCGCTCACCAACCGCGGCACCGCCACCGCCGAGGACGTCGCCGCCCTCGCGCGCTACGTGCAGGGCCGGGTCATGAGCGAGCACGGCGTGATCCTGCAGCCGGAGCCCGTGCTGGTCGGCCTCTCCCTCTAGGGAGGGCCGACCCGCCCGGCCGCTCGGCGTCGGCCGGGCGGCCGGGTCAGGCCAGCAGGTCGCGGATCCGCCGCACGCCCTCGAGGAGCGCCTCGTCGCCGAGGGCGTAGCTGAAGCGCAGGAAGCCGCTCGGGCCGAACGCCTCGCCGGGGACCGCCGCGACCTCCGCCTTCTCCAGCAGCAGGTCGGCGACCTCGAGCGAGCTCGTGGGCGTCACGCCGTCGATCTCGCGGCCGAACAGGCCCGTGACGTCCGGGTAGACGTAGAACGCGCCCTGCGGCGTCGGCGTGACGAAGCCCGGGATGGCGTCGAGCTCGGCGACGATCGTGCGGCGGCGGCGGTCGAACGCCTCCCGCATCCGGTCGACGGTGTCGCGCGGGCCGCGGAGCGCCGCGACGGCCGCACGCTGCGAGACGTTGGAGACGTTGGAGGAGAGGTGCGACTGCAGGTTGCCCGCGGCCTTGATGGCGTCGGCGGGGCCGACCATCCACCCCACGCGCCAGCCGGTCATCGCGTAGGTCTTGGCGACGCCGTTGACGAGGATCGTGCGGTCGGCCAGCGCCGGCACGACGTCGACGATGCTCGCGGCCTCGGCCCCGTCGTAGACGAGGTCCTGGTAGATCTCGTCGCTGATCACCCAGAGGCCCTTGGCATCGGCCCACTCGCCGATCTCGCGCGTCTGCTCCCGGGAGTAGACGAGCGCCCGTGGGGTTGGAGGGCGAGACGAACAGCAGCACCTTCGTGCGCGGGGTCCATGCGGCCTCGAGCTGCTCGACGGTGACGAGGTAGCCCTGGTCGGCGCCCGCGAACACGTCGACGGGGACGCCGCCTGCGAGCCGGATGGCCTCGGGGTAGGTCGTCCAGTACGGCGTGGGGGACGAGGACCCTCGTCGCCCTGGTCGAGCAGCGTCTGGAACGCCTGGTACACGGCCTGCTTGCCGCCGTTGGTGACGATGATCCGGTCGATCCCCACCTCGAGGCCGGAGGAGGCGCGCGTCTTGTCGGCGATCGCCTCGCGGAGGTCGGGGAGGCCGGCGGCGGCGGTGTAGCGGTGGTTGCGGGGATCCCGGGCGGCCTCGGCCGCGGCCTCGACCACGTAGTCGGGCGTCGGGAAGTCGGGCTCGCCCGCCGCGAAGCTGATCACGGGACGCCCGGCAGCCTGCAGGGCCTTGGCCTTGCCGTCGACCTTGAGGGTCGCGGACTCGGCGATGGAGACCGATGCGGGTGGAGACGCCGGCTGAGGGGGACGGTGCTCTGCGGTTCGGACATACCTGCGAGCATAGGGATCCGGACGGCGCGCCACGCGGGCGCCGACGCCCGTCGGACGGGGGTCCGGGCACCGCGCCGGGCGCGGATGCTGGTACACTACGTGCCGGGTCGGTATCTCCGCCATGCTCTTCCGCGCCCTCTTCCGTCCGTGCTCGCACGGTGGTGGGGTGCAGGGGCAGGCGGGCGCCGACGCAGAGGGTGGTGGCTCAATTGGTAGAGCAGCGGTCTCCAAAACCGCAGGTTGCAGGTTTTTCAGAGTCCTGTCCGCCCTGCTGCGGTCGATCCGCGTCCACGGACGCGGCCCGTCGCGGCTCGCCCGATCTCCGGGAGGCGCCTGAGCAATGCAGGAAGGGACCCACGCGTGGCGCGGAAGATCGTGCGACGAGCCGAGCGAGGAGATCGTCGCGCAGGCTCGCGAGCAGCGGGACGCGCGACGCAACCCCTTCGCCCGGCTGGTGCTCTTCATCAAGCAGGTCGTGCAGGAGCTCAAGAAGGTGGTCACCCCCACCCGCAAGGAGCTGCTCACGTTCACGGGAGTGGTCCTGGCCTTCGTCATCGTGATGATGGTGATCGTCTCGCTCCTCGACCAGCTGTTCGGGTACCTCGCCATCGTGGTGTTCGGCAACGGCGCCTAGCACCGGGGCCTCCGCACGGGGGCGGCACGGACCGGGACGGCGGTCGCACGGGGTCCAACGGCCCCCCGCGCCGCGGCGCACGAGGGCCGGGAGCGCCTGCGGGTCGGCGTCGATCCGCCTCCGCGCGTGCCGGAGCCGCACGGCACGAGACGTACATGCACGACGAAGAACGAGGGAAGTAGATCCATTGGCCGAGAGCAAGCGCGACGACGTCGACCTCGCCCCCGCGGCGGAGCAGTCCTCCGAGGTGGACGAGGCCCAGGAGGGTTCCGTCACCACCGCATCCGAGGGCAGCTCGGACGCGGCGGAGCACACCGCCCTGCACGTCGAGGGCGACGACGTCGAGACCGACCTGACGGCCGCGCTCGACGCGATGGAGTCCGTCGACGACCCCGAGGCCGACGCCATCGTCGAGGACGCGCTCGACGTCGACTCCGCCGACGAGGCCGAGGCCGCCGTCGAGGCGACCGACGACGAGGCGGAGGAGGAGGCAGCCGAGGAGGCGCTCGAGCCCGCCGAGGTCACGCCCGCCACCGCCGAGGACGTCGCGGAGGCCGAGGCCGACCTGGTGCCCGACGACGACACGGCCGACGCGGCCGCGGCGGACGAGGACGCCCCCGAGGTCAGACCCGTACGAGGACTTCCGCAAGGAGCTCCGCTCCAAGCCCGGCAAGCCGTACGTCGTCCGCTCCTACGCGGGCTTCGAGCGCCGCGTGAAGAGCAACATCGAGAACCGCATCGTGTGCGCTCAACATGGACCGACGACCTGCTACCAGATCGAGGTCCCGATCGGAGGACGTCGTCGAGATCAAGAACGGCCAGCGCAAGATGGTCAACCGCGTGCGCATCCCCGGCTACGTGCTGGTGCGCATGAGCCTCAACGAGGACAGCTGGTCGGTCGTCCGCCACACCCCCGGCGTCACGGGCTTCGTGGGCAACGCCCACAACCCCACGCCCCTGCGGTTCGAGGAGGCCTTCTCCATGCTGAAGACGCCTCGTCGAGATCAAGGAGCGTGGCGCAGGTCAAGGGCCAGCCCACCAAGGGCGGCCAGGCGCAGCGCGTCGTCGCCGCCGAGGTCGACTTCGAGATCGGCGAGACCATCACGATCAAGGAGGGCTCGTTCGCGGGCCTCCCCGGCTCCATCAGCGAGATCGAAGCCCGAGGAGCGGGCAAGCTCACCGTCCTCGTCTCCCTGTTCGAGCGCGAGACCCCGGTCGAGCTACGGCTTCGACCAGGTCACCAGGAGCCCCTCCAGCGCGATGTCGGGCCGCGCGGCCCGCTCGATCTAGCAATCAAGGAGAAGGAAGAGAAATGGCACCGAAGAAGAAGGTCACGGGTCTGATCAAGCTGCAGATCAAGGCCAGGCGCCGCCAACCCCGCACCGCCCATCGGGCCGGCGCTGGGACAGCACGGCGTCAACATCATGGAGTTCTGCAGGGCGAGTACAACGCCCAGACCGAGGTCAGCGCGGGAACGTCATCCATGA